>NZ_VTYC01000006.1:0-176213 GCF_013114115.1 Vibrio sp. 070316B | reverse complement strand
GAAAACGGTAGTTTGTGTATGATTTTTGTTTGGCGACTAAACCATATCACTTACTACCGTTTTTGTTTTTAGTTCCCGCTAATCCGCGATGAACCATAAAAAAGGCCGACATTGAATGTCGGCCTTTCTATATCTAACGTAAAGTGATGTTTAAGATTACTTAGACATTACTTTGTAGATTGGATCTTCTGCTACGTTTGCTTCTACTAAGCTACCTGCTTTGTGCAGCATAGCAACACAGTCTTGGCTTAGGTGACGAAGGTGCAGCGTTTTACCTTGTGCTGCGTAACGCTCAGCAATGGTATCAATTGCTTCAATAGCAGAGTGGTCGGTTACGCGAGAGTTCGCGAAATCAACAATTACATCTTGTGGATCTTCATGAGCGTCAAATAACTCAAGGAAGTTCGCTGTTGAACCGAAGAAGATTGGACCGTTTACTTTGTACTCTTTTGAACCCGCTTCGTTGATGCAAGTATCCGCGTAGATGTGCTTAGCATGCTGCCATGCAAACATCAGTGCAGATGCAATAACACCCACAAATACAGCAACCGCTAGGTCAGTCATTACTGTCACAACCGTAACAAGAACGATAACGAAGAAGTCTTGCTTAGGTACGCGACGTGCAAGTTTGAACGTTGCCCATTCGAATGTACCAATAACAACCATGAACATTACACCCACAAGTGCTGCTAGAGGAATCATTTCGATAAGTGCTGAACCGAATAGGATGAACATTAGCAATGCAACAGCAGCAACGATGCCCGATAGACGACCACGGCCACCAGAGTTTACGTTGATCATTGACTGACCAATCATCGCACAACCACCCATCGCGCCAAATACTGAACACGTCACGTTAGCCATACCTTGACCAACACATTCACGGTTAGATTGACCACGAGTGTTCGTCATCTCGTCTAGTACTGTTAGCGTTAGTAGTGATTCGATTAGACCAATCGCTGCAAGGATCACTGCGTAAGGCAGGATGATGTATAGCGTTTCTAGGTTAAACGGTACTGCTGGAATAGAAAAAGTCGGTAGAGAACCCGCCAGCGTTGCTGCTTCGTCACCAGACATAGTACGTAGGAAATCAACAACAGTACGAGTTTCAAGATCAAGACCTACAACCAATGCCGTCACCGTTACGATAGCAACCAATGAAGATGGTACTGCTGTCGTCAGTTTTGGTAGGAAGTGGATGATCGCCATAGTTAGTGCCACTAGGCCTAACATCAGAGTCATCTGGTCGCTTGGTAGCCAAGTTAATGCACCTGTTAGATCCGGTGCTTTGAATTGACCAAGTTGAGCTAGGAAAATAACGATAGCTAAGCCGTTCACGAAACCAATCATTACTGGGTGTGGAACGATGCGGATAAATTTACCTAGCTTGAAGACACCTGCTGCAATTTGCAGAAGGCCAGCTAGCATAATTGCCGCGAATAGGTATTGAACACCATGAGTTGCAACTAGGCTTACCATTACAACAGCCATTGCGCCAGTCGCACCAGAAATCATGCCTGGGCGGCCGCCGAAGATTGAAGTGATAAGACCTACGATGAATGCTGCGTACAGACCAACCATTGGGTCAACGCCAGCAACAAAGGCGAATGCTACAGCTTCAGGTACCAGAGCAAGTGCTACGGTAAGGCCTGACAGTACGTCATTCTTTACAGAGTGCTTAGAAAATTGTGGGAATTCGAACATGTGTGCTCAGCTATGCTTAAAATGGATTTACCGACACGAGTGTATTGCGTAGCTAAACAGTGATGAAAAAGAGCGGCAATAGCTAAGTGTCGAAAAGATAAGTGCGCGAATGCTACCCAAAATTGTGACTAAGTTCAAGGTAGAACCCAATTTTGAGTAATATATCTATTAATTTTTATTCGATTAGCAGATAAGAAAAAGGCTGCTTAAATAAGCAGCCTTTGATTCGATTTTCTAATGATTACTCAGTAGTAAACACTAGTAGTTTGGCTTAGTCATGCCTGCGCCAGCTTTGTTTGACGCTACCTGACTACCTGCACCTTTTGGTACAAAACGTTCAGTGCGGAACGGTGCTGCAACCACTTCAATCTCTTTGATCTCTTGAGGACCAGGAGCTTTAGTCATTGGTGAGCCCGCTTGCTTCTTCGCAACTGTTGCTTTTGGCGTTTCTGCTTTTGCAACAGGCGCTTCTTCAACTTTCACTTCAGCTTTCGGTGCTTCAACGACAGCCGCTTCAGCTTCAACTGCTGGTGCTTCAGTAACTGCTTCCTCAGCTTTCACAGTCTCAACTGGTGCTTCAACTACTGGAGTTTCAACGACAGGTGCCTCAACTTTCGCTTCGGCAACCACTGGAGCTTCTTCAACAACAGCAGGAGCTTCAGTGACTTGAGCTTCAGCAACTGGTGCCTGAGTTACTGCAGTCTCTTCACGGCGGATAATCACTTTACCCATTGCCAGTTCAGGACATGCAAAACCGCCTGCCATTACAACGCTGCTTTGTGGAGCTGCCTCTTGAGCGACATTTTGCTCTTGAGTATTAACCACTGTTTGCGTTTCAACTGCTACTTCAGCCACTTCAGGTTTTGCCTGTTTGTGATGAGGTTTTGGAATGAAGCGAGGCATCACTTTACCCATAGCCATCTCTGGAGAAGCTACACCACCTTTACGTAGGCGGAATGGGTTAGGGCGACGATCACGACCGCGACGACGACGTTGACCACTTGCACGTAGGTGACGTGGAGAACGACGGTTACGACGTTGTTTCGGTTCTTCCTGTTCAGATTGCTCGCCATTTGCTTGAGTTGCTTCAACTTGCTCTGCAACTTTTTGCTCTTGCGCTACTGATTTGTTTTTCGCTGCTGCTTGCTCTTTAGAAACAGATGGTGCTTTTTGTTCCTTAGTTGAGTTTTCAGCCGCGTCTGCTTGAGCTTGCTGGTCTTTAACACGAACTTGCTTGTTCAGCTTACGACGTTGGCGACGCTCTTTGATCTTAGCAGCTTTCGCTTCAGGCTTAGCCTTTGGCGCATCTGACTTACCAGCTTGTGCGTCTGCCGCTAGCTGTAGGCCTTCTTCTGCTAATTTAGATGGTGCTTGCTCTTCGCGTTGCTTCTGCTCGTCACGCTGCTTGTTGCGGCGATCTTGCTTAGGCTTACGAGGTTGACGATTTTGCTGTGGAGCTGCATCTTTCTGCTCTTCAGGCTTCTCATCACGTGCAGGCTTGCGACGGCGTTTGTTGTCACGGTTATCGTTACGGTTGTCACCACGCTCACCACGTTGGTTACGGCGGCGGTTATCGTTACGGTCACGGCGTTGACGGTTTCCGTTGCGGTTGTTTTTAGGCTTCTCTTCAGTTTGTTTCTCTTCTTGCTTCTCTTCTTGAGTTGAAGAGCCAAATAGGAAACTACCGATAGCCTTAAAGAAGCGACCAATTAGGCCTGATTCTTGTGCTACTGGCTCAGCTTTCTTCTCTTGTGCCGCTTTTGGTGCTGGCGCTGGAGTCGGTGCTGATTGAGCTGGAGCTGCGAAGCCTTTCAGAGCTGGCTCTTCGATCTTCTTAGGACGAATTGCTTGTTCTGCCGGTTCTTTGCTTTCTGCTTCTTTCAGAGCATCTAGCTTCTTAGGAAGTAGATAAGAAAGTAGATCGAACTCTTCGCCTTCACGAACACGGATAACCTCAAAGTGCGGTGTTTCCATGTCAGAGTTAGGAACAACAGTGATCTTAACTTCTTGGTTCTTCTCGATGTGGTTTACTGAGCGACGTTTTTCGTTCAGAAGGTAAGACGCGATAGGAACAGGCACAACAGCAAGTACTTGTGCTGTGTTGTCTTTCAGAGCTTCTTCTTCAATCAAACGTAGAACAGACAGTGCTAGAGATTCGTTATCACGAACAACACCAGTACCTGTACAACGAGGACAAATGTGGTGGCTTGCTTCTGCTAGTGATGGGCTCAAACGTTGACGAGACATCTCTAGAAGACCAAAGCGAGAAATACGGCCAATTTGTACACGAGCACGGTCTAGACGAACGGCATCACGTAGGCGGCTTTCAACTTCGCGTTGGTGGCGAACCGGAGTCATATCGATAAAGTCGATAACAACAAGACCACCTAGGTCACGTAGACGTAATTGACGTGCAATTTCATCGGCTGCTTCTAGGTTAGTGTTAAGTGCTGTCTCTTCGATATCGCCGCCCTTTGTTGCACGAGCTGAGTTGATATCGATAGAAGTTAGCGCTTCTGTTGGATCGATTACGATAGAACCACCAGATGGAAGGCGAACTTCACGTTGGAAAGCCGATTCGATCTGGCTTTCAATCTGGTAGTGACTAAATAGTGGCACTTCACCATCGTACTTCTTAACGCGATTCATGAAATCTGGGCGTATTAGTTGAATGTGCGCTTGAGCACGTTCAAAAATAGTGTTGCTGTCGATTAGAATCTCGCCGATGTCACGACGTAGGTAGTCACGAATTGCGCGAACAATAACGTTACTTTCTTGGTGAATTAGGAAAGGAGCTGCATTTGAATCTGAAGCTTGCTTGATAGCGCCCCAGTGATTCAATAGAACATTTAGGTCCCACTCTAGCTCTTCTGCGCTTTTGCCAACGCCCGCTGTACGCACGATTAAGCCCATACCTTGAGGAAGCTCAAGAGTGCTCAATGCTGCTTTCAGTTGGGTGCGCTCATCACCTTCGATACGACGAGAAATACCGCCTGCACGAGGGTTGTTTGGCATAAGAACTAAGTAACTACCTGCCAAAGAGATGAAAGTTGTCAGTGCAGCACCTTTGCTACCACGTTCTTCTTTCTCTACTTGTACGATTACTTCTTGGCCTTCTTTTAGCACTTCTTTAATGCTAGGACGGCCTTGGTATGTATAACCTTCAGGGAAGTATTCGCGGGCAATTTCTTTAAGAGGGAGGAAACCGTGACGTTCTGCGCCGTAATCAACGAATGCCGCTTCTAGGCTTGGTTCAATACGGGTAATACGTCCTTTGTAGATATTCGCTTTCTTTGACTCATGACCTGGACTTTCGATATCTAGATCGAATAGTCGCTGGCCGTCAACCAAAGCGACACGCAACTCTTCTTTTTGAGTTGCGTTAATTAACATTCTTTTCATTTAGAAATACTCGTTGTCTTTTCTTATTTTCATCATTGTTCTTATCGCTTTATTTCGTTTCTCATGGTGCCAGATCCCATGGCTTTATCGGTGCAGCCTCCCGGCTGGAGAGGGATGCTCTGGGGCACGTCAGTCATCATAGGGAGTTAGCCTATGATCCGCGATGTGGCGGTGAATACTCAACATGAGCGTACGTGAGTAGAGCGATAAGGGGACTCAGTTGACTGTGTCTTACGCCAATTGCAGCACTGTCTAATCTGAGTTATCTACTCATTTACTTGCTTATGAACGATTGTCTGTTTAAATTTTAGTCAAACCGTTGATAGCAGCTGTGAACTATAGCAGTGGTCGGTAAACACAGCAATCTGCTTTGTCGGAATGCTGTAAAAAAAACAGTTTTTGTTTGTGTTTTGATAGCTCTAACTCACTGTCTATAAATAATTTATCAATTGATATTTTAATTTGCAGGAATCTTGGTGCTTTTTTGTTCGAAGAATCAAAGAAATATAGAACTTCAGCGACCATTTGGTGGTAGATGATCAAGAATTAAGAGTAAATTAGTTCAGAATAGACCTAAGAAAATCTCAATTATCAAAAGTGACAGTGATACAATAGCGCAATGAGCGAAATTAGAACCCAAGTCCAATTTGTCGATATTGACGAAGATATGGCTGGTCAGCGTATTGATAACTTCTTACGCAACCAATTAAAAAACATCCCGAAAAGCATGATTTACCGAATCGTGCGTAAAGGCGAAGTCCGCGTAAACAAAAAACGCATCAAGGCTGAGTACAAACTAAAAGCTGGTGATTTAGTTCGTATCCCGCCAGTTACCATTGAAGAGAAAGTTGAAGAGAACGTGCCAAGCACGAAACTCAATAAGGTTTCAGAATTGGAACAGTGCATCATTTATGAAGATGATCACATGCTGATTCTAAATAAACCATCGGGCACTGCCGTTCATGGTGGTAGTGGACTTAAGTTTGGCGCAATTGAAGCATTGCGTGCACTTCGTCCTGAAGCTCGCTTTCTTGAACTAGTGCACCGTATTGATAGAGATACGTCTGGCATCTTGCTTGTTGCTAAGAAGCGCTCGGCGCTAAGACATCTTCAAGCGCAATTCCGTGAAAAAACGGTTCAAAAATACTACTTCGCTTTAGTGATGGGCGAGTGGAAGAACAGCTGTAAGGTGGTGAATGCGCCTCTGCTGAAAAATGAAGTAAACAGTATCGTTCGTGTTAACCCGAATGGTAAAGCCTCTGAAACTCGTTTTAAGGTTTTAGAGAAGTTCAAAGATGCGACACTGATTCAAGCGAGCCCGATTACCGGTCGTACGCACCAAATCCGTGTACACACTCAATATACGGGCCACCCAATTGCATGGGATGACCGATATGGTGATCGTCGTTTTGATGCTTACACGGGAAAGGTTGGGTTGGATCGCTTGTTCCTACATGCTGCAAACATCAAGTTCACGCATCCGGGTAGTGAAGAGAAGATGGATATCTCAGCTCCGATGGAAGCGCGATTAGAAAAAGCGCTGACTGGTTTACGTAAGCTTTAAGAAGATACGAGATACGAGATACGAGATACGAAGGTATAGAGTGTCTCTAAATTTGTTCTTCAGTATCTATAATTGAGAAAGGTTGACGAATTTCGTCAACCTTTTTTGTTTGTGCTTGTTACAAGAGATCCCCAACTCGCTCGTCCCTCACTCTTGGGGATGACGATACTTTTTGCTATTCGAGTAAAATAGTACCTTGTGTTTACGTGTTACCTCGGTCGAACAACTTTTGGGTTACTGTCTTCCGCAGTGTTTATGAGACAGCAGTGACCTTTTTAAAAGTTGAGTGGTACTACTATGGTCTTCATATCGTGTTCACCTTAAAGTTCAAGAGAATTCCCTAGACTGACGAAGGAAGGAGTAGGGAATCTCTGTAAGAATGGTAAGCGCGAGTTAAAGCACACTCATTCCTTGCGCATCCAACATATCGACTAGGTCAATAAGCGGTAGACCAATAAGCGTGTTCGGATCTTTTCCTTCCATCTCTTTGAACAAAGCGATACCTAGTCCTTCACACTTAAAGCTGCCAGCGCACCAGTAAGGTTCTTCTTTTTCAACGTAAGAGATGATCTGTTGCTCGGTTAAGTCACGGAAGTGAACAATAAAGGTATCGAGACGCGTGTCAGCTTGTTGGGTTTCGCTGTTCCATACGGTTACTCCTGTATAGAAAGTGATGCTCTTGCCACTTTGACGAGATAACTGCTCAATCGCTTTTTCACGAGTATGAGGTTTACCTATTATCTCGCCATCGATCACGCAGACTTGGTCAGATCCAATCACTAAGCTTGGTTGATCAATGAAACAAGACTTAGCTTTGGTTTCAGCAAGGCGCATTACCAACTGTTGTGGAGTCTCCCCCGGAATCGGTGTTTCATCGCAATCAGGCTTTGCCGTAATGAAGCTAATTTGTAGTTTTTTGAGGATCTCTTGCCTAAATGGTGAGGTAGAGGCTAAAACTAGTTGGTAATTTTTCATTTTAATTTACAATTCATAGAAGCATTTACAGTAGGATATAGGAAGTTATCCCGCTATTCATAATGCTCTGTATGGGAAAGGTAAAAAAGTGTACTTTTTTTGCCATTTCCTTTGACTAAACTCGATTTGGAAGATAAGATTCGCGCCCTATGCAAAAGGTAAAAATACCGCGTACAGTTGATCCGGCAAGAACGGCTCAGAAACGACTAGATTTAGATGGCATCATCCAAACCAGTCTTTTTAAGCGTTTAGCTGAGGCAACTGAAGGCGTAAAACGTGACGCGCAAGTCTCATTGTCATTTGGGCTTGATGAACAACGATTAGTCGTTATCTCTGGTAAAGCTAACGTCGAAGTCGATTTAGAGTGTCAGCGTTGTAATGAGGTTTTCGCACATGAGTGCGATGTCCAATTCACTTATACTCCTTATTATAATGAGAAAAGTGAAGAGGAAGCACCGGAAGAGTACGATTTGGTAGATCTGAACGAGTACGGTGAGTTAGACCTGATTCAACTAGTTGAAGACGAGTTCATTCTTGGATTGCCGCAAATAGCAATGCACGATAATGCGAAATGTAGCGTTAACTCAAATAACTTGGTGTTTGGTGAACTTCCTGAAGAAATTGAGGAAGACAAGAAGCCGAATCCATTTGATGTTTTAAAAAGCTTGAAGAAGTAACTGCTTCTTTAAGAATTTACATAGGAGTAGGGTCAATGGCCGTACAAAAGAGCAAGAAATCACGTTCAATGCGTGGCATGCGTCGTTCACACGATGCGCTAACTACAGCTGCACTTTCTGTAGACGCAACTTCAGGTGAAACTCACCTACGTCACAACGTGACTGCGGAAGGTTTCTACCGCGGCAAAAAGGTTATCAACAAGTAAGGTTGACCTTTGCAAAATCTAACCGTTGCGCTTGATGCAATGGGCGGGGACTTCGGTCCTCGTGTAACAGTGCCTGCCGCCGTGCAGGCACTGTCGTATTTCCCAGAGCTAAAAGTCATTCTCATAGGTGATCGAAACGCGATCACATCTCAATTATCTTCATTAGGTCGAATGCCTGACTCTCGTTTGAGTATTCAGCATTGTGATCGAGTTATTTCCAATTCTGAAAAACCTTCACTAGCCTTGCGTAACAGTCAGGGTAGCTCCATGCGTGCTGCTATTGATCTGGTCGCCGACTCTCAAGCCGATGCTTGTGTGAGTGGTGGCAACACCGGCGCATTGATGGCTCTGTCCCGTTTTCGACTTAAGCTCCTCCCTGGCATTGATAGGCCCGCATTGGTTTCAGCTTTGCCTACCGCTTCAGGGAATCGTACATGGATGCTTGATTTAGGGGCAAATGTGTCTAGTGATGCAGATTCGCTTTTCCAATTTGCTGTGATGGGCAGTGCATTAGCGGAACAACATTTAGGTCGCGCTCCACGTGTCGCTATTTTGAATATCGGTGCCGAAGAAATTAAAGGTAATGACCTTGTAAAACGATGCGCTGAAATGTTGTCGAATACTCAGTCTGTGAACTTCATAGGCTATATTGAAGGTAACCAACTCCTTCAAGATGCTGCTGATGTCGTCGTATGTGATGGTTTTGTGGGCAATGTCTGCTTAAAAACGTGCGAAGGTACGGCTCAGCTCTTTATTGATAAGCTAAAAACGCGCATGATGGCTTCAACTATAAAGGGTTGGATAGCCAGAATGTTGTTTTCTGAGCTATTTACTGAATTAAAAACCTTGAACCCCGACCAGTATAACGGCGCAAGTTTGTTAGGATTGCGCGGCATTGTCATTAAAAGTCATGGAAGTGCTGATGTATCTGCAGTTGTCAACGCGATTGGCGAGGCAGTACACGAGGTCAAACGACAAGTCCCCAGCCGCATTAGCGATCGTTTGGAAGCGGTTTTACTCGAGAGGCATTATTAGTCTTCATGTATAGCAAAATTTTAGGTACTGGCAGCTACTTGCCATCTCAGGTGCGTACTAACGCAGACTTAGAGAAAATGGTAGAGACTAGCGATGAGTGGATCGTTGCTAGAACAGGTATTAAAGAGCGTCGTATTTCAGCGGAGAACGAAACCGTTGCAGATATGGCGTTTTACGCTGCTGAAAATGCCATTGAAATGGCGGGTATCGACAAAGAAGATATTGATTTAATCATCGTTGCGACCACCAGTAGTAGCCACACATTCCCGTCTTCGGCGTGTCAGGTACAAGGTAAGCTTGGTATTAAAGGCTGCCCTGCGTTTGATTTGGCTGCAGCGTGTTCTGGTTTTGTCTATGCTTTGTCTGTTGCAGATCAGCACATCAAATCAGGCATGTGTAAGAACGTTTTGGTGATTGGTGCCGATGCACTGTCAAAAACCTGTGATCCGACTGACCGCTCTACGATCATCTTATTTGGTGATGCAGCAGGCGCGGTGGTTGTAGGCGCAAGCGAAGAGCCAGGTATTTTGTCGACTCACATTTACTCTGATGGTAAATACGGTGAGCTACTAAGCCTTGAAGTACCAGAGCGTGGCGGTGATGCGGATAAATGGCTGCACATGGCGGGCAACGAAGTATTCAAAGTGGCGGTAACTCAGCTATCTAAGCTGGTTAAAGACACATTAGCTGCAAATAACATGGATAAGTCAGAGCTTGATTGGTTAGTTCCACACCAAGCGAACTACCGTATTATTTCAGCAACGGCGAAAAAGCTGACAATGTCACTTGATCAAGTGGTGATCACCCTTGATAAGCACGGCAACACGTCAGCGGCTACCGTACCAACAGCCTTAGATGAGGCTGTTCGTGACGGACGAATTAAACGCGGTCAAACTCTTCTATTGGAAGCATTTGGCGGTGGCTTCACTTGGGGTTCTGCGTTAGTTAAATTCTAACCCTAAGCGAAAACCTACAAACAAGGCACATAACTTATGTGCCTTATTCAATTTTTTGCTTTGCTTAAAGGAAAATTACAATGAGCAAGTTTGCTATCGTATTCCCAGGCCAAGGCTCTCAAGCTATCGGTATGCTTGCAGACCTAGGCGAACAGTATGATGTTGTTAAACAAACATTTGCTGAAGCTTCAGAAGCACTTGGTTACGATCTATGGGCATTAGTTCAAGATGGCCCAGTAGAAAATCTAAATGAAACTTTCCGCACTCAACCGGCTCTACTAACAGCGTCTGTTGCAATTTGGCGTGTATGGCAAGAGCTTGGCCTAGAGCAACCTGCAAACTTAGCGGGTCACAGCTTAGGTGAATATTCTGCACTAGTATGTGCTGGCGTTATCGACTTTAAAGAAGCGATCAAGCTAGTTGAACTACGTGGCCAGTTAATGCAAGAAGCGGTTCCTGCAGGCGTTGGTGCAATGTACGCAATCATCGGTCTAGATGATGAAGCGATTGCTAAAGCGTGTGAAGAAGCGGCACAGGGTGAAGTTGTTTCTCCAGTGAACTTCAACTCTCCTGGCCAAGTTGTTATCGCGGGTAACAAAGCGGCAGTAGAGCGTGCTGGTGCACTATGTAAAGAAGCGGGCGCTAAGCGTGCACTTCCTCTACCAGTATCTGTACCGTCTCACTGTGCGCTAATGAAACCTGCAGCAGACAAGCTAGCGATAGCTCTAGAAGCTCTAGAATTCAACACGCCAGCATTGCCTGTTATCAACAACGTTGATGTTGTTGCTGAAACAGACCCTGCAAAAATTAAAGATGCGCTTGTTCGTCAACTTTACAGCCCAGTTCGTTGGACTGAAGGTGTACAAGCGATGAACGAGCAAGGCGTTGAGAAGCTACTTGAATTAGGTCCTGGTAAAGTTCTTACTGGCCTAACAAAACGAATCGTAAAAACTATGACAGCTGCTGCAGTTAATGACACTGCATCACTAGAAGCTGCTAAGTAATAACCACTTAATAGAGAAGTTATGATGAATTTAGAAGGCAAAGTTGCACTAGTTACAGGCGCAAGCCGTGGTATCGGTCGTGCAATCGCTGAACTTTTAGTTGAGCGTGGTGCTAAAGTTATCGGTACTGCTACATCTGAAGGCGGCGCTGCTGCAATCAGTGAGTACCTTGGCGAGAACGGTAAAGGTCTTGCTCTTAACGTAACTGATGTTGACTCAATTGCTGCTACACTGAAAACCATCAACGATGAATTCGGTGCGATTGACATTCTAGTTAACAACGCAGGTATCACTCGTGACAACCTACTAATGCGTATGAAAGACGACGAATGGAATGACATCATCGACACTAACCTAACACCTATCTTCCGCATGTCTAAAGCTGTACTGCGTGGCATGATGAAGAAGCGTGAAGGCCGTATCGTTAACGTTGGTTCTGTAGTGGGTACTATGGGTAACGCTGGTCAAGCAAACTACGCAGCAGCTAAAGCTGGCGTAATTGGCTTTACTAAATCAATGGCTCGTGAAGTTGCGTCTCGTGGCGTTACAGTGAACACTGTTGCTCCTGGTTTCATCGAAACTGACATGACTAAAGCGCTAAATGATGACCAACGTGCAGCAACTTTGGCGAATGTACCAGCAGGTCGACTAGGTGACCCTCGCGAAATCGCTGAAGCTGTGGTATTTTTGGCGTCGCCTGCGGCAGCTTATATCACAGGTGAAACACTTCACGTCAATGGCGGTATGTACATGGTTTAAATTATGTGCAACATTTGTGCATGATTTAAGTCAAGATCATACGTAATTTCGGTTAAAATCGTGAAAATTGTGGTTTGACCAGAAAAGTTGACCTTGCAACTTTCAATAGATTGAATAAACTACGGAAAACATCGCATAAAGCGAACTCTGTAAAGGAAAAGAAAAAATGAGCAACCTCGAAGAACGCGTAAAGAAAATCATTGTTGAACAGCTAGGTGTAGACGAAGCTGAAGTTAAAAACGAAGCTTCTTTCGTTGATGACCTAGGTGCAGATTCTCTAGACACAGTTGAGCTAGTAATGGCTCTAGAAGAAGAATTCGACACTGAAATCCCAGATGAAGAAGCTGAGAAAATTACTACTGTTCAAGCAGCTATCGATTACGTAACTAGCGCTCAGTAATAATCTCTCCCAGGCGGTCACCTCGACCGCCTGTGTTTTCTCTAACTCATCTATCCTCATCTTAAATCACCTCAATCTCCGGAGTGTAAAATCGTGTCCAAGCGTCGTGTAGTTGTCACTGGCATGGGTATGTTGTCACCGGTAGGCAACACTGTAGAATCTTCTTGGAAAGCCCTGCTAGCTGGTCAAAGTGGTATCGTGAATATCGAGCACTTTGATGCAACCAATTTCTCAACTCGTTTTGCAGGTCTAGTTAAAGACTTTAACTGCGAAGAGTACATGTCTAAAAAAGATGCTCGTAAAATGGATCTATTCATCCAATACGGCGTCGCAGCAGGTGTTCAGGCACTTGATGATTCTGGTCTAACTGTTACTGATGAGAACGCACCACGTATTGGTGTGGCTATCGGTTCTGGTATCGGTGGTCTTGGTTTGATCGAAGCAGGTCACCAAGCGCTTACTGAAAAAGGCCCTCGTAAAATTAGCCCATTCTTTGTTCCGTCAACGATCGTGAACATGATTGCTGGTCACATGTCTATCATGCGTGGTCTACGCGGTCCTAACATCGCTATTTCTACTGCATGTACAACTGGCCTACATAACATTGGTCACGCGGCACGTATGATTGCATACGGCGATGCTGACGCAATGCTAGCGGGTGGTGCTGAAAAAGCATCTACACCACTAGGTATGGGTGGTTTTGGTGCAGCTAAAGCACTATCTACTCGCAACGACGAGCCTCAAAAAGCTTCTCGTCCATGGGACAAAGGCCGTGACGGCTTCGTTCTTGGTGACGGTGCTGGCATGATGGTTCTAGAAGAGTACGAACACGCTAAAGCTCGTGGCGCTAAGATTTACTGTGAGCTAGTTGGCTTCGGTATGTCGGGTGACGCTTACCACATGACATCTCCAAGTGAAGATGGTTCTGGTGGCGCACTAGCAATGGAAGCGGCTATGCGTGATGCTGGCATTACTGGTGAACAAATCGGTTATGTTAACGCACACGGTACATCGACTCCTGCAGGCGACGTAGCAGAAGTTAAGGGCATCAAACGTGCTCTTGGCGAAGCTGGCAGCAAGCAAGTATTGGTTTCTTCAACGAAATCAATGACAGGTCACCTTCTAGGTGCCGCTGGTTCTGCTGAAGCTATCATCACGGCTATGTCTCTGGTTGACCAAATTGTTCCACCAACAATCAACCTAGATGATCCTGAAGAAGGCTTAGACATTGACTTAGTACCTCACACTGCTCGTAAAGTTAGCAACATGGAATATGCTGCATGTAACTCTTTCGGTTTCGGTGGTACAAACGGCTGTTTGATCTTCAAAAAGATTTAATCATCTTATAAAAGACCTAAACGTCGTAGATAGTCATAATTAGACTTGTTTTTAAACGGCTTGATGCTTAGCATTGAGCCGTTTCTTTTTATGGGGAAAAACATGTTTTGGGTTGACGGACAAAGCCAGCAAACTATCGACATCTTAGATCGTTCGTTTCAATACGGAGACGGCTGTTTTACGACAATGCTTGTCCAAAATGGTCAGATCCAGCATTTTCAGGACCATCAACAGCGTGTCGATGAATGTCTAAAAGTGTTACGTATTTCTGCATTAGATTGGAATGTGGTTAACGTTTGGCTCAATAGCGCAATTCAACACATCCAAAACTGCCACCTCGAAAGTGCAAATAAGTTCAATAGTAGAAAAGCCGGAATAAAGCTGCATGTTAGCCGCGGTGCTGGCGGCAGAGGCTACAGCACTAAGAACATTGCTAAGCCAACCATTACCATTAGTACGTTTGATTACCCAAGCCATTATGAGGCATGGCAAGATACCGGAGTTGAACTCGGGATTTGTCGCCAAGCTTTAGGGCTGAGCCCATTGCTTGCTGGTCACAAGCATAACAATCGTCTTGAGCAGGTACTGATGAAAGACGAGATGGATCAAGCTGGTGAAGTTGACGGTTTGGTTCTTGATATCTCTGGCAATGTGATTGAAACCACCATGGCCAATCTGTTTTGGCGCCAAGGTGAGGTGATTTGTACGCCTCAGCTAACCCAAAGTGGTGTAGCGGGAGTTATGCGTAAGCAAGTGTTAACTGCGCTGAACCAAACTGAACTTTCCGTTACTATTGGTGACTATTGCTTACCTCAACTCATGCAAGCTGATGAGGTTTTCATCACCAACTCCATTTTAGGGGTTGCCCCTGTTACCCGTATTAGTGAAACCCAATTCGACATTGGAACCGTTACTCGTAGCCTTCAAGGACAACTAAACTCGTGATCAAAAAGTTATTTATTTTTATTATCTTGTGCCTCATTGCAGCGGGCGCTGCCGGGTTCTATGTGTATAACCAAGCACAAGATAACCTGAAACAAGTTATTCAATTAGAAAAGCCGCAGGTAGTTACCGTTGCTTCAGGCAGCAGCTTTAACCGCGTGCTGGCTCAGTTAATCAATGAGGGCCTATTTGAGGCATCTCCTTATGAGAAATTAATCCGTAAGCTTCACCCTGAGCTTGTTGACGTAAAAGCGGGTACTTTCCTGCTAGAGCCGGGGTTAACGCTTGAGCAAGCGCTGCAAGTGCTTGTAGAGGGTAAAGAGCACCAGTTTACCATCACCTTTGTTGAAGGCAGTCGTTTCGACGAATGGCTCGTGCAGCTAAAAGACAATGAATTCATTCAACAGACGTTAGATGGTGTGTCTGAAAAAGAGATCGCTGAAAAGCTTGGCATTGAAAATGAGAAGCTAGAAGGTTTGTTCTTAGCGGAAACCTACCACTACACCTACGGCACAACCGATTTAGATTTGTTGAAGCGTGCCCATCGAGACCTAATGAACGTGGTGAACGATGAATGGGAAAACAGAGCGGATAAACTGCCTCTTAAGTCACCTTATGAAGCTCTGATTCTGGCTTCTATTATTGAGAAAGAGACGGCCGTAGCTTCAGAGCGTGAACGTGTGTCGTCTGTATTCGTTAACCGCTTAAACAAGCGTATGCGTCTACAAACGGATCCGACGGTGATTTACGGAATGGGCGATAGCTATGATGGCAACATCCGTAAGAAAGATTTAAGAACCCCAACGCCATACAACACATACACTATGAGTGGCCTGCCGCCAACGCCGATTGCCATGGCAGGTCGAGCGTCAATTAATGCGGCTCTGAATCCAGAAAAGAGCAATTACCTCTATTTTGTCGCGAGTGGCACAGGTGGGCACGTATTTTCAAAGAGTTTGGCTGAGCACAACCGTGCAGTACGAGCTTACTTAAAACAATTAAGAAAAAACAAATAAAGAACGAATTATGAATCAGTCGAAATTTATCGTGGTTGAAGGCCTTGAAGGTGCGGGTAAAAGTACAGCTATCAATGCCATTGTTGAGACATTGAAAGCTTCTGGTGTTGAAGAGCTAGTAAACACTCGTGAACCAGGCGGTACTGTTCTGGCAGAAAAGATGCGTTCACTGGTCAAAGAAGAGCACGAAGGCGAACAGCTTCAAGACATGACTGAGTTACTGCTGATGTACGCTGCACGTGTTCAATTAGTCGAAAACGTGATTAAGCCTGCTTTAGATAGCGGTAAATGGGTATTGGGTGATCGTCATGATATGTCTTCTCAAGCGTATCAAGGTGGTGGTCGCCAGATCGCGCGTACGACAATGGAATCATTGAAAGCAACCACACTAGGCGATTTTAAGCCGGATCTAACTCTATACTTGGACTTAGACCCTAGAGTAGGGCTTGAGCGTGCACGTGGCCGTGGTGAGCTCGATAGAATTGAAAAGATGGATATCTCTTTCTTCGATCGCACGCGTGAACGTTACCTTGAGATCGCTGCGCAAGATGAGTCGGTTCTTGTGATCAATGCAGAGCAAGAGATAGAACAAGTAGCCGCGGATATTAAGCAAGCGCTTAGTACGTGGCTAGACCAACAGTAGGTAGTCATGGCGGAAGTGTATTCTTGGCTCACACCAGTTTGGAGTGAGTGGAAAAAAAGCCTCGATGCTGAGCGTTTTCCTAATTCGGTGATTGTTAATGCGCCGGAAGGGTTGGGCGTTGACGCTCTCATTAGCCAACTTACCGATGCATTAATGTGCACAAACTATGAAAGTGAGGCGTGTGGTTTTTGCCATAGCTGTGAGTTAATGAAGTCGGGCAGTCATCCCGATTTTCATGTCATCTCGCCAGAGAAAGAAGGCAAATCGATCACGGTTGATCAAGTTCGTGCTAGTAATCGCTGGGCTCAAGAGTCATCCCAGTTGGGCGGTTTACGCGTTATCTTGCTTGAGCCTGCTGAAGCGATGAACGAGTCGGCTTCTAATGCTCTTTTGAAAACTCTCGAAGAGCCATCAAGCCAGTGTATTTTCATTTTATCGACTCGTAACAGTAATCGATTAATGCCAACCATCATCAGTCGCTGTCAGCAGTTCAATGTGGTGAGCCCACAATTGGAAGCGGGCTCAGCATGGCTAGATGGAGAAGTGGGTAAGGCCGTTCCTGCGTATATTTTGGCACTTAACGACAATGCTCCGTTGAAAGCGAAAGCGATGTTTGAAGAGGGCGGTATTGACGCTTCCGAGAAAGTGTTCGACGGTTTCGTTAATATCATCAAAGGCACTCAACCTGACATGCTAAAGTTCTCGACAGAGCTTAGCAAAGACCCTTTGATTCAATTGGGTTGGTTATGGCACTTATTGTCTGACGTACAGAAGCTGCATTTTGGCTTAGCGAATACGGCTATCACTCCCAGCGCTAATGCGCTGCGTGAGGTGATGTCTTATCAAAGCGCCTATACTGCAGCACATAAACTGTTGATATTGACTGAGCAGTTGAAGCAACACCCTGGGCTCAATACGGAGCTACTCATAATGAATTGGCTGATAGCCACTTGCGAGGAAACATGTTCGTAGATTCCCACTGTCATTTAGACAAGCTGGATTACCAAGATTTACACACCAGTGTAGAAGATGTCGTGAACAAAGCAAAAGCAGCGAATGTTGACCAACTACTTTCTGTAGGTGTGACACTAGATTCGTTTGAAAACATGCTCGAAATGATTGCACCGTTTGATAACGTTAACGCGTCTTGTGGCGTTCACCCTCTTGATGTTGAGAGTGACTTTAGTTTAGAAAGAATGCGTGAATACGCGAGCAATTCTAAAGTCGTTGCCATCGGTGAAACTGGCCTTGATTACCATTACCAGCCTGAAACGGCTGAACTGCAGCAACTGCGATTTAAACAGCATGTTGAACTAGCGGTTGAACTGAACAAGCCTTTGATCATACATACCCGTAATGCGCGTGAAGATACACTTGCTATTCTTCGTGATGGTGGTGCAGAGAAGTGTGGTGGTGTAATCCACTGCTTTACCGAAGATCAGGCATTTGCTGAAGCGGCCATGGAGCTGGGCTTTTATATCTCAATTTCAGGTATTGTGACCTTTAAGCAGGCAACAGAGCTTAAAGAGGTCGTTAAGAGTCTGCCGTTAGATAGGCTACTGATTGAAACGGATTCTCCATACTTAGCACCGATCCCATATCGTGGGAAGCAGAATCAACCTGCATATGTTGTGGAAGTGGCGGCCTACATCGCGCAATTAAAAGGTGTATCGATGAAAGAGGTTGCTGAACAAACGACCAAAAATTACCAAAAACTTTTTTTGCGATAAAAAACTAACTAAACAAATAAAAGGGAGCGAAAGCTCCCTTTTTGTGTTTTTGATCACCAAAAATACGTTTTTTTTTAATGTTTACGAATTATGTTGAACTTGAGAGCGTGAATTATAACATTTGTAATTTTGTTACTAAAAATAACATTTACTCTTATTTTATTTACCCAGTAAAATAATAATGACTTGTAAAAATGCTCTTAAATTTCAATGCTTTATTTTATTGTAAACCATTGCATTTCTAGATTTGACATGTGATCCAAGACGTGTTTTGAAACTAAATTTCGTAAGTCACTAGAAAGTTAGTTCTGCATCAATATATATTTAGCGGCAGAAAATATAATGCAATACATGGTTACATTTTCACTGGGTGCTAACATATAGGCTACGGGGGTGTGCCGTTAGAACCCATATAATTATTTTATCTTTATCAGGAGCATAAACATGTTTAAGAACCTTTTTGCTAGCCTGCAAAAAGTTGGTAAGTCTCTGATGCTTCCAGTATCAGTTTTACCAGTTGCGGGTATTTTGCTAGGTGTCGGTGCAGCAGATCTTCCTTTCATTCCAGAAATTGTTTCAAACCTTATGGAGCAAGCTGGTGGTTCAGTATTCGGTCAAATGGCACTACTGTTCGCAGTAGGTGTTGCACTTGGCTTTACTAACAACGATGGTGTAGCTGGTCTAGCTGCAATCGTTGGTTACGGCATCATGACTGCTACACTAGGCGTAATGGCCGGTGTAATGGGCGTTGATAAAATCGATACTGGTGTACTAGGTGGTATCCTAGTCGGTGGTGTTGCTGCTTGGGCATTCAACCGTTTCTTCCGTATTCAACTTCCTGAGTACCTTGGCTTCTTCGCTGGTAAGCGTGCTGTGCCAATCATCACAGGTTTCTCTGCGATCGGTCTAGCAATCCTACTATCTGTAGTATGGCCTCCAGTTGGCGGCGCTATCTCTGCGTTCTCTGATTGGGCTGCTCACCAAAACCCACAAGTGGCGTTTGGTATCTACGGTATCGTTGAGCGTTCTCTAATTCCATTTGGTCTTCACCACGTATGGAACGTACCTTTCTTCTTCGAAGCTGGTACTTGTGTAAACGCTGCTGGCGAAACTCAAAACGGTGTTCTTACTTGTTACCTAGTTGCTGATGACGCATCTCGTGCAGCGGGCAATGGCTTCGGTCAGCTAGCTGGTGGTTACATGTTCAAGATGTTCGGTCTACCTGCTGCTGCAATCGCAATTGCACACTCAGCTAAGCCTGAAAACCGCGCTAAAGTAATGGGTATCATGGCTTCTGCTGCGTTAACTTCATTCCTAACGGGTATCACTGAACCAATTGAATTCTCATTCCTATTCGTTGCTCCTGTTCTGTACGCAATCCACGCTCTACTAGCTGGCTCTGCTTACGTTCTTGCGAACACTCTAGGTTTTGTACACGGTACATCTTTCTCACACGGTCTAATCGACTTCCTAGTTCTATCTGGCAACGCGTCTAAGATGGGTCTAATGGTTGTATGTGGTATTGCTTACGCTGCAATCTACTACATCGTATTCCGCACTGTGATTAAAGCTCTAGACCTTAAAACTCCTGGTCGTGAAGACGAGTCAGAAGAAGAAGCAGTTGCGACTGGTTCTGAACTTGCTGGTGAGCTAGTTGCTGCATTCGGCGGTAAAGCGAACATCACTGGTCTTGACGCTTGTATCACTCGTCTACGTGTTGCAGTTGCTGATACAGCAGTTGTTGACCAAGACAAGCTGAAGAAACTAGGTGCTGCAGGTGTTGTAGTAGTAGCGGGTGGCGTACAAGCTATCTTCGGTACTAAATCTGACAACCTGAAAACAGACATGGATGAGTGGATCCGTAACAACGGTTAATTCACTGATTCAATAAATTGAAAGGAGGCCGAAAGGCCTCCTTTTTTGTTTTCTACTGTTTAGCTATGTTTCATCAAACTTATTCTTTTGTCTCTCAGTTATTTACCATTCATTTGAAATTACTCTCCTATGGATATCACCTTTGATGGCCTGCTATCTTTAACCTTATGATGACAAATGGTGTCGGTATTTAATTAACCTACCGTTTTTTGAAACAGTTTGAGAATACTATGAAACATCGTTACTTGATTGGCCTTATGTGCGGCAGCCTTGCCTCGTTAGCTCACGCTTCTGAAGCTCCTGCGTTAGAAGTTGGTCTAGCCGTTGACCAAGATCTGAGTGCCGTTGTTGAGTTTGACCAGAAATACCGTGTTACTATTGGTAATGACGGCGCTGCATTTGATTACATCTGGAAGCGAGGTCAGTTCGAGACTGAAGCTCCGTTGAGCTGGTACGTCGGCGCGGGTGCTTGGGCTGAATGGAGTGACGACTTTGGCTTACGCTTGCCGTTAGGCGTTAAAGTGAACTTCTACGAAGGCTGGAATGCTTACGCACAGGTTCACCCTGAACTTGATATGTACAAAGGTGTTGAGTTGCAACTAGGCGGTGCTCTGGGTGTGACCTATAAGTTCTAAAGTTGAACTGAAAAATACGATATAACGAAAAGCCAGCAAATTAGCTGGCTTTTTCATTTCTGTAGTATGCATTGTCATTTAGAAAGTAAAACTTAATCCGACATTGGCTTGGAATTGGTTCATCCAGTCTGTATCAAAGCGAATAATGCAGTCTTGGCCATTGCTTGGAATGTTGCATACGCCGGTTGTGTCGTTATCTACGACGGTACCTAACCAACGAACTTGGGTATTGAGCGCTAAGCGGTCACTAAACTTATATTCTAAACCGCCAAAAATCGACGTCGAGAAACCGTATTTATCTTTCGCCCAGTCCACATCAACATAAGAGGCGCCCAGTCCTAAACCTAGGTACCCTGACAGAACCGAAGATGCAGGGTAGTAAATACTACTTTGAAAGTGCAGGTATTGGATTGAAGAGCTTAGGTTAAGCGTTTCCAGCTCTGAGCTTTGATTCGAGTAAAAGAAACCAATACGTCCTTTCTCAAGCGGCGTTTCAATGGCAAAGGTGTAATTTTCAGATCCTTTCATGTCATAGTTTTTACCATCTTGATCTTCAACACTCCCTCCGGCGGTATAACCAACCATTGGAGTAATAATGATCTCCGGTGAGGCATAAACACTCGAAACCGAGAAAAGTGCAACCAACGTCATCATATTTGCTTTGTTATTCATGAGTATATCCTTATCCATACACTTACTAATTGTGATGGTTACATCAATATCGTGCGACTAATTTCGACGATTCTTGAAGATACTTCACACACCTGATAGTACTTAAATAGTGACTCAACAAATTAATAATAAGCCAGAGGTGTCTATGGAACATAATCTGAAAAATGCCCTACAAATTACAGCGTTCATCTACGTAATCATTCTTTCATTTGGCTTTATTGCGATCGGTAGTTAATACCATTTATTGCGAGGCTGAGTTTTGATACTCAGGAAATAATGAATAGTGGGTTCGTAACCAATATTGATACCGCAATAGACTTAGATTATTACGCTAAGTTTATTGCTGGTAAAACAGCACTGGTCGCTCAAGGTGGCGGACAGAGAAGTATTTTTACCTCAGGCGTACTCGACGCTTTTCTCCTCTCTAATTTTGACCCCTTCGATGAGTTTTTTGGTACCTCGGCAGGTGCGCTCAACTTATGTGCCTATTTGTGCCGTGATAAAGGCTTAGGGCGCTCTTTTGTCCTTGACCTGACCACCTCTCCAGAGTTCTTCAATCTGTTCTCTTACATACGGCACAGGAAGAATTTAGGGCTTGAGTGGGCTTTAGAGCAAATCATGGCTTATCCCTACAAGCTCGACCTTGATTTAGGGCGACAAACCTTAGGTGAGCGGCACTTCTATGCGGCGGTAACGGGTTCTAAAGATTTACGAGATCACTACTTCCCTCTGTTGGGAGACGATTGGTATAAGGTGATGATAGCAACTTGTGCCATTCCTCGTTTGTACAATGATGAGATCTTGATTGGTGATAGTGCTTATGTGGATGGCGGCGTGTCTGCCTCTATTCCCGTTCAAGAGGCGTGGCGTAGGCAGGCTCGTTCCATTGTTGTGATTCGTACAGAACCTGTAACGGATGAAGAGGGGAGACCGCTAGTTCAAGCTCCGCAGCAGCAACAGAAAATTCAAGCACCTAAACCGGTAACTGCCGAGGAGCTGGAGTGGTTCCGAGAATCGTTCGATAGTGTTCAAGGCCATTGGCAACAAAAAGTGGAGCAATGGAAAACTGACTGGACCTCTTTCTTCCAGCAGCAGATCCTACGCTCTAAAGAACAGAAGCGTGACCGTGGGCATTTAGATTTGCTTAATGGTGGTCGATGGTTGTTTGGCGCTGATGATATTTACCGTTTAAGCCATTTAATTGGTGATAAGTTTGATTCTGGGTTGGCTGACATGTTGATGGTGCACTATCAAACTTACTCGTTGACTCAAGACTTTTTGAATTCTCCTCCAGACGATGCCTTTGTGGTGCAGATCGCGCCAAGTAGACCGTTAAAATCGAGCTCTTTAATGAGTGACAAAGAAGATTTGCTCCATGATTACGAATTGGGTTTAGAGGCCGGCTACCGATTCGTTGAAACTTATACCACAACGGAAAACGCTCGCAGTTCGCATATGCCCCAACTGGCAAGTGTTGTTATTGATAAATAATGCGGGCGGAATGCTATAGCTAGCCTCGTGGTGTGCACATATAGCTCGTCATGTACTGAAATGAAAAAGGGTTATTGAACTTGGTTCGATAACCCTTTTACTTTTATCTCATGTTGTCGCTGTTTATTGGCTTTATCCGCTGCGCTGAGAGTTAAGTGACAGGTAGGATTCTCATACAGTTAGTTGAGCCAGCCACGTCCATGATATCGCCTTGGGTAATGATCACGAGATCACCAAACTTGAGGTGTCCTTTCTCTTTTAGGCAAGCAAGTGTCGATAATGCAATGTCAAAGCTGTCTTTGGCTTCTGTCTCAAAGTAGATTGGGGTTACGCCTCGATACAAGGTACAGCGGTTTAACGTTCCTTCGTTACGAGACAGCGCGTAGATAGGCATGTCAGCACTTAAGCGAGACATCATCAAAGCGGTGCGGCCAGACTCAGTCAGCGTGACCACACCTTTAATGCCTTCCATGTGGTTGGCAGAGTAGATGGTTGCCATTGATACTGTTTCTTCTGCTGTCACGAAAGTGCGGTCAATTCGGTAGTTGGACTGATTGACATTTGCCATCTTCTCGGCGCCCACACACACTTCAGCCATCGATTTTACCGTCTCTACTGGGTATTGCCCGGCAGCGGTTTCACCTGACAGCATTACCGCATCTGTACCATCAAGCACAGCGTTCGCGACATCCATTACTTCAGCACGGGTAGGCATTGGAGCGGAGATCATTGATTCCATCATCTGAGTTGCAGTAATGATAGTGCGATTAAGGGCCCTAGCACGGCGTATAAGCTGTTTTTGTACACCGACTAACTCTGGGTCCCCAATTTCTACTCCGAGGTCACCACGAGCCACCATGACCACATCTGAAGCCATTATGATGTCATCCATGTTCTCAACGGTCGATACTGTCTCTGCTCGCTCTACTTTGGCGACCAGGTGAGCTTCTAAACCCGCTTCACGCGCAAGTTGGCGAGCGTAGTGCATGTCTTCGCCGTTACGAGGGAAAGAGACAGCGAGATAATCGACTTGGATTTGGGCGGCGGTGACGATGTCTCGTTTGTCTTTGTCGGTTAGCGCTTCTGCAGAAAGCCCACCGCCTTTTTTGTTGATGCCTTTGTTGTTGGATAGCGGACCGCCAATGATGACTTCGGTATGAACGCGGCAACCTTCGACCTTGGTGACTTTGAGTTGCACACGTCCATCATCAAGTAACAGAATGTCGCCGGCTGAGACATCATTCGGCAGCTCTTTGTAGTCGAGGCCAACGGCTTCTTGATTGCCTTCGCCTAAACCTAGGCTGCTGTCGAGGGTGAATTCATCACCAACAGCAAGTTGAATTTTTCCATCTCTGAATGTCGACACACGAATCTTGGGACCTTGAAGGTCGCCGAGGATAGCGATTTGTGTCCCCAGTTTTTTTGCGATTGCTCTGACTTTTTCTGCACGTTGTATATGGTCGTCGCTGCTGCCGTGGGAGAAGTTCATACGAACAATATTGGCACCGGCTTTGATGATCTCTTCAAGCACGTTACCTTTATCGGTAGAAGGGCCTAGCGTTGTGACGATTTTCGTTTTTCTTAATTCAGCTGTCATGAATACTCCTAGAGTGAGGCCAGTAATCTTTTTAAAAGACTGAATTAAGTATATGCATTAATTGATAATTTATTGGGAGCTAGGAGGATATTTCTTGATTTGCCTTTAATTATTGAATTCAGGGCTCAAACGCGATGTTTTATTCTGAAAATTAAGTCGTAAATTATCGATGTGGGTGTTAATTTTCCTCGAACTATTTGACTCGATACACAAAGATTCATGTATATACGTGATACTGGTCACGGCGATATACCAAGTGACTTCACAATTACTTCGCAAAGTAAAAAAATTATCTCGTTGATGATTTCTGGAGCGTAAAATGTACATGGCTCAACCGGGCCATATTGATCATATCAAACAGGTCAATGCTGGTCGTGTATATAAACTAATTGACCTTAAAGGTCCTATTTCTCGTATCGATCTGTCCAAACAAAGTGAGTTGGCTCCGGCGAGTATTACCAAAATAACCCGTGAACTCATGGAAGCTCACCTTATCCACGAGACGACGGTTCAAGAAGCCACGACTCGCGGACGTCCTGCTGTTGGCTTGCAAACCAACAATGAAGGTTGGCAATTCTTGTCGATGCGTCTTGGACGCGGGTATCTTACTATCGCGCTTCATGAACTGGGCGGCGATGTGCTTATCGATACGAAGATCGACATTCACGAACGCGACCAAGATGATGTACTTGCGCGTCTTCTTCATGAAATCGACGAATTCTTCCAAACTTATGCTGAGCAGCTCGACAGGGTAACCAGTATCGCGGTCACGCTTCCAGGCCTTGTGAATTCAGAGCAGGGTATTGTGTTGCAAATGCCGCATTACAATGTCGAAAACTTAGCTTTGGGTCCTGAGATCTACAAAGAAACGGGCTTGCCGGTTTTTATTGCCAATGATACTCGCGCGTGGGCGCTGGCTGAGAAGTTGTTTGGTAATTCTCAAGATAATGACAACTCTGTCTTAATCTCTATTCACCACGGTTTAGGTGCCGGGATTATTCTTGATGGCCGAGTTCTGCAAGGTCGTCACGGTAACATCGGTGAATTGGGTCATATCCAGATCGATAAGGAAGGCAAACTTTGCCATTGTGGTAATCGAGGCTGTTTAGAAACGGTCGCGAGTTCACAGGCGATTCGTGAACAAGTGAAAGAGCGCCTAGCCAATGGTGAAGAATCCACGCTTACCGTTTTTGAAGATGTCACGATTGAACAAATCTGTGCTGCTGCGGCTGATGGTGACCCACTGGCTGTCGAAGTGATTGAGCAGTTAGGCCGTTACTTAGGTTCAGCGATTGCCATTGTGATTAACCTGTTTAACCCAGAGAAAATCTTAGTCGGTGGTGTTATCAACCAAGCTAAGAGCGTTCTGTACCCGGCGATTCAAAAGTGTATCGAAGAGCAGAGCTTATCGGTTTACCATCAAGATTTAGAGCTGGTGGAATCTCGATTCTACAAGCAAGCAACCATGCCAGGTGCTGCACTTATTAAGCAGGCTCTCTACGACGGTCAGTTGCTAATGAAAGTTATTGAAGGCTAACTCTTTTTCTCTTCTTTTAGCCTTCCCCGATCCTTTCCATGTACTTAAGCTTCGTATAACAACATTTGTTGTACTTAGTTTAAGCATTCTGTGCATTAGCGCTTTGCTTTAACCCATTGAAGTAGGCTATTGTAGCCACAGTTATTATTTGTCACTAAGGTGTTGTATGTCTGGCGTTTTAAATTCGGTTGATCAGAGAACGAAACTGGTTGGTGAAAACCGTCTGGAACTCTTGTTATTCAGCTTAAATAGTCGCCAATTATTTGCGATTAACGTATTTAAAGTTAAAGAAGTGCTAAAAGTGCCGGTACTTACTCGCTTACCGGGCTCCCACCATCATATTACAGGGGTGGCTTCTTTACGTGGTGAATCAGTACCTGTGATTGATCTGCGAAGTGCGATTGGCTTTCCGCCGTCACGTGCAGAGTCTCAAGAAAGTAACTTGATCATTACGGAGTACAACCGAACTGTACAAGGTTTCTTGGTTGGACAGGTGCGTAATATCGTCAATACAACATGGACTGAAATCCAGCCGCCACCAAAGACAACAGGTCGTGCAAACTACCTAACCGCTATCACGCATATTCAAGAAGAAGATCAACACAAAATCGTTGAGATTATCGATGTTGAAAAGGTGCTAGCAGAGATCATCGATTACGATGTGTCGATCTCTGAAGGTGTGTTAGATGAGCAGTTAGCTCAAGAGATGATTGGCCGAAACGTACTTATCGTTGATGACTCTTCAACGGCACGTAACCAGATTAAAGGCACTTTGTCGCAACTTGGATTAAACATCATTGAGTGTTGCGATGGCTTAGAAGCTCTGAACTTACTCAAGGGTTGGTGTGACGAAGGGAAAGACATCAATCAAGAAATTCTGTTGATGATCACCGACGCCGAAATGCCTGAAATGGACGGTTATAAGCTGACACACGAAGTACGAACTGACCCAAGAATGCATGACTTGTTTATTACGCTAAATACTTCATTAAGTGGAAGTTTTAATGAAGCAATGGTCGAGAAAGTAGGGTGTAACCGCTTCATTTCTAAGTTCCAACCGGACTTGTTGGTTGAGGTAACGCAGGAGCGTATGCGACAGATTTTGTAAATTATACCGACAGGTGGTTTGTTTTGAGTGACCTTATGGAAAACGTTTGCTATTATTGATGCAGCATATTAATCGTCACAAAATATGCTCAACTACTCACGTAACTTTTCACGCACAATTTAAGGTAGTTCCTCTTAATGATATGGTTAACGTCTAAAGTTGTTATGACTTTAAGCTTATTACTATATAGGGAATTTAAGAAAAGACGTACGGAAGCTGACGTTGAGGTATAACTCAACAATTTGAAATAAAGGGAGGCAGATGCTTCCCTTTTTCGTTTCTCTATTCTCCTCAATAAAACAGTCGCTTGAGTTGTTAGTGAAAGTCTCGCGACTTGGTTTTTAAGCCAACAATCTCATCGGTAATGTCGATAAGCTTCCCCGCAATTACATGTACCACTTCACCTTCTTTTTCTAGGATGCCTTGCACCTTTAACGCCTTGGCTGTGAGATACGCTTGCTGTTGAGCGCGCGCCGTTGCTCCCCATACCACCACATTAATATTGCCCGTATTATCTTCCAGTGTGACAAAGGTGACGCCTGCTGCGGTTCCGGGGGATTGCTTACCCGTTACAAGCCCAACAACGGTGACCATGGATTTGTGTCGTTGTTGTTTTAAGTCTTTCATATGAGTGAATCGACCTAGTCGATTAGCCTCTTCCAGTAACGTGATGGGGTGCTTATTCAAAGAGATCCCAACACTGGTGAAGTCCTCAAGTAAATCCTGCATCTCATTGGGTTGTTGCAATCCTTGTTCGTCATTACCTTTTTCAAAGCTGTCATCGATTTGACTAAACAAGGGTAGATCAGAGGCCGAGTCCATAATCGCCCAGCGAGTTTGAAAGCGGTCACCTGAAACGTTGTGAAGCGCATTTGCTGAGGCAAGTAGCTCAATGTCTTTCTTGTTGATTGATAACTGTTTTACCTGGCTAGGGTGGCGATAACCCGAGCTCGGCCGGTTAGCTAACACACTCTGGATACCATGTTCACTCAAGCCTTTGATTTGTCTCATCCCTAAACGTATGGCTAAACCATTTTGTTGAGAGACAACGGTGTGGTTGTCTTGAGAGGCATTCACGCATACTGGGAGTATCGCCACATTGTGTCGCTGAGCATCTTGTACCAATTGCGATGGGCTGTAGAACCCCATAGGTTGGCTATTCAGTAAGGAGGCGTAGAAGCACTCAGGGTAATAGCATTTTAACCAAGCTGAACAATACGCGAGTACTGCAAACGAAGCGGAATGACTCTCCGGGAAGCCGTACTCACCAAAGCCACATATCTGTTTAAAGATTTGCTCGGCAAACTCAATGTCATAGCCTCGCTTTTGCATGCCTTCAATGAGCTTGTTTTTAAATTTAAATACGTTGCCGTTTTTCTTCCAAGCGGCCATCGCACGTCTGAGCTGATCCGCCTCACCACCTGTAAACCCTGCAGCGACCATAGCGAGCTTTATCACTTGTTCTTGGAATATAGGCACACCCATAGTGCGCGATAGAACGGATTCAACCTCTTTCGAGGGATAGCTGATTGGCTCAATACCATCACGGCGCTTGAGATAAGGGTGCACCATGTCACCTTGAATAGGACCTGGGCGTACGATAGCGATTTGAATCACCAAGTCGTAGTACGTCCTTGGCTTGAGCCTTGGAAGCATGCTCATTTGAGCTCGTGACTCAATCTGGAATATGCCAACGGTGTCTGCTCGTTGAATCATGCCATAAACTTGAGGATCATCTTTAAGGCGAGTGATCTCTGCGATCGTTAACGAGCGACCATGAATACGCTTGATCAGGTCGAAGCATTTTCGAATGGCAGACAGCATACCAAGTGCAAGTACATCAACTTTAAGCAGCCCCAGAGTTTCAAGGTCATCCTTATCCCATTGAATAATTGTGCGATCGTGCATTGCGGCGTTCTCGACTGGAACCAATTCATACAAGGGGCCTGAAGAGATCACGAAGCCGCCCACATGTTGAGATAGGTGGCGTGGAAAGCCGATGATTTCATTAACTAAATGGATAAACTGCTGACCTTTTAAAGAGTCAGGTTGTAGCCCTAATAGCGTGAGCTGAGCCTGCCAGCCTAGGCTTTTATCTCTTCGGTTGGTGTTCTTAATGAAGTAATCAAGCTGAGTTTCTTGCAGCCCCAATACTTTACCTACATCCCTTACTGCACTTTTGAAGCGATAAGAAATGACCGTAGCAGCAAGCGCAGCACGTTCTCTACCGTATTTTTGATAGATGTACTGGATGATTTCTTCGCGGCGTTCATGCTCAAAGTCGACATCAATATCGGGCGGCTCATCACGCTCTTTACTGATGAAGCGTTCGAACAGTACTGAGATCTGCCTTGGGTCGACAGAGGTGATCTCTAGGCAGTAACAAACCACTGAATTGGCCGCTGAACCTCGACCTTGATAAAGAATACCTTGGCTTTTGGCAAACATGACGATGTCGTGGATCGTCAGGAAGAAGAAAGGGTAGTCGAGCTCGTCAATGAGCCCTAGCTCTTTATCGATGACCTGTTGAATGTCACTAGGGACACCTTGTGGGAAGCGAGCCTGTTTGCCTTTCTCGACCAACATGCGCAGATAACTCATGGGAGTTTCACCTTGAGGGATCAGCTCACTTGGGTACTCGTATCGCAAGCTATCCAAATCAAAGTCACACAGCTCAGCGATGCGATTGCTCTCTTCTAGCCACTCAGTTTTAAAGATATGAGAGAGCTTATTGATGCTTCGTAAACAGCGCTCGGCATTCGCCAATAGATGGGTGCCCACTTCGGTAATGGGCTTTTGGTATTTAATTGCAGTGAGTGAGTGCTGCAAGGGCAGACGATTAGCATTGTGCATCAACACGCCGCCACAAGCTGTCATTGGTAGGTGATGATGATGTGACAGCTCCACACAGTAATCGATGTACTGCTGATCGGTCTGTTTTAGGTGTCGTTGCAAGCCAATCCACAATCGACCTGAGTGATGTTGTGAAAGCCACTGTCCCCAATGGGCGTCTTCAGTTTTCTGTTGAGGAAGCCATAGAATGAAGCAGTGCTTAGCCGACATGATATCCCACTCAGAGAGCTGATAATGTCCTTTGCTGCTACGACGTCTCGCGTTAGTAATAATACGGCACAGTTCGGCATAGGCCTTTCTATTTGGGCACAGCAAAACCATTTGGCACTCTTCATTTAGCCAAAACATGCTTCCGACAATCTGTTTGAGCGACAGTTCATGTTGCTTGATTGCAGAGTGAACCTTAACGATACCCGCGACCGAGCACTCATCAGTGATCGCGAGTGCTTTGTAACGTAAAAAATCGGCCTGTAACACTAGCTCTTCCGCGTGTGAAGCTCCCTCAAGAAAGGAGTAATTACTTTGGCAGAAAAGCTCTGAGTATTGCTGAGACATAACGTAATCTCACTTAATCATTGCGAGTAAACATGATTGAAAAAGGGGCTTTTAAATTGAGTCAATGGTGCAGGTTGGCGATTCAACTCTTTATTGGTTAGCTGAGTAAGTGTTGATTAGCTGAATAAGCCGTGTAAGAACCACTGCTTATCGGGTGTTCTAAAGACCCATAACCATCTACCGTTTTCACTGTGAGCAATAAAGTAGTCACGAATGATTTTCTCGCCATCCCACCATCCAGAAACAATACGTTCAGGGCCCTGAGATAAGGTGACGTTCTCGGTTAAGGCTTCGGGCTCCTGCAGCAAAATACTGGGCCTGAGTCGCTGTTGGCTTATATTGATAGTTGGCTCTGTTTGTCCCACAACCTCAACGGTGGCTTGTTTCTTTGCTACGTTTTTATTCAGGGTTGGAAGCGAATAGCGATTGGCTTTTTCTGGCCTAGGATCCTGCTGTATTTTCGGTGTTTGAATACATGCCTGTCCGAGCTTTGCCTGTAACAGTGACAGTAGATCTAGCGCAGCAAGCGTTCCGGTATTGCCATCAAAAAGATCATGGTAGGCCGTTTGTGGTTCACCATGACGAGCTAACGAGAGAGTGAGCCCTTGAACGGGGGCTGTGAGCTTGAGTGACTCTAAGGTGAGATGGGTAAGGTTAGCCCACTTTTCAGCAAGGTAGTCGCCCTGTGCTGAATAGAAAGAGACATGGTGGTCGTCTTTATCCCTAAGGTGCAGAGTCAGTGTTAGCTCAAACGCGACTCTGTCACGTAGCTTCAAAAAGCACTCCAGTTGATTCAACAACTTCAGCAGTGGCTTTTCGATAAATAAAATGTTCTCTATATCAAACAACAGCTCCAGATATTGCTGGAAGCTTTCTGGTGGATGATAGAAATCAATAGGGTGCTTGAACTGCCCGTTGAGGCGACCAACATAATTGACCAAGTCGATATCAAAGCGACGTGCGACTTCTTGCAAAGGCAGCTTCAATAGCTCTTCAACGATATTAATACCGACACGATTTAATCGCTCAACTTGCTTAGGTGGTAGCTCACTAGAACTCAATGCTTGTTGGTTAACCCAAGCCTTCATCTGTTGAACATTGTTCGTTACTTGATTGATCGCTTGTTTGCCCAGAAGGATCGCAGAGAGCGGTGAGTAGCCCGTGGCAAAACTGAACTTAATGTTGAGAGCTTCAATATGGCTTTTGAGTTCATGCCAGTAGTTATCCAGCCCATCGTAAAGCGATAGCATGTTAGAAGCTTTAATCAACAAGCCATTGGGTGGCAACAGAGTCATGTCGGAAGTCACCAGGTACGCCCATTGAGCTATCTCTTTCAGTTTGTTTTTCTCAAGCTCAATGCTGTATGGGTGAACGTGTAAGTGATGGCAAAGCGCCGCCGCTGACCCTAGCCCCATACCCAGTGTGATGCCTGATTCCAGCGCGACTTGATTAGCTTGCAGTACACGATGATCTTTTTCATCCACGATGATAATAGGTTGCTCGTGTGATTCTTCCTTTGAGCTCGATTCACTTGAGTTAAACAAGGTATCCAATTGCAGAGATGGAAAGTGCAGATACAGCCACAGCATACGCTAGCCTTGTTTCGCAATAGGAAAAGCCAGCACAGTATTAGCAGACAAGGCACGGTGTGAACTGTCGATGCTGATGACTTTCTCTGTCAGTAACGGCCAATGGTGAGTCATGTCGAGGATAAAGCTGCCATACGACCAGCTGCCTTTTCTTTTTGTTACCTCAACCTTTAACCCCTGAGCATGAGAAGAGAGCTTCATGCTTAAAGAAACGGGTAGGGATAATTGATTATGGCTGGTGGCTTTAAAATGAAACTGCAGGCATTTACCGGTTTCACTTGCTGTTTGTAAGCGTTTGGTTTGGTGGATTTCGAGATCGGCTCCCCATAACAATACAGAATGGCAAGCACCACTCTTGAGGCATTGCTCAGCAGCCCATAATGCATCGAGATCGCGTTGAGGCTCGATCACCAAGATGTTATCAAGTTCGACTCCTTGGCTACTAAAAAACTCGGCACAGATCTTCCCTGGCGGGTTAATGAATATGGCCAGTTTCTGTGAGTTTTGCTGGGCTAAATAGGGTGTAAGCAGGCGAAGTTCGCCGATCCCTTGTTGTGATTCAACTTCAATAACGCCGTGCGTCGGAAAGCCACCATCAAGCTGTTTATCCAATTGCGGATAGCCTGTTGAAGTGGTACTTCCTAGCGTTGTTGATTGTAGCCCTTTCCAGATTAGCTGGCGGTCTTGTAAGTTTTTTATGAGTTCATGCATAATTAAATAACTGTATATTTATACAGTATATTTAATCGTGAAAAAGATGCAAAGCAAAATGACGAAAATTAGTAGAAGTAAGTGTTAGATACTTGATTTAGATACAAAAAAAGCCACTATTAAAGCGACTTTTTACGATTGATTATAATATCAACTACTTAGGTTGAGCATCGATACATTGGCCATTAATATCTGTCACACTTGGGTTCATTAAGTGTAAGTACAGTGGGATGATATCCAGTGGCGTTTTTAGCTTGTTTGCATCTTCACCTGGGTATGCTTTTGCGCGCATTCGAGTTTGAGTGCCGCCCGGGTTGATCGCATTAACACGGATGTTGGTGTCTTCAAGCTCATCCGCTAAGATTTGCATCATACCTTCGGTAGCAAACTTAGAGATCGCGTAAGTGCCCCAGAATGCGCGGCCAGAATGGCCAACGGTAGAAGACGTAAATACGATACGACCTGCTTCCGCTTTCTTAAGAGCAGGCAGAAGTGCTTGAGTCATCAAGAACTCAGACTTCACATTGATCTGCATAACATCATCAAAAGTCTCTTCATCAATCTGCTCAAACGGGCTCAGAGTTCCGAGAACGCCAGCGTTATGAAGTAGACCGTCTAAACGACCGAACTGTGACTCAATGGTTTCAGCCATATCAATGTAGTTCTGCTTTGTCGCGCCTTTTAGATCCAGTGGGATGATCGCAGGCTGTGGGTAACCAGCACTTTCGATTTCATCGTAAATAAATTCAAGGTTTTTAACATTGCGGCCTAGCAGAATAACTGTCGCGCCATGTTGAGCGAAGCTTAGTGCTGCTTGGCGTCCAATACCGGCACCAGCACCAGTAACCAAAATTACTTTATCTTTGAGGGCATCTGTAGAGATTGGGTAATCCACTGTGCTTATCCTTCTTTCTTTTATTATGTTCGCCATTCCATTGATGTTTAATCACACAGATAACCGCAGGAATGATGAGAAATTCTTGGTAATCGTGACAAGATGGTTACAATACACTAATTCATACATTAGGGGATATGACATTGGAATTTTTGTTGGACTACGGCTTGTTTTTAGCCAAGATTGCGACCGTTGTAATCGCCATCATCGCAATTTTAGTCATTGCTAAATCTGTGGGTGGAAAATCAAGCGCGATTAAAGGTGAGCTGGAAATCACGAACCTATCTGAACACCATAAACAGACAATCGAACAATTAGAGCACCATCTACACGATGATGCTTTCATCAAAGCCCGTGATAAAGCAGAAAAGAAAGCGGAAAAAGAGAAAGTAAAATCACGCGGTAAAGAAGTGAAAAAAGCAGCGAAAGAGGGCGAGCTTGATAGCAAGCGTGAACCACATCTATTTGTTCTTGATTTTAACGGCAGCATTGATGCGAAAGAAGTGGCTTCATTACGTGAAGAGGTAACGGCGGTTTTGGCTGTTGCTCGTGAAGGCGATGAAGTATTACTTAAGCTTGAATCTGGCGGTGGCATGGTTCACGGCTACGGTTTGGCGTCTTCTCAACTTGATCGTATCAAAGCAGCAGGTCTGCCTCTGACTATCTCGGTAGACAAAGTGGCGGCAAGCGGCGGCTACATGATGGCATGTATTGCAGACAAAATTGTGTCAGCGCCTTTCGCTATCGTTGGCTCTATTGGTGTGATTGCTCAACTGCCAAACTTTAACAAACTGCTTAAGAAACATGATATTGAGTTCGAGCAGCTAACAGCAGGTGAGTACAAACGCACACTGACTATGTTTGGTGAGAACAGCGATAAAGCACGTGAGAAGTTTAAAGAAGAGCTAGAAGAGACACATGGTCTATTCAAAGACTTCATTCGCGACCACCGCCCTGCACTTGATCTTGATAAAGTAGCGACGGGCGAACACTGGTTTGGTACGCAAGCTCATGAACTTGGGCTAGTGGATGAGATCCGCACTTCTGATGACCTAGTCGTTGAAGCATGCAAAGACAAGACAGTGCTAGCGATTCACTATGTACAGAAGAAAAAGCTATCGGACAAGCTCGCAGGTGTGGCAGGTAAATCTGCAGACAGCGTGCTGATGAAGCTGATTGAACGCGGTCAAAAGCCGATCGTTTAATAGTGTTCGTTTAAGACGCTAGAGCTCAAGAAGCAAGAGCCAAAAGAAGCTTAAAAGGAAAGCGCATAAGTCGACGACTTATGCGCTTTTTTGTTGCTCCACTTCCGAGCGGGTGACCACTATGTTGTAGGGGGAGCGGAGTCTTATACCCATTACCGATTAACGGCGATGAGTATTAGATTTTTGCTCCGTAATCATTACGTTTCGGGCAAGTCGTCAGAATCTCTCTATGACCTGTGTCTTTGACCTCTTCTAAAATCACGTCGAAGCCCCATAAGCGATATAAGTGCTTCATCACTTCGTCGTAGCCTTTATCAAGAGGGATGCGGTCATGAGGGACATATTGGAGTGTCATTGAACGATCGCCGCGTACATCTACATTGAACACTTGAATGTTGGGCTCAAGGTTGCTGAGGTTGTATTGCGCGGCGAGCTTTTCACGGATCAGGCGGTAGCCCGGGTCATCATGAATCGCACTCACTTCAATGGTGTTTTTTCGGTCGTCATCGAGCACTGCGAACAGCTTAAAGTCTCGAATGATCTTCGGAGAAAGGTATTGGCTGATGAAGCTTTCATCTTTGAAGTTGTGCATCGCAAAGTGCACCGCCTCCAGCCAATCCGTTCCAGCCAATTCCGGGAACCACTCTCTGTCTTCATCGGTTGGCTCTTCACAGATACGACGGATGTCTCTAAACATCGCAAAGCCAAGCGCGTATGGGTTGATACCGCTGAAATAAGGGCTGTTATAGGCTGGTTGAGCGACTACGCTAGTATGGCTGTGTAGGAACTCTAAGATGAACTTATCACTTACTAGGCCTTCATCGTATAGATGGTTAAGAATGGTGTAGTGCCAGAAGGTTGCCCAGCCCTCATTCATTACCTGAGTCTGTTTCTGAGGGTAGAAGTATTGGCTGACCTTACGAACAATACGTACACATTCACGCTGCCAAGGCTCCAGTAAAGGCGCATTCTTTTCAATGAAGTAAAGAATGTTCTCTTGTGGCTCACTTGGGAAACGTACCTTCTGCTCTTCCTCTTTGTCGCGGTTTTGTGGCACTGTGCGCCACAGTTCGTTGACTTGAGATTGCAGATAAGCCTCACGTTCTTCTTGGCGAGCGGTTTCTTCTGCGATGGAGATCTTCTCTGGGCGCTTATATCTGTCAACGCCGTAATTCATTAGCGCATGGCAAGAATCGAGCAGTTGTTCGACTTCTGAAACGCCGTATTTCTCCTCACAATCATTGATGTACTTCTTAGCAAACAGCAAGTAGTCGATGATTGAACTTGCATCTGTCCATGTTTGGAACAGGTAATTCCCCTTAAAGAAAGAGTTATGGCCGTAACAAGCGTGTGCCATTACTAGCGCTTGCATCGTCACGGTATTCTCTTCCATTAAGTAGGCGATACAAGGATCTGAGTTGATCACGATTTCATACGCGAGCCCCATTTGACCATGCTTGTAGTTTTGTTCTGTTTGAATAAACTTCTTACCAAATGACCAGTGGTTGTAATTAATAGGCATACCGATACTCGAGTACGCATCCATCATCTGTTCAGAAGTGATCACTTCGATTTGGTTAGGGTAAGTGTCTAGTCGGTAATGCTGCGCCACACGCTTAATTTCCACGTGGTATCGCTCTAAGAGGTTGAACGTCCAATCTGGACCATCAGGCAGCATCTTGTCGTTGTTCTTTGGTGCAGCTTTTTTCTCTGCAACGTTTGATTTCGCTGTCATGGCAAGCCCCCTTACGCTGTCTCTTTCTGGAACAGTTCTCTAAACACAGGGAAGATATCATCCACTGTTTTGATATTTTTCATGGCGAAGTTGTCGAAGCTCGCTTCTAACTTCTCATACTCGTGCCAGAGCGTTTGGTGTGAGCGACGCGTGATCTCGATGTACGAGTAGTATTGGCAAGTCGGCAGAAGCGTATTCACCAGTAACTCTTTACAGCGAGGCGAGTCATCTGCCCAGTTATCACCATCAGACGCTTGTGCCGCGTAGATATTCCACTCATTAGCCGGGTAACGATCAGCAACAATTTCTTTCATCAGTTTTAAGGCGCTCGATACAATGGTGCCACCGGTCTCTTGCGAGTAGAAAAACTCGTGCTCGTCGACTTCTTTGGCTTGAGTATGGTGACGAATAAACACCACATCGACATTTTCGTAGGTGCGATTAAGGAATAGATACAGCAGCACATAGAAACGTTTTGCGATGTCTTTAGTGGCTTGGTCCATCGAGCCAGACACATCCATCAAGCAGAACATCACCGCTTGGCTAGATGGAATAGGGCGTTTCTCGTAGTTTTTGTAACGTAAATCGAAGGTATCGATGAACGGCACGCTATCGATTTTCTTACGTAGCTCGGCAATCTCTTCCTTGATTCGAGCTTCTTCAAACGGTTGAGCGGGCTCGGTCATTTGAACTTGATCGAGCTGGTCCATTAGGGTTTTTAAATCGCGCTTTCTACCTGCCGTCATTGCGGTTCGGCGAGCAAGTGACTGTTGCAGTGAGCGAACAATCGCGATGTTGGATGGAATCCCCGCGCTTTGGTAACCAGAGCGGTGCGTTTTCCATTCGGTGATCTTGTTGACCTGATTTTTCTCTAGGTTAGGCAGGGCGAGATCTTCAAACAGAATGTCCAGGTACTCGTCTTTTGATATTTGGAAAGTAAACTCATCTTGGCCTTCGCCATCTGGGCTAGCATCCCCTTGGCCTGAGCCACCACCTTGACCACCACCTTTCGGGCGCTCGATTTTATCGCCGGTGATGAATTGATCATTACCAGGGTGCACGCGTTCTCTTACGCCACCTTGACCTTGGTGAAAGCTTGGTTCTTTGATGTCTTTATGAGGAATAGTGACGTCCTCACCAGTTTCAGTGTTGGTGATTGAGCGTCGGTTGACTGCATCGGCCACAGATTCTTTGATTTGCTCTTTATGGCGTCGTAAGAAGCGCTGTCTGTTTACAGCACTCTTATTCTTGCCATTGAGCCTCCGATCGATAAATTGTGCCATAAGAACTCCCTCTCAGCTGATGTCGCGATCCTACTTTTACACGGGTATAAGAGTTATTGGTTGGTACGAGCTGCCCACATGAGCAGCTCTATACCGTTTAGTTATGAGGATTTACGAACTCTTAGGTACCACTCAGATAGCAGTCTCACTTGTTTCTCGGTGTAGCCTTTTTCCATCATACGAGCAACGAAGTCGTCGTGCTTTTTCTGATCATCCGTAGAGGTCTTAGCGTTGAACGAGATAACAGGAAGCAGCTCTTCTGTGTTGGAGAACATTTTCTTCTCAATCACAGTGCGCAGTTTCTCGTAGCTGGTCCAAACCGGATTTTGACCGTTATTGTTCGCTTTGGCACGAAGCACAAAGTTCACAATCTCATTTCGGAAGTCTTTAGGGTTACTGATACCGGCTGTTTTCTCGATTTTCTCTAGCTCACCATTTAGAGAAGCACGGTCAAATAGCTGGCCTGTTTCTGGATCGCGGTACTCTTGGTCTTGAATCCAGAAGTCTGCGTAGGTTACATAGCGGTCGAAGATATTCTGACCGTACTCAGAGTAAGACTCTAGGTAAGCGGTTTGAATTTCTTTGCCGATGAACTCTACGTAGCGTGGCACTAGATACCCTTTCAAGAACTCAAGGTACTTCTCGGCGGTTTCTTGAGGGAATTGCTCACGTTCAATTTGTTGTTCAATGACGTAGAACAGATGAACCGGGTTAGCGGCCACTTCGGCTTGGTCGAAGTTGAACACGCGAGATAGAATCTTAAAGGCGAAACGAGTCGATAGACCAGACATACCTTCGTCTACACCTGCGTAGTCGCGGTACTCTTGGTAACTCTTCGCTTTTGGATCGGTATCTTTAAGGGTTTCACCATCGTAAACGCGCATTTTCGAGAACAGGGATGAGTTCTCAGGCTCTTTCAGTCTCGATAGGATGCTGAATTGCGATAGCAGGTCGAGTGTGCTTGGTGAACACGGTGCATTCGACAGTTCACTGTGCTCAAGCAGTTTCTTGTAGATCTTAACTTCTTCAGAAACGCGCAGACAGTAAGGGACTTTTACAATGTACACACGGTCAAGGAAGGCTTCATTGTTCTTGTTATTGCGGAATGTCTGCCACTCGGATTCGTTCGAGTGAGCCAGAATCATACCGTCGAATGGCAGTGCAGAAAGCCCTTCAGTACCGTTGAAGTTGCCTTCTTGAGTTGCTGTTAGTAGAGGGTGTAGTACCTTGATCGGCGCTTTGAACATCTCTACGAATTCCATCAGGCCTTGGTTAGCTTTACATAGCGCACCTGAGTAGCTGTAGGCATCTGGATCATCTTGAGAGAAGTGTTCTAGTTTACGGATATCTACTTTACCAACTAGGGAAGAGATATCTTGGTTGTTTTCATCACCAGGCTCTGTCTTCGCGATCGCCACTTGGTCGAGGATAGAAGGGCGTAGCTTGATGACTTTGAATTTAGAAATGTCGCCGCCGAAATCATGCAGGCGTTTTGCAGCCCATGGAGACATAATCGAACGAAGATAGCGCTTTTCGATGCCATACTCGTTTTTCAGTAAGTCGCCATCTTCATTGACGTCAAATAGACAGAATGGGTGGTCGTTTACTGGGCTTCGTTCACCGTCAGCAGAAAGTACGTAAATAGGTAGCTTTTGCATCAGTGCTTTTAGCTTTTCAGCAAGCGATGATTTACCGCCGCCCACAGGACCAAGCAAGTAAAGAATCTGTTTACGTTCTTCTAGGCCTTGCGCAGCGTGTTTTAGATAGGAAACAATCTGTTCAATCGCGTCTTCCATGCCGTAAAAATCTTCGAATTCACGGTAACGAGATATAACTCGGTTCGAGAAAATGCGACTTAATTGAGGGTCTTGCGCGGTGTCAATAACCTCAGGTTCGCCAATAGCCAGAAGTAAGCGCTCCGCGGCGTTGGCGTAAGCACTTTTGTCGTCTTTACACAGCGCCAAGAACTCTTGCAGTGTCAGCTCTTCTTCCTTGGCTGCTTCATAACGTGATTGATAGTGGTCAAATATACTCATAGTCACATTCCCCTTGTTAACCAGTCAAAACTGACGAGCGATTGAAAAATAGGCTCTCCCTACATTTTAAGGTTAGACCCGCTTCCACAATTTTGCTTAACAATTATGTATTTATTTACAATTTTGCGTGTTGAAAGACCCGCTAAAGCTATAGGCAACTTGATGCGAGTAGAATCCAATAATTTTATATACGAAGGGTTTTGGTCTTTCGTTTTGTGTTTTTAAACCATTTTACAATTCCCACACTGTATTTATGTGTATCGGATGTATTACTGGGTTCTATTGATTTTTTGGAATGTAGTACCATATAATGCGCAGCGTTATCAGAAATCGCTTAAAAAATAGGTAGAAACAGTGAAGAGTCTTTGGTTAAAAATCGCCATTGTTGGAACAGTAATGTTAACGGCGACCACTACGCACGCAAAAATATCACAATGGTCATTGGGTGTGGCTGCTTCTTATTCTCCTGCTGTGTACAAAGACACGCCGTCAAATCGCGCGGTTATTCCGATGATTGGCTATGAAGGTGAACACTTTTTCATGCGTGGATTCAGCGCTGGCTATCGTTTGTTACCAGCCGGCTCACCTCAGAATATTGTGTTTCGAGCGGTTTATGATCCAAGAACATTAAAGCCAGGTGACTCAGACAATGTGGATATTCAAAAACTAGATGAACGTAAAGCTTCGGTATTAGGTGGCGTCAGCTATCAAGTGATTACGCTGGTGGGTATGTTTGAGGCAACAGCGGGCTCAGACTTAGGCTTTAGGCACAACGGTATTTATGCTGAAGCGGCTTGGCGCCTGCCTATTCGCCGCAATGGCTGGGCGATTACGCCTTCGATTGGTTACGCTTACAACAGTGAACGCTTGAACAACCACTTGTATGGTGTGAGCTCAGCAGAAGCTGCAAGAACGAATCTAAACGAGTTTGATGCCGATTGGGATGGCCAGTACTTTATTGGTTTAGGTGGTTACTTACATGTAACGCCGAATATTCGAGTGACTGGTGGTGTTCGTTACACCAACCTAGAGGGTGATATCGAGAATAGTCCAATCTTAGAAAGCGGAATTAATATGGCGGCAAACGTCGGTGTTGCTTACGTTTTTTAGCCAAAAAGAAGTGGATGCAGAAGGGTTACTCGCGATGAGTAACCCTTTTTATTGATGCGAGATACAGACCGGTTGACGTCAAGACTCCAAGAATCGTGATTACGGTGATCTGTTTAACTACTGTAAACCTTTCTGCTTAATATTTTAGAAAGTGAAACCGGCTTGTAGACCTAGAGTACCGTCACTACCTAGATTAACGTTACCTGAGCTAAAGTCGTACCAATCGAAACCAACACGCGCCATAAACTTCGAGTTACCAAACATTGGTTTCGGTGACTTAAATTCAGCACCTATGCCGTAAGTTGCACCCCATTCGCTATCTGAGTACTTACTATTCACTGAGCCATCTTTATCAGTAATCGTTAATTTAGAGTTGAGGTTAGAGTAAGCAAGACCAGCTTTACCGTAGATAGCAAAAGACTCATCGAAGCTATATTTGTACATTGGCGCTAAAGACATTTTGAAGTGTTTCAAATTGCCTTTGTACTTAGTTAGGTCACCATGTACGTCCGACGTAACCTCATTGCTGTCGGAGTCTATGTAATTCATTGTTGATTCAAGATAAAAATTGGTATCAAGAATTTGTGAGCCAACAGTGAATTGTACGCCTGTGTCGTCTTCATTGATGCCAACGCCGCCAAGTACGTACATGTCGTTAGCTGCGAAAGATGAAGTTGACAGAATAGCTAGTGATGCAAGGATGAATTTTCTCATGTTTATCGCTCTGGTTAATTAATTTCGGTGAGCATTCTAGCTACTTCTTTAAAATAAAAAACACCGTTCGAAATTGGGGTGGCGATTTTTAATTTGTATTAAATGTTTCGATGTAGAATTAATAAAGGTGAATGAGCTTATTACTTATAAGTCATAGGCTTATGCTCATTGGTTAATGGGCGATATCAGAGAAATTAATGGGAAACGGTTCGATGTTTAATATCTTATTTTCATGATTAATGTGTGTTTTCTGTATCTAAAGCACGCTTCATATCCACGTCGCTTAATAGTTCCCGTTTTCTCTCATTATATGCAGACATGAAAAAAGGGTTACTCGTGATGAGTAACCCTTTTTTGAAACGTTTTAAGCCAATCTGAGGCTTAACTTTTTATGCATTAAGCACTGAAGATTTGAGATAGCTCTGTCGCACATAGGTGGTACTGACGAGGGCAGTTGCGCCATGTTGTTAGCATGCGACGGTATTTGTCTAGCATTGGCATTTGGCTATTGAAGTGGTGATCCGCTTTGTCGAACTGAGGGTAAAGGCCTTCAGAGTCAACTAGGAAACGTACGTAGTGTACGATTTGCGCTTCAGATGCAATGTCGAAACCTAAGAACTGTAGGCGACGCTGATCAACTTCTTTACGCTCGTCTTCTGCAAGCATTTTGTTCGACTCTTGCATTGCATGGTACATCTCCATGATGTCGATGATTTCGCGACATTCTGCTTCAGTCAAACAACCAAACTCTTTGTTAAGCTCACGCATTTGGAGTTCGTAACCACGCTCTACAATCGTTTGTAGACGTTGATATTTAGCTGAGTTCTCAGGATCCATTTGAGACATTAGGTAGTATTGATTTGATAGAATTAGACGCTGAGCATTGGTCATTTCCATGGGAGAAGCCTCACTAAAAACTAAATGTTGTATTCTTTTGTTGAAGTAAGAGTAACAGCATTCCTACGAGTGGAAACATGATCTCAACACGGATTTAATATGATTTTTTGAATTGATAAACAAAAGTTGTAAAGAAAAGTGAAAGGATTGTTTGGCTCGAAAAAGAAAACGCCCCAATCGAAATTGAGGCGTTTGAAACAGGTTTTAAATACCGTTGGTATTAGTATTTTACGTTGGAGTGGTATTGGCTTAGAACCGCAACAATTTCATCCATTGTCTCTTTACTTGGCGGGTTTACGCCTTCAAGAGGGTAGTCCAAACCAAGAGCTTCCCATTTATGCGCACCCAGTTTGTGGTAAGGAAGCAGCTCTACTTTTTCGATGTTGTCCATGTCTTTAATGAACTCACCAAGTAGATGTGCATCTTCTGGTGTGTCTGTGTATCCAGGAACAATCACGTAACGAATCCAAGTCGTTTTACCAATCTTATGAAGGTAACGGGCAAAATCGAGAGTACGTTTGTTAGATACACCAATGAAATCATGATGAATTTCATCACGCATGTGTTTCAGATCGAGCATTACAAGGTCAGCTGCGTCTAAAACCTCATCAACAACGTCAGTATGCTTACGAATATAGCCATTGGTATCAAGACAAGTATGGATACCTTCAGCCTTAGCAGCTAAGAAGAAGTCGCGGACAAACTCAGGTTGTAGCATCGCTTCACCACCAGAACAGGTGATACCACCACCAGACGCTTTCATGAAGTGGCGATAAGATTTCGCTTCGTTGATGATTTCTTCTACAGTGACTTCTTTGCCATCATGCAGGTCCCATGTATCGCGGTTGTGACAGTACATACAACGCATTAAGCAGCCTTGAAGAAACACAATAAAGCGGATACCAGGGCCATCGACAGTACCACAAGATTCGAATGAGTGAATGCGACCAGTTGTAGACATGAGCTATTCTCGTAGAGGAATTTATGCCCTTTATTTTATTACAAAAACGGTACATAAAATAGGGTCAAATCGTAACGAGACCTTTAAAAATAAAGGCAATCACCACGGAAGATGATTGCCTTTATCAAACTTGAAAAGTAAACGTGAAAGCTTGAGTGATTCGCTAGAAGAACGCGAACATGGTAATGCCACCGGTGGTGTAGATAGACTCTTTCGCTTCTTTGTAATCTGGTGTTTTTGCAGTTAGTGCAAAGGATGCACCAACGTATTGGTTGTACCAAGCCACACCCATGACTGCTGTCGCTTGAAGGTTCTCTAGAGTTACGTCGTAGATAGCTGGATCTTCATTGTTTTTATTCGCGTATTCATCAACACCAGAGCGGTCACCTTCAATCGTTAAGTCATTGAAACGGTAACGACCTTCTAGGCCTGCATAGGTAAACCAGCCTGTGTTCGAAGCACCGATCATCCCGGGTTTAAATGGATTTTCGCTTGTGATATTAGCCGCACCAAAGTTACCACCTAGGTCAGTACCCCAACGGAACATAAAGCCTGATGAAATATCGCTTCTAAAGTTACCCACGTTGATTTCTGAAACGTTAGAGATCTCGAAGTCGGTATTCGCCAACGCTTGATTACGCATTAGGTTGAAATGACTTAGGTAACCAACGCTGCCTGCCCACTCATCATCCACTTGGTATTCCCAACCTAAAGGCTCATCTGATTTAGTGATCGAGTGAACCAGTTTTTGAGCATCTTCAGAAAGCGCTCGTTCACCGGTGGTACCAAACGTAATGTTAAAACGCTGAGCTTGTTGTGGGTTCAAACTTATGTAGTTGAGTTCTGTGTGTAAGTAACCTGCGTATGGGCGGTCGTTCGCTGATGGCGTTTCTAATTCGATATCAGAAGGGGTATACATTTTGTGGCCAAGGGTGACCTCCCATTTATCTAAAGAGCTCGCGCCCCAGTAAGATAGGCTTAATGGTTTTACCCAATCGTATGGCGTAATGCTTGATGATGTGTAACCCAGAAACAGTCCGTTGGTATAGTCTTGGTCAACGCCAAAAACTCCATCATTGTCTAATGCGAAAGTGACCGTAGAACGTTCAGACGCCAAAGATGAAAAAGAGAGAAGAAGCAGGGGTAAACAACGAAGGTATTTCATGGAGCAGTTACTCTTAAATTATGAACCGCGATATTACCGTAATTTGCACGAATTTGTGGAAAAAAAGTGAATGGAAAAGACCTTTTTTGTTCAATATCTAACATTTAGGGAGAATGTTGGTGTTATTGGAATTAGCATCAGATATAAAAAAGCCCCGCACATTGGCGAGGCTAATTATTATTTACTGTCTATTGAGCGTGAGCTTATAGAGACTCAGTAAATGTACGTGCGATTACGTCAGCTTGTTGCTCTGCAGTTAGAGAGTTGAAGCGTACAGCGTAACCAGATACACGGATTGTTAGCTGAGGGTATTTCTCAGGGTGCTTAACTGCGTCTTCTAGAGTGTCGCGGTTAAGAACGTTCACGTTAAGGTGTTGACCACCTTCAATGCCAGCTTCGTGGTGGAAGTAACCATCCATTAGGCCTGCAAGGTTCGCTTTCTGACCTTCAGCATCTTTACCAAGAGCGTTAGGTACGATAGAGAACGTGTACGAGATACCATCTTGTGCATCAGCAAACGGTAGTTTACCTACAGACGTTAGTGACGCTACAGCACCTTTCTCATCACGACCGTGCATTGGGTTAGCACCAGGAGCGAAAGGAGCACCAGCACGACGACCGTCTGGAGTGTTACCTGTTTTCTTACCGTATACAACGTTTGATGTAATAGTAAGAACTGACTGTGTAGGGATAGAGTTACGGTAAGTCTTAAGCTTACGGATCTTGTTCATGAACGTAGAAACTAGTTCACAAGCGATATCATCTACACGAGCGTCGTTGTTACCGTATTTAGGGTAATCGCCTTCGATTTCGAAGTCAGTTGCGATGCCATCTTCGTCGCGGATTGGTTTAACAGTCGCGAACTTAATTGCAGATAGTGAGTCAGCTGCAACAGATAGACCAGCGATACCACAAGCCATAGTACGACGAACGTCACGGTCATGAAGAGCCATTAGAGACGCTTCGTAGCTGTACTTGTCGTGCATGTAGTGAATGCTGTTTAGTGCAGTCACGTATTGCTTAGCTAGCCAATCCATGAATGTGTCTAGGCGACCCATTACGTCATCGTAGTTAAGAACTTCGTCAGTGATCTTGTCAGAAACAGGACCTACTTGAAGTTTTAGCTTCTCATCTACACCGCCGTTGATTGCGTAAAGCATTGTTTTCGCAAGGTTAGCACGAGCACCGAAGAACTGCATTTGCTTACCAACGATCATTGGAGATACACAACAAGCGATAGCGTAATCATCAGACTCTAGGTCAGGACGCATTAGGTCATCATTTTCGTACTGGATAGAAGAAGTATCGATAGATACCTTCGCACAGAAACGCTTGAAGCCGTCAGGTAGTTGCTCAGACCAAAGAACAGTGATGTTTGGCTCTGGAGAAGGACCCATAGTGTATAGAGAGTTTAGGAAACGGAAGTTAGAACGCGTTACTAGCGTACGACCGTCAATACCCATACCACCCATAGACTCTGTTGCCCAGATTGGGTCGCCAGAGAATAGCTCATCGTACTCAGGAGTACGTAGGAAACGAACCATACGTAGCTTCATTACGAAGTGGTCGATCATTTCTTGAGCTTCAACTTCAGTGATCTTGCCTGCAGCGATATCACGCTCGATGTAGATGTCTAGGAAAGTCGAAGTACGACCTAGAGACATTGCAGCACCGTTTTGAGACTTAACAGCCGCTAGGTAAGCGAAGTAAGTCCATTGGATAGCTTCTTGAGCAGTTTGAGCTGGCTCAGAGATATCGAAGCCGTACTTAGCAGCCATCTCTTTGATTTGACCTAGAGCGCGGTGTTGCTCAGAGATCTCTTCGCGAAGTTGCATTGTTTCTGCTAGGTTTTCGCCGTTTTCGAATTGCTCTTGAAGAGAAGCAAATTGAGCTTGCTTGTCTTTCATTAGGAAGTCGATACCGTAAAGTGCAACACGACGGTAGTCACCAATGATACGACCACGGCCGTAAGCATCAGGAAGACCAGTCAGAACACCAGACTTACGACATTTTAGGATATCAGGAGTGTAGATATCGAAAACGCCAGCATTGTGTGTTTTGCGGTATTCTGAGTAGATTTTTGAAACCATTGGGTCAAGAGTTTCACCGTATGCTTTACAAGAACCTTCAACCATACGTACACCACCGTTAGGGATGATTGCACGTTTTAGTGGTTTCTCAGTTTGTAGACCAACGATAGTCTCAAGATCTTTCTCAATGTAACCTGCATCGTGAGCAGTAATGGTAGAGATAACAGAAGTATCGAAATCTACAGGTGCTTTAGTTGCGTTTTCCTGTTTGATACCTTCCATTACCGAAGCCCAAAGCTTGTTAGTTGCTTCAGTACCCTCAGAAACTAGGAAAGACTCGTCGCCTTCATACGGCGTGTAGTTCTTTTGAATGAAATCACGAACGTTTACTTCGCTTTGCCACTCACCTGCAGCAAAATCTTCCCAAGCTTTAGCAAATTGCTCTGCCATGACATACCTACCTTTTTAGTAGAAAAAACACGTACATTAACACTGTTGAGCCAGCGCCCCTCGTAAGGGTAGTACACTCTTATTAATAACAATATATATGAGCATATGTGCTTCATATAGTTATATATATTGTCACTACTTTTTATATGTTGTCTTTACTCTATGTAATCAAGACTACGCTAAAAAATTTCTGCAAACCTTAAACTAAATCAATAAATGCTAAAAAAAGTTGAAAAAGTTTGAGTGGCAGGGGTTGCCACCCAAACTTTTTTTTAATCCGATTACTACTTTTGTGTAGTAAAGGAGATTATAGCCAAGCTTTTAGACCATATTGGCTTTCTAGCATACCAACTGCAAGCATTGCTACTAGACAAATAACCAAAACACCAACTGGGATAACAATCTTGTCTACAAATGATAGACGCTTAGCACGCTCTTTATCACCAATTAGGCCGTTGTTATCTAGAAGCATAGTCAGTGCCCATGCTAGTACAGGGTTAACGACCGCTGAACCAAAGATACAGATACCAGCTGCTTGAGAGTCTTTTGAATCTTTAACCATCTGCATACCCGCTTCAAGTAGAGGTAGAGATACACCTACAAGTAGCGCAACACGCATCACTGGTGGCCATACTGCTACGTCCATTGGGAAGCCAAGAATCGCAACAATAATACATAGAGAGCCAAGCAAGATTGCGCCGCCAGGGATTGGACGTTTCGCGATAGCCGCTGGGATCATGTAAGTACCCCAAGATGAAGTGATGTTACCACCACCAACTGCTGTACCTACCATTTGACGAACTGAACACATAGTCATTGTGTCATCTACGTCCATCAGTACTTTTTCAGACTTTTTCGGGTAGTTCAGTTCTTGGAAGATACGGTGACCTAGGAAGTCAGGTGACCACATTGCTACTGCTAGGATTGCAAATGGTAGAGAAGCGATGAAGTGCTCAACGTTTGGTAAACCAAGCATCCAACCTTCTTCAGTAGAACCCCACCAGTAGATTGGGTTTAGGTTTGGAATGCCTGTTTCAGTTACGAATTTGATATCGAAACCAGCACCAAGTACTAGAGCAATAGCTAGACCAGTGAAAGCACAAACAGGGATTGCTAACCAACGCTTGTTCACTTTCGCAAGGAATGCATATAGACCGATGGTAACGGCTAGAACAATCAAACCGATGTAACCCATGCTACCAGCAGCGACTGTGTCAGACTGAAGACCAACAGCCCAAGCTTGAATTGAGTTGATTTGGCTCATTGTTCCGGTTAGACCCAAGAAGATGAGCAAGCCACCCGCCGTACCTTCAGAGGTAAGGTTAACAAGTTTAGACCCACCTTTTAGGAAGCTTAGGATAAGACCGAAGACACCGATAAGGATTGCCAATGCAAGAGGGTGAGCACCAGCTAGAGCGATGGTACCAATAAGAGGAATCATTGGGCCGTGGTTACCGGCAAGGTTAGCTTTAGGGTTAAAGAAACCAGAAGCAAGGATACAGAACAGCAGTGCAGGGATAAGCATTTCTACACGAGCTACTTCAATCGCAAAGTCTTTACCAAGGTTTACGTGATCCCAAGCTTGAGTTAGGCCTTCAGCCCAAGACATCATTACTGCAGAGTACATCGCGATGATACCAATGGTACCAGCCAGTGCAGGAACAAGGTCTTCTAGTTCAAAGCGGAAGTCACGGCCAGGAAGGTTTAGGCCAAAGCGGCGAGGCTTCATGATTTGAAGTTCGTGATCTAGATAATCTGAGCGGTTCTCAAATTCAGAAGCAGGGCGGTGTAGCTCTTTATAGCTTTTCTCTTCTACTTCAGAGTTCGCATTATTGACAACGTCTGACATAGATTCCTCATATTTTTATGTTAGTAATTCTAAAATTGAATTCTATAATTTCGCGTAATTGTGTTATTTCTTAGTTATAACTCATTAACATTATGTTGCACGGTTTTGATGTGCTTTATGCAGCTAAGTTAAAAGAAATGTATGGCATTTTTAATGCCTTATTGTGTGCTGAGGAGTCTAACAAGCTTACCCTTTAGGGTGATTGATCTTGATCACTTTATGAGTGTATGTGAAAGAAAGCTACAAAACGGAGCGATTCATTAACGTACCATTGATGAATCGTGTAATTTGTTTTCACAAATTGACGTTTACCTACCTTCTCGAGGTATTGCTTATAAAGGAAAGCGCTGAGTTGCTGATTCTTATTGAGTTATTTCACTTTTATCCCTCTTCAGCCAAACATTTACAATGTAATAACCATAAAATAATTGTGACTTATAGTACGTGCAGCATGCTTTTATTGGCGCTTTCTGGTTTCGTTGTAAATGACACTTCTTCGTTCACCAAAGTTGTTTTTCTTGTGAGACATTAGGCTACGAGAATCTCATTTTGGTTAACTTTATTTAAACAATGTAAGCATTGGATTTATAGCTTATTGATAGAAGTCATTCATAAAATTGAGGCGAAAACGCTACCTTTTGCATAATAAGTCAGAGTGAAGTGCTATTTATTCCAAATTATTAGGTTAATAATTTGTTGCATGTTAATCCGTGTGGTGCTAGTTTGTATCGCATGAAAAGGTCGGAGTACCTTGCATTTTCACAAACTTGGGAGAGAAAGCGCATGAAAGATGTACCGGCGCTGGACATAAAGGATCTACACAAAACGTTTGGTCAAAATGAAGTTTTAAAGGGAATTTCACTTTCTGCGCATAAAGGCGATGTGGTATCGATTATCGGATCTTCAGGATCGGGTAAAAGTACTTTCCTTAGATGTATCAACCTTCTAGAGACACCGACTGCAGGCGAAATTTGGGTTAATGGTGAATTAATTCAAATGAAAAATAATCGTCAAGGTGTGTCTGTTCCTGCTAATGAAAAACAAGTCCAACGAATCCGTTCTCGATTGGCGATGGTTTTTCAGGGGTTCAACCTTTGGTCTCATCTGACCGTTCTCGAAAATGTTATCGAAGCACCTGTTCATGTCTTAGGTGTACCTAAAGCACAAGCGATTGAAAATGCGGAGTTACTACTCAAGAAAGTAGGTCTGTATGAGCGTAAAGATTACTATCCGGGTCACTTATCTGGTGGACAACAACAACGTGCTGCGATTGCAAGAGCGTTAGCAGTAGACCCTGAGGTAATGCTGTTTGATGAACCAACATCAGCACTTGACCCTGAATTAGTAGGGGAAGTACTTGGTGTAATGCGCGATCTAGCAGAAGAAGGAAGAACCATGCTTGTGGTAACACATGAAATGGCTTTTGCTCGTGACGTATCAAACCATGTGATGTTCCTGCACCAAGGTCTAGTGGAAGAACAGGGCGATCCAGCTAAACTGTTTACGAACCCAGAGTCTGAGCGATTACAACAATTTATCTCCTCGATCTACTAGTTGGTCTTGGCAGGTGAATGGCGAAATAGAACAGAATTGAAACATTACTGCTAAGGTCAATGGCGGTGGTGTAAACAATGAAACACAACAACACAGTTCAATAAGCAAAACAATATTAAAATTAGCAAAACATAAAAACCTAAATCACAGGAGTAGGGATATGAAAAAGTGGTTATTAGTCGCGGCACTTGCTGCAACTGCGGCAACAGGCGTAGCTCAAGCGAAAGAATGGAAAACAGTACGCTTTGGTATTGAAGGTGCTTACCCTCCATTTAGCTGGACAGAAGCAGATGGTTCACTGAAAGGCTTCGACGTGGACATGGCTAACGCGCTTTGTACTGAAATGCAGGTGCAATGTAAAATCGTTGCACAAGACTGGGATGGTATTATTCCTTCTCTACTTGCTCGTAAATATGATGCGATCATCGCGGCAATGTCTATCACTGAAGAACGTAAGAAGAAAATCGACTTCACTGGTAAATACGCACTTATCCCAAACAAGTTCATCGCTAAGAAAGGCGCAGGTCTTAACTTCGATGACTTAAGCGGTCAAAAAATTGCCGTTCAACGTGCAACAACTCACGATAAATACCTAACAGACAACTACGGTGACACGGTTGAAATCGTTCGTTACGGTTCTTTCGATGAAGCTTATCTTGATCTAGCAAATGGTCGTGTTGCAGCTGTACTAGGTGATGCTTCTGCTCTAGAAGAAGGTGTACTGAACAAAGCGGGCGGTGAAGCGTACGAGTTTGTTGGTCCATCACTAACAGATCCTAAATGGTTCGGTGAAGGTTTTGGTATTGCTTTACGTAAGCAAGACAAAGACCTAACTAAGAAGCTAGATGCGGCAATCCTTTCTCTACGTGAAAAAGGCATCTACCAAGATATCGCGGCTAAGTACTTCAACTACGACGTATACGGTCAGTAATCTCTAGCGTCAATTCTTAAGGGAGAGGTAACCCTCTCCCTGTCTTACCAACTTTTTCGCAGTTCTGTTGGAATTCATTATGTTTGATTTACAAGGATATGAAGCGTCGATCCTGAAAGGGGCGGTGCTGACAATCGAAGTTGCCTTGCTGTCGCTAATTTTAGCTATGGTTCTTGGTATGCTAGGTGCCTTAGCAAAGCTTGCGCCTTACCGCTGGGCTCGTGCTATTGCAACCCTCTACACAACCGTCATTCGAGGCATTCCAGATCTCGTGTTGATGATGCTGATTTTCTTTGGTGGACAAATCCTTTTAAACAACAGTTTGTATTCCATCAATGAGTGGCTCAATGAGTGGTTCACATCCAGTGATCCTAACCATGAGTGGACTTCTTACTTACCTGATTATATTGATGTTAGCCCATTTGTTGCTGGTGTCTTGACCATAGGCTTCATCTTTGGTGCTTACATGGCAGAAACATTTCGTGGTGCGATCATGGCTGTGGATGCCGGTGAAATGGAAGCGGCAAAAGCTTACGGTATGAGCCCTGTAAAGGCGTTTCACCGCATACTGCTTCCGCAGATGATTCGTCATGCACTACCTGGTTTTGGTAACAACTGGTTGGTTTTACTTAAAACCACAGCTTTGGTTTCCATTATCGGCCTAGAAGACATGGTGCGTGTTAGCGCATTAGCGGCCGGTTCAACCAAAATGCCGTTTACCTTCTACATGACGGTGGCACTTATCTTCTTGTTCTTCACCAGCGTATCGACAGGTTTACTTAAACTTGTTGAACGTAAATTCAGCATCCACGCGAGGTAGTTATGGACTTTTCATTGATAATTGAAAGCCTGCCGATTTACCTTGGTGGTCTATGGACAACAGCTTGGATGGTGTGCGTCGCTTTGATTATTGGCTTGTTTGTTGCCATACCATTAGCTATAGCTCGTAACAGTCACAATATGTTGATTAATGCTCCTGCGTGGTCGTTTATCTATTTCTTCCGTGGCACACCATTACTGGTACAGCTTTATTTGATTTATTACGGCATGGATCAGTTCTTCCCAGTGAAAGACACACTATGGGAAAACGCATGGTTCTGTGCGTTGGTGGCATTCATCCTGAATACTTCTGCTTACACGGCTGAGATTATCCGTGGTGCAATTAACGGCTTACCGAAAGGTGAGGTGGAAGCGGCAAAAGCATACGGCATGAGTACACCGAAGACTTACCGTCGTATCATTTTACCAAGTGCTTTACGTCGTGCACTGCCGGCTTACAGTAACGAAGTTATCTTCATGCTTCACGGTTCAGCCGTTGCTGGTATCGTAACTATCATGGATTTAACAGGGGCAGCGCGTTTGGTTAACTCACGTTACTACGCTCCATTTGAATCCTTCCTAACCGCAGGTCTGTTCTATATGGCACTAACGTTTATCATCATCGCGATTTTCAAATTCGCAGAGAAACGTTTCCTAGCTTACTTAAGACCACTTAGTTAATAGCATTCTGTATAGTTAACAAAACGGCGCTCATTGAGCGCCGTTTTTTTGTATCAGAAGAAAATTCAGTGATGGCCTTGGATAGGTTTATCTCGGAGAGCTATCGATTGTTCAAAACAGTTAACTTGCTTCAAATTGCGTTCACACATTCATTAGAATAATTGCTTTAGATTCAACTATAGATAGACTCGGCGAAATTTTGTTGTTGTATGGAATAATGATGAAAAAGAGTAGCTTACTGTCTAATTTTGTTGTTTTTGCTATCGCGATATCACTTTTAGGATGCGGCGGTGGTGGTAGCGGCGGTGAAAGTGTTCAAACTGGTTCTGGTGGTTCTGGTGGTTCTGGTGGTTCTGGTGGTTCTGGTGGTTCTGGTGGTTCTGGTGGAGGAGGGAATGACGGTGATGGAAGCGGTGAGCCAGATATTACCCCAATCCCACAAACCGCTGTTCAAAAAGCCTTGTCAACTGGCAATGCTTCTTATGTTGTTAATTCCTCCGAGTTCATTGAGGCAAGCCAAGCGTTAGTTGCTCAATACAACGAAGATTACAATCAGATTAAACAAGCCTTATCTCAAAGCTCAGAAGGTGAGCCACTGCGTAATCTCCACTGGGATCCAACGCATGACACCGCCATTATTTTACCCACCTATGGCTTTAACGATGTCATTTTGAAAACAAACAAAGCGATGCAAGATGGCTACGCCGATCAAGAGTTGGCCATTGGGGTTGCGGGTTATACAGGGAGTAAAGGGCATTATGCTGCACTCGCGAGCAACCCTTTTAGAACGAAGCAACGTTTCCCCGATTCTGTTAATGAAGAAATGAACACTTGGTTGAAGAATTTGGTTACCTGGGTTTCAGGGACAGATGAGCCCAAAAAAGTCGTGTTAGCCCAGCTCGATCAGTCTTATTACTTCCCAGATGATCAAGCGACACGAAACTGGTTAACTGACAATGTTAATGCTTCTATGGTTACCAACGCTGATAACGCTTGTGATGGCAGTCAGTTAAGCCAGTGTCTTGAAGCCAATAACCCTGATTTGTTGATTTTGTCTCAAAAGCTGAATGCCGGAGATAGTATTGAAGATGTTATAGAAGGGGTACGTTTAGCGTTTAATAAAAACATTCCGGTGCTGTACTTGCATCTTGATGGCGGTATGACGGAATTAGGCAACGCCTTGTTTACTGAAATGCACATGACTTATGTGGGTGATAACTATTGGCGTAAGCTTGGTCTGTCTAACTGGGACTCGACACAGCTCATTAATCAGATGCCGGACAATATTGTTCAACAACAAGCGCTTTTACAAAGACTGAAAGATGACAGCTTCACCGTTGACTTAAGCACCTGTGATGACAAATCTTGCCCTGATGAATCCAATATGGATGAAGAGTTCTATACCGCAGCAAACAGCATTCGCGCACATTTAACGTCGCTTGATAGTAAAAAAGTCGACCTGTTTGCAACGGATTATTACGAGTATGAAAAGCTGTTATTGCTACTTGCTGACCATTACCGTCAATATGTTCAGTACCCAATGGGTAAAGGCGTGACAGAGAGGGTTGATTTTCTTCGTTCTTATTACAGTGATTACGCAACATACAACAGTCGACTGTATAACGCGGCGCAACCAAGTTTAGGTAACTTTAGTACCAAGAGCTTTGATAATGTACCGCTCGTCACGAAAACCATTGCTTTGGAGTCTAAAAGAAGCTTCCGATCCGCTGGTTTGTATGCCTTGCCGGGTAAGACAATCAAGGTGACTCGCTTAGACAATAACGATGTGGCTACGTCTATTGCATTTAATACATTGCGCAGCGGCGCGACACACGAGTTTTCAGGCAATGACGGTTACGCTCGGCCAAAGTTTTTAACCTCGGTAACCTATCCAGTGAAACCGGGAGAGACGATTTCTCTTACTTCTGCTTATGGCGGAACACTACAGGTTCACTTTGATACCAATGATATTGACGTGGAACTGCGTTTTGAAAATGTCGCACAGCACCCTGTCTGGAGAAGTGAAGCTGACAACGACAGCTTTGTAGCACAGCTCGAAGAAGGAAATTTTGATTGGGCTGAGCTAATTACCCCAGGGTTTGAAGTTCACTCAAAGCTGGAAAAAATGAAGGAATCTATCGGTTCAGATGACTGGGCTCAGCCTCATGATATGGCTCTCGCCACAGAGCGTTATGTACATAACTTTCCTCATGCACTTGCAGGCTTTAAAGGGCCGGGTATTGATGAAATTGCTGAAATACACCAATACGGAGAGGCAAAGGGCTGGGAAATTGCGACCATTGACATTGTAAAGCATATGAACGCAGACCAAGCTAACTGTGGCTATGGTTGTTCAGGAAACCCGTATGATGCCTATTGGTCGTTTCATCCATTAGGGCATGGTGATCTTCACGAGTTGGGGCATGGCTTAGAGCGTGGTCGATTTAGGTTTAGCGGTTGGGATGGGCACGCTACGACCAACTATTACTCGTACTACAGTAAGTCCCAATACTATCGGGATACAGGAAAAGTATCTTCATGTCAGGGGTTAGACTTCAAAGGCCAATATGAGCTTTTGCAGGAAAGTCGAAATCAACCAGACCCAAACGCCCATATGGCGCAGCAAAACCAAACGAGCTGGAGTTGGGGAGCAAGAATCTTCATTCAAATGATGATGTTGGTACAAGAGCAGGGCGTATTGGATTACGGCTGGCATATGCTTGGGCGACTTCACTTGATTGAACGTGAGTTTAACCGCCTTAAATCCAGCGATGAGCTTTGGAACACCAAAAAACAGACAATTGGATTTGATAGCTATTCTAGAGATGAAGCAAACCAAATCACCAATGATGACTGGTTGTTGATTGCATTAAGCTATGTGAATGAGCGCGATATGAGGAACTATTTAGATATGTGGGGCTTCAACTTCTCGGATAAAGCGAAGCAACAAGTCGCGACTATGAGCTTAGTACCAATGCCGTTAACCTATTTTGCAAGTTCAAACCAAGGGTATTGTGTAGATGAGTTTGCTAAGAGACCAATTAGTGTTGATGGCTCAACGGCTTGGCCAATAAATTAGACTCGGGAAATAATCAGGGAGCAAATGCTCCCTGATTTTTTTATTTAAACGTCGACCAAATTGGCGCGTGATCTGATGGTTTTTCTATACCGCGCAGTTCGTAGTCGATGCCTGCTTCCGTACACTTATCAGCAAGTTTCTGAGTTGCTAGTACAACGTCAATACGCAGGCCGCGGTTATCCACGAAACCTTTTGAACGGTAATCAAACCATGAGTATTGATCTGTGACTTCTGGGTGTAGTTGACGGAACGTATCTACGAAGCCCCAATCCATCAATGTTTTTAGCCATTCACGCTCTTCAGGCTGGAATGAACACTTGCCCGTTTTCAACCAACGTTTTGCATTTGGCTCGCCGATACCGATGTCTGCATCGATAGGGCTGATATTGATGTCACCCATCACGATGATCTGCTCATCTTTGTTGTGATAGTCGTTCAGGTAGGTCATCAAGTCTTTGTAGAACTCACGCTTGTATGGGTATTTGGTTTCATGCTTGATGTTGTCCCCTTGAGGGAAGTAGCCATTTAGCACAGTAACCTTTTCGCCATTTTCATCTTCAAACGTCGCCATGATCATACGTTTTTGATGGTCTTCATTGTCTGTTGGGAAACCTTTCTGTACAGAGATAGGTTCTTGCTTACACAGCATAGCAACACCGTAGTGTGCTTTTTGCCCGTGGAAGTAAACCTTGTAGCCCATTGCTTCAACATCAGCAATTGGGAAGGCCTCGTCGTGCACTTTGATCTCTTGTAAACCAATCACGTCAGGTTGGTGTTTGTCGATAACCGCTTGCAGTTGGTGAAGGCGAGCTCTTAGGCCATTGATGTTGAAGCTAATTACTTTCATTTATTTTTATACCTCTCGTAAACCTTTGCCTATAGTGCAGCAAAGATTATTTGATTTGGTGAGTTTCATAGTTAATCGTATTTAACCATGCTTAATAATGTATGTCGCCATTTGTAGAGACAAAATGGCGACATAAAACGACGTGGGTACTTGCGTTGAATCTATTGAGTCTTGAGCAAATCTAAAAAGAATGCGTATTCCAGTGCGTCTTCTTTTAATCGTTTAAATCGACCTGATGCACCACCGTGACCTGCTTCCATGTCGGTTTTGAACACAAGTACATTGCTGTCTGTTTTCATCTCACGCAACTTCGCTACCCACTTCATAGGTTCAAAGTATTGTACTTGCGAATCATGCAGACCGGTTGTCACTAACATGTTCGGGTAGTTTTGAGCTTTGACGTTGTCGTATGGCGAGTAACTCAACATGTAATCGTAATAGGTTTTATTGTTAGGGTTACCCCATTCGTCGTATTCGTTGGTTGTAAGAGGAATTGATTCATCAAGCATGGTCGTTACCACGTCAACAAATGGAACATGAGCGCCAATGCCTCGATATAACTCAGGTGCTTGATTGATGATTGCGCCCATCAATAGACCGCCAGCCGAACCGCCCACTGCGAACACTTTATCTTTCGCGCCATAACCTTCTTCAACTAGGCCTTTAGTGACATCGATGAAGTCATTGAACGTGTTTTGTTTAGTCAGCTTTTTGCCATCTTCATACCAAGGACGTCCCAACATCTCTGAACCTCGAATATGCGCGATAGCATAAACGAATCCGCGATCAAGTAGGCTCAGACGAGCTGAGCTAAAAGTTGGTTCGATTGTGTGCCCGTAAGATCCGTAGGCATATTGGTAGAGAGGGTTAGTACCGTCTTTCTTGAATAGATCTTTGCGATAAACCAAAGAGACTGGTACTTGCTTACCATCGCGAGCCGTGATCATGATTCGCTCTGATTGGTAATTATCAGCATCGAAATCACCTAATACCGGCGTTTGTTTCATGATCTCTGATTCACCTGTATTAAGGTCGAAATCATAGTAAGTGCCAGGAGTCGTTAGGCTGCTGTAATAGACTCGAACTTTAGAGTTATCTAACTCATAGTTACTTGTTAGGTAGGCAGCAAAAGCGGTGTCGTTGAACTCAAGTGGAAATTCTTTGCCTGTAGAGAGTTGACGAACCTTCACTGTAGACAAGCCATTTGAACGCTGCTCGTAAACCAGATGATCATTAAATAGCTCAAAATCGACAAGCTGTACGTTGTCGTCAGCCGGAATGACATCGACCCATTTTGAACGGTCATGCATGTCTTCAGCCGTTGTTTTCATCAAACGGAAGTTGACCGCTTGGTAGTTGGTGTAGATGTAATACCAATCCTCTAGCTTGGCGATGCTGTACTCAATACCCGTTTCTCTTGGGTAGAAGGCTTCGGCTTTTGCATTTGGGTTATTGGCATCAATAATTGAAACACCACTGGTTTCAGTGCTCGAGTGCCAAATGTATACCTGCTCGCCATCTTTACTCTTACTGATGCTGGTGTAGTAAGCGCTGTCAGCTTCTTCGTAGACCAGCTCATCGCTTGTTTGAGGTGTACCCAATACGTGGCGGTAAACTTGATAGCCGAGTAAAGTTTGTGGATCTTTCTTGATGTAGTAGAAGGCTTGGTTGTCGTTTTGCCATGCGATAGCGCTCGAAGCACCTTCAATTTCGTCGTTTAGGTATTCACCTGTTGTCAGGTCTTTAATCTTAATGGTGTAAATGCGGCGGCTCAGTGTATCTTCGCCATAGGCCAACATATTTTCGTTCGGGCTGACTGATAGGCCACCAATGCTGAAGAATTCATGTTCTTTGGCGAGTTCGTTAACGTCTAAGATGACTTGTTTGTCTATTCCTAAAAAGTGTTTTTCGCGCAAATGAACTGGGTATTCGTTGTCACCTGTGACTTTATTTGAGTAGTAATAGCTACCTTTACGAACTGGTACCGAATTGTCGTCTTTCGCGATTCGGCCTTTGATCTCTTCAAATAACTGTTCTTGAGATGCTTCTGTGTGTTTCAGAACAGTCTCGGCATATTGGTTCTCTTGCTCGAGATGCTGCAAGATCTCTGGGTCTTGACGTTCATCATCACGCATCCAATAGTAATCATCAATTCGCGTGTCACCATGAGTCGTCATTGAATGAGGGACTTTCTTAGCAACGGGAGCTTGGGTTTGTTGAGCGATGAGTTGCGATGGAGAGTAGTGGTTCATGGTTGTTGTTCCTTGATTGCTGCATCCGGCGACAAGCGCGACCGATACGGCTAATGTGGTTAAAGCGAAACGCATCTATATATCCTTAGTGTGCACCTTACTCGTTTTATTGCCAGCATCCTTTAGTGGTTAGTTTCCTTCCAGTGATATTATTTATAATTGGATTCTGGATATGCACTTTCATCGTAAGTGTCTGTTATTGTTTTTAAAAAATCAAAGTAATGTTTGATGAAATTAGTGGTAGACATCATGTAAGGGTAAACGGGTAATAAAAAAGGGACACACCTTTCAGCATGTCCCTCTTCTTTGTTTGGGCAAGATTTGCGTTTTACTTTAGATAGCCAATGGCATTTCGTTTGAGTGATCAGGCTTACGATTAACCCAACGTAAACCAAGCATCGCGATAAGTGACATGGTAATCATCAAGCAACCCAGTGGCAGCTGATCTTGAGCTGGGAAGAACGATGCCAACAGTGTTGCAATACCGGCACCTAGGTTCTGCATACCACCTAAGATCGCGCCGCCCGTACCTGCGTGATATGGGAATGGCGAAAGTGCTCCCGTTGTCGCGGCTGGAAATAAGATACCAGCGCCCAAGAAGTAAATGGTTGCACCGCCAATCAAAGTTAATGCGGTTGTTTGACCAAACAGACCCGGGATAAGCACCACAGCTGAGCCAACTAAGATCGATACTAGACCAACATTCAGTGCTCGGCGCTCAGAGCGACGTTGCGCGATGTAACTCGATAGACCTGCACCCACGAGGTAACCCGGAATCGGTAACACAAACAGCAAACTCACGGTGGTTGCCGGCAAGCCAAGTACACCGCCCAGCAATACGCCAGCTGCTGCCTCAAACACTGCTACGCCCGCAAATGTTGCCACTAGTACCAGCAAGAAGCCTTGGAAGCGTTTGTCAGACATAACAAACTTGTAGCTGTTGACGACTGATTCATTTTTGCGTCGCTCTTTTGGCAATGTTTCCATCATGCTGGTCATCATGGTGATCACCACAGCGATACCAAACAGTGCTAGAAACAAGTAGCTAGAACGCCAGCCAAAAGCTTCTGTTAGGTAACCGCCCAATACAGGTGCCATTAATGGGGAGAAAATCACACACATGCTGATTAAGCTGTTCGCACGGTGTAACTCAGCGCCCTCAAAACAGTCACGGGTCAATGTGCGAGACATCGCGCCGCCACAACCAATGCCCAGTCCTTGAATAAAGCTACCCACCAAGAACCATTCGTATTCATGAGCAAATAAGGCTACCAAGGTACCTAGGATATAGATAACTAAGCCTGCGACGATGATTGGTTTACGACCGAGGCGATCTGAAAGCGGACCGTAAACAAATTGCGACAAACCATAAGGGATCAGGTAACACGCCATCACTGCTTGAAGTGAAGACGCAGAAACCAAGAACTCACCTGCCATATGACCGATAGAAGGCACGTACATCGTTTGAGTCATTTGACCTACGGCTGTCAGAATAGCGATTAAAAAGGTAAGTTTCGCTAATGGAAACGAGGCGGACATTTGCGTATCTCTCCAAAAATTAAAAACGTAAAAAGCCTTAGCGCTCCATTAGGGAGAGCCAATTGAATAAAGCGATTAGGGAATCTAGGCGCGAGATATTAGAGTTTGATTGCCGAATTAGCAATCAAAAAATGTGAAGTTGATCAAGATAAAAATCTATGGTGTGGATTAGAAAAACTAATCCTTATTCTATGTGAAACGAGTAAGTGTTGCAGGAGGAAGCTATTGAAATATTATGAGTGATTGAACAAGGTTTTGATTACCTGAGGTGGTGGTGCGCTCAATAATCTAAATCGTATAGCAGGTTTATGAAACGACAGATATCTTTGTATCAATACCCAAGATTAATAGAGTAGCCAGTCTGTCGCGTACACGACAAGCGTTATTAAACAGGTCACAACAATTGTTATTACAAGTGCAGTCACTAACTTTTTCTTCAAACTTAGTGTGTTAAATACTTCGCCCTCTTGTTCTCTTAACCTCTTGTCTTCATCAAAGTGCCACTTGATCGCTAGGTAGCCACCGATAGCCAATACAATCAGCTTAAAAGCCCCTGCAAAGTATGGAAAGAAATTGGCCCAACTCGCGTTCATCATCTATCTCCGTCGTTATCAAAAAAGATTCAATAGCATAATAACAAGCTTGCTTTTATAGCGCAGCGAGATGAAAAGGCATTTTTCAATTCCGGTAGGGGAGCTGCAAAGTGTTCTTATCGCCTTGAGAAAGGACGCAAGTCATACGTCATATTTTTAAAACGACAAAGATGAAGCTAAGTATCGGAAGTTAATAGCTCTCTCAATCACAGAAGCGATAGACAAAAAGCATGAACTGTTAATATTTGCGTGAACTTTCGTTTTATATGTTAGCAATTTGTGATGTAATCATCCGCTAAGCTATTCGTCTAACTTATCTACATTGTGTACAGCCATTCGTTGTCGATGTGATAGTTATGGTTATGGAAGTCTTTTGGCTTAAATAAGGATACTAAATGCGTTCTCTATCGGTACAGTGGAAAATAACTCTATTAGCGGGTTGTTGTTTAATCATTACGTCACTGTCTCTTATTGGTTTCTCGATCTACAACGCGACGAGCAATCAACAAGTCATCAAATCTCAAAGCTCAGAATCAGTGATCAATAAAACTCAACAGTTGTTGGCATCTGTTTCTCAGCTTAATGCCCAAGAAACTCAACGCTATGTTGACGAAGCTATTTATCGCGCTGAGATGCTTGCGGCCAGTGCTCAGTTTCTAAAGAACAATGCAGATGAAAACTTTACACCGAGTGAAGAGCTTCGTACTGCATTAGACGAAATGGTGCGTCGTTCAGTTTTAAACTTCGATTAAATTCAAGGTGCTTATCTCGTATTCAGGCCTGACTTACTTGATAGTGAAGATGCGAACTATGTCGATGCCGATTATGTAGGTTCTAACGAGAAAGGACGTTTCGCTCCTTACTGGAAGGTAGCGGATAATGGTGAGAATGTTCTCTCGAACGTGCTTTCGGAATCAACATTGAATGACAACAGTAATAGCGAACGTTTTTACTGCCCGCTATCTTCAGGGCAAACCTGTATCAGCACCCCACGAGTAGTGAACAGCGGCGGTACAGCATTATTGACGTCCTCTATTTCAGTTCCAATTTTAGTCGACGATGTTGCGATTGGTTTTCTTGGTATCGATTTGAGACTCGATGGCTTAACCAGTGTGATTACTCAATCTGACCAGAGTTTGTTTAACGGTGCAGGTAAAGCTTACGTGGTTAGCCTAGACGGCTCAGTTATCGCTTCTGACGATTCAAGCATTGCAGTTGGTTCGAATTTCCAAAGTGATAATACCAACAGTGACTTAATGACCGACTTTATCTTCGGCGGTGAAGTAACAACACAGTGGAGTGAGAACGGTGAATGGTTACTTGCGTTTGCACCTGTTGTTGCTGCTAACCAAACGTGGGGTGTGTTGTTTGAGATCCCAAGAGACAGTGTCGTCGCTGATGCAAATAAATTGGATTCCATCATTAGCACTAAGCTAAGTGAAGGCATCAAAACAGAAGTCATTGCCGGTACGGTATTTATTATCTTTGGCTTAGCCATTATCGCGTTTGCCTCGTTATCTATTGTGAAGCCGATTCGTCAGGTTGTGGAAAGGTTGAATGACATCGCTTCAGGTGAAGGTGATTTGACGCAGCGCTTGGAAGTGAAGTCTCAAGATGAAATCGGTCAGTTGTCAAAAGGATTTAACCTGTTCCTAGATAAGCTGCAACACACGATCAAAGAAGTCATTCAAACCACAGAACAAGTGGCAAACACGACCAGTCAAGCGAAGGCATCTGCATCAAGTACTCGTGAAAGCAGCGAGTCTCAATTTAAAGAAGTGGATCTGGTAGCAACAGCAGCAGAAGAGATGACTCAAACTGCGGGCTTAGTGGTACAAAATGCAGAAGTTGCGGTAGACGCAGCTTGTGAGGCAAATCGTTCAGCTCAGCAAGGGCAGCAAGTTATCGAGCTTTCCGCTGGTGAAATGAGAAAGCTGGTGGAACGCATGTCGAGCGCCGTGCCTATTGTTGAAGAGCTAGCGAAGAACAACGGTAATATCACCGAGATTTTAAGTGTTATCGAGGGGATCTCCGAACAGACTAACTTGTTAGCATTGAATGCGGCGATTGAGGCGGCTCGTGCCGGTGAGCAAGGTCGTGGTTTTGCGGTCGTTGCAGACGAGGTGAGAAACCTAGCAAGCCGCACACAATCATCCGTTGGTGAGATCAGAGCGGTGATCGATAAGGTCCATGCTGGTACACAAGATGTTGTTGAGGCGATCCAAGAGGGTAATATTCTTGCCAACGATACAGCGCTGCATGTTCAAAATGCAGTGGAGGATCTCGGCTCGATCTTTACTTCAATTGAGGCGATCAGTGACATGAACAATCAGATCGTAAGAGCAGCAGAAGAGCAACAATCGGTTTCCGGTGAAGTGAATCAGAGTGTGGTTAATATTCGCGACTTGAGTGCGAAGATCTTGGAACAAGCGGCAGCTTCTGAACAAGTGGGTAATGAAATTGATCAGCTATCTCAGCAGCAACAGAAATTGGTTAATCAGTTCAAGGTCTAAACCTTAAACAATTATTGGATAGAAAAAGGGACAAATGAATATTTCATTTGTCCCTTTTTTAGTTGTTTCTTGAAAAGTAGGTTAATAACTAGCGTCTGACGCTGCTTACTCTTCGATGAACCAATAGCCTTTGTTAACCAATTCAGTCACGACCATTACGCCCGAAGGTGATAGGGCAGTAGCCGAGGTAATCACGGTCTCATCGCACAGTGTATTGAGTAATGACGAGTCTGCTTCATCAACCTTAACCACTTCGCCATTGATGTAAGCTGTGTTGCTTTGATCTTCGTGGTAGAGCGCTTTTAAGCCTGATACTCGGTGGATTTCACCTTCTGACTCTAGGTGTTGGGCAATCTCTTCTTGAGTCCATAGTGGCTCTGGCGCAACGATATCAAGCTGGTGGCGAGATTGGCTCAGTAAGCAACCCATGAAGTCGCTAACCGTTTCTGGTTGTTCAAGGGCTGATTTGAGCATATCAGTCAGGTTACTCAAATCTGACGAACGAATCTTGCCGTAGCCGTCCTGCGTTTTGAACTCAGGATCATGCAAGTGAATATCACCCATATCATGAGCAAGTACAAAATCGGCAAAGTTACTGATTAGCTCTTGCTCTTTAGGAGAGCGGTAGCCAATGGAGTAGCTCATTGATGGCTCTAGCGTATTGCCTTCGTGTGGGAAGCCTGGCGGGATATAAAGGATATCGCCTGGTTCTAGGGTTTCATCAATGATTGGCTCAAAGCCTTCGATTTGGCGTAGAGCAGAGGCTTGGACGGTCTCTTTATATTGACCGATATCTTTTGCGCCTACTTTCCATTGACGCTTACCTTGGCCTTGAATGATGAATACGTCATATTGATCAATATGCGGGCCAACACCACCTTCAGGTGCTGAGTAGCAAATCATCAGATCATCGAATAACCAGTTTGGTAATTGTTGGAACGCTTTCGTCAGCTCATTGGCACCTTGATGCCAATGGTTTGCTGCTTGAACGATCAACTGCCAGTGAGTTTCTTCTAATTCGCCAAATTTTTCTTCGGCGAATGGGCCGTGCTCTGCTGTCCATTGGTTGTTGAGGTTAGAAACAAAGCGAGAATCCACTTCTTCTTCCATCGATAAACCAGCAAGTTCTTCCGGCGAAATTGGGTCGACGAAGTTTTGGAAGCCACCTTTTAAGATGGTTGGTTTCTTATGCCAGTAATTTTCAAGAAACTCGGGCATAGAAAAGCTAAGTTGGTACATGTGAATCCTGTATGTTTTGATGCTAGATGCTAGATGCTAGATGCTAGATGCTAGATGCTAGATGCTAGTTTGGCTTGTAAATCTTGTTGGACAATCTTAATTGCCTCTAACGCAACCTTTGGGTCGATCTTGTTACTTTCGAGTAGGTAGATCAAGTCGACAGCTAACTTAACTTCTTCAGGTGCGTCGTCCAATGGTGATGATGGGTTATCAGTGCTCATTTCGCTTTGGGTTCTCTATGTTAATCAGTCTTTCGATGTTCTTCATCGAGTCTTCACAGCGCTCTAAACGCTCTTTCGCTAACATCCAAGCGTTTTCTGCTTGTGCTTTGCTATGACCAGGTGCGGAGTCCAGCGCTAACTTGCGTCGTTTAACCAAATCGACCAAACGTCTTTGCCAGTCTTGGTGCTGAGCCAAGTCATTATACAAATCGTTCAAGGTTTTCCCTGATTTACTTTTTCTGTCTAAGCGCAAATCGTGATTGGCTAGCTCGCGTTGCAGAGCTGCTATCTGGTTAGTTAACTTCTCGGTTAAGTAGTTTGCTCTCGATGCCGAAAGTTGGTTAGTGTTCTGTTCGCGAATAATGGTGTGGTAGGTCGCTTGGGTTTCGAGTGCGTAAGGGAGTAGAGTCGAGGCGCCACATTTAAACAACGCTTTGTCGAAAAGCGCCTGATGATAGGAACCTCTGGATTTATCAACCTGTGAACAGTGACCGAGTAAGGTATCAATGACACTTTTTATTTGTGAAAATTGACTCATTTTACTTCCTGTAATCTGGTGGCTATAGATTTACAAACCAAGCTTCGTAAGCCAGTTTTATCGCAAGTATACTGACAACTGTAACAAAGACTGGTCGTATAAACGTAGCACCAAATCGAATTGCCGAATGTGCACCAACAAATGCACCAGCCATTAAGCAAACACCCATGGTTAAACCCAATACCCAGTCAATATGACCAAGAATCGCGAAGGTCACCAAAGACGTGAAGTTACTGGTGAAGTTCATTGCTTTCGATAGGCCAGAAGCAAGCAAGATATTTAGGCGGTACAGAGCCATAGAGCTCACCGTCCAAAAAGCACCCGTTCCCGGGCCAGCAACGCCATCATAAAAGCCAAGAATGAAGCCTTGGTACTTTTGTTTCTTCTTCAGTACCGGACAAGGTTTCGGTGACACGTTGTGATTGGCGTTCGGTGTCTTATGGAAAATGGTGTAGATCGCTGCTGCCAGAATGATCAGCGGTAGGACTTTTTCTAACCATTGAGTGCTAATGGCATCGACTGTTAGGGTACCTATGGTTGCGCCGATCAAGGTCGCTATAAATGCATTTATCCAACATTCTGGCTTAAACAGCTTTTTACGATAATAAGTAAAAGCCGCTGTTGAAGAAGCGAACGTGGCTGCAAGCTTATTTGTACCCAGTGCGATGTGTGGCGGTAGGCCAAGGGATAACAATGCAGGGACCGTTAACATGCCCCCACCACCGGCGACAGCATCAATAAAGCCCGCTGCAAATGCAACCAGCGCAAGTATAACCAACATGGTTGGTTCAATCATTTCCATAAATAGCTGTTGTTCTCGTTATTGGCCGTCAGAACAGCCACACGAATAGTTGATGGGCTATTCGTGTTTGATTGTGAATGCAGGGGCCAAGCGATGACTGACCCAGAACTACCCAAAGGCAGAAAAATTAGTATTTTATTGTTCTTTTAAAAGGCGGTAGCGAATCGAGTAGGGACTTGCCATATCGCTTCGTGACTATGCGTCGATCAAGGATCGTGACTTTACCAGAATCTCTCTCTTTACGCAGTAGTCGCCCTACAGATTGAATAAGCTTTTTACTCGCTTCTGGAACAGTAATCTGCATAAAAGGATTACCGCCACGCGATTCAATATATTCTGAATGCGCTTGTTCTACAGGTGACGTAGGAACACCAAAAGGAATTTTGGTAATAACTAGGTTTTCAAGAAGCTCACCCGGTAAATCCAGACCTTCCGAAAAGCTACCAGTTCCAAAAAGCACGCTGGTTTTTCCTTGGTCTATTAGCTTTTTATGTTTTTTTAGAATTTCAGCGCGTGAAGTATCACCTTGTACCTGCAATGCCCATGACTTTTTAACGAAATCTGTTGCCAAAGCCTCTGCAACTTTATTCATTTGCCAGTAAGAAGAGAATAGAACGAGATTGGCTTTGTTGTCTTCTATTACCTTAGGCAGAATTTCAATAAGATATTCGGTAAATTGAGGTGCTTGTGGCTCGTATTTCATGGCAGGCACGATTAACTCCGCTTGATTCTGATAATCAAACGGTGACGCCAGGGCAAGAAACTGCACGCCATCTTCTTCTTTTTGACTGATACCGGCTTGATGGCAGAAAAAACTGAAGGAGTTGAGTGCTCTCATTGTTGCAGAAACGAGCACTGCACCAACACAGCGGCTCCAGATTTGCTGGTCAAGTTGCCAGCCAACCTCAAGCGGAGAAACATTGACAACAAAATCGCCTTCACTCTCTTTATTAAGCTCTAACCAGCGCGCTAAAGGCGCACCTTTTTCACGTTTTGGTTCAGCCATCAGGCGCCAAACTTGCGCTAGGTTCTCGGTTCTCTGTATATAAAAGCCGATTTCCGCGAGTGCTGGCTCTGCGAGTTTTGCAGAAAGCTCTCCATCTTTGACTCGTTCTGCAATCAGGTCCGCAATTTTAGCGACTGCCTGGCTCGCTTTCTGAGAAAGTTGTTTGAGGTCTTTAGATTCGTTCTCTAACCATTCTGGCAAGTCACCATGCTCAAAGCGGTAAAGCCCATCTTCAAAATGAGTAGCATCGAACTGCTTACTGAGCTGCGTCAGCGTTGGTATCAGCTGTTGTACTGAATCCTGCAATTCATTCCTGAATCGCCCCACTCGCTTTTCATCCGCTAAGCCTGAAAGCTTAGTGATGGACTGGTTCAAACGCTCTAACCAAGAAGCGGCACCCTTTAAGCTCGCAGCAGCAGAAGAGTGATCTCGGGCTACGTGTGGTAAGTGGTGTGCTTCATCGAAGATATAGATGCTATTTTCTGGCTCAGGCAGTATCACGCCGCCACCTAAATCGGCATCAGCCATCACTAAACTGTGATTAGCGATGATAACGTCTGCTTTATCTAGCTCTGAACGTGCTTTTTGGAAAGGGCAATCTCTGTGAGTTGGCATGCTGTTGTTACAACTGTGCTTATCACTGACAATCATTTGCCAAATCATGTTGTCGATAGGCTTTGGCCATGAATCTCGGTCGCCATCCCATTTGCCTTGAGCAAGGCTGCGATACATGGTTTGCAGTTGTTCAATATCTTTCTGTTTTGGCTTAGATTCGAACATTGCCATCTGGCCACCATCAACCCCGCAGGCGGCTGCCAACTTTTCCGCACAGCAATAACGTTGTCGACCTTTCGCCAATATAAAAGAGAACTCCCTGTCAGTAAGTCTTCTATATAGAGGGAGATCTTTGTTTACAAGCTGTTCTTGTAGAGCAACCGTTGCGGTTGAAATAACAATTTTTCGGTTGTTTAAAACGGCAACGGGAATCGTTGCCATTAAATAAGCCAGTGATTTACCGATTCCGGTTCCCGCTTCAGCAACGATCATACGATTACTTTTGTGGTATTGACCACAAAGTGTCTTCGCAATCTCTGCGACAAGGTAGTTTTGTGCACGCCTAGGTACAAAGTTATCCAACTGTTCTTGGAGGTTTTGATAACTGGTGCGAATAGAATTTTGAATTTTAGTAGTTAGCATACTGTGACCTACGTAACGGAGCGAGGATAGTAGCACATATCACTAGCCGGTACATTTACCGCAAAATAGCTTGCTTTTGAATCAAAGGTAGATCTCGTTCACAAAAAAAAACTGAACCATCAGGAACTTAACGATTTTATTTATCTTGCGAAATATAAATATTAAAAAAGACTGGCTTGTAGGTGTTAAGTTCTGTTGTTGGGTTGTTTTGTGACTTACTGTTGGTTTTAAATTCTATTTGTTACATTTTTTGGATTATTATATTTGCTGATAAAACTAAGGATAAGCTGCTCGTAAAATGATGAAAAAAAATGTAAGTGTTTGATTTTGAATGTTTTGTGTTTTTTTTAGGTTTGTTTTTAGTTTATTTGACACGCAGGATAATCTTTTGCAATCTAGACCTCGAAATTTAGTGACGGTGATTAACCAACAAAGAGTGGTAATGACCAGTCACAATAAATAAAAGGGAACCGGGCAAGGATCTCCCATTCTTAGAAAAGGCAGTGGATTTATTATGAAAAAGACTCTATTAGCGCTAGCTATCGCAGCTACAGCAACTTCTGTTAACGCAGCAGAAATTTACTCTAACGACGATACTAAAGTTGGCCTAAAAGGTGAGGTAGATATCTACCTAACTCAATCTGAAGTTGACGATGTTTCTGGCGTAGGTTCTGAGAAGAAAGACGCAGACGTATCTACTTGGGCAAAAATCCAACTAGACGCTGAACAGAAGCTAAACGACCAGTTCACAGCATTCGCATCTTTCGAAATCGAATCTGACGGCAGCAACGCTAAGTTTGATGATGTTCTAGCTGGTTTCAAAACTGACACTTGGGGTATGGCTTTCGGTGAAACTGGTGACCTAGCAGAATCTGCAGACGCTATCCAGAAAGACGATATCACAAACGAAGGTAACTACATGGGTTCTACCGGTGGTCACCACCGCGAGTCTGCTGGCCACGGCGCTGTATTCAAAGGTCAATTCGTTGAAGGTTTCACTATCGTAGCTGATGTTAATACTAACTCTGATGACGACGTTGATAACACATACGGTATCTCTGCAGACTACGCATTCAGCAACTTCTCTATCGGTGCTTCTTACATCACTGGTGAAGCTGCTAAAGACGTAGATTACTCTCTTGCTGGTGTTTCTGCTTCTGCTGAGTTTGGTGGCCTATACCTAGCTGCAACTTACGCACAGTACGAAGGTAACCAAGGTTACGGTTACTGGGACCTAACTTCTAATTACGGTAACGGTGATACTATGGGTATCGCAGCTGCTTACCAAATCGACGCTGTTCGTCTATACACGACTTACGCAGTAGCAACGACTGATGAGCGTGTAAGCAGCACTGGTGTTGTATCTAAAATCTCTGATGTTGATTCATCTAACCTAGTAGTTGGTGTTGACTACGCATTCCGTGACAACATCCTATTCCTAGCTGAATACCAAACTGCTGACTTCGAGACAGATACAAAAACTCTTGATGCTGACGGCGTAACTGCTGGTGTTTACTACACATTCTAATCTGTAGTTAATTATGCTATACAAAAGCCAGCTATTAGCTGGCTTTTTTACATTTATTGATTAAGGAATCGTACATGAACAAGTGGTATTTGAGTTTTGTCTGCCTATTCTCTGCACCATATGCAACGGCTGCTCTTGATTTAGCTTCTGGTATTTCACTAAATACTTTGAACGGCGAGGTTGTTGAAAGTGCAGAAGATGCTGTATTTGCCCCAGGTGAAAACCAACTCGTTTTAGATTACACAGGGTATTTGAGTGATAAAGGTAAGCGCGAATTTATCAGTACAGTTCCTTACATTATGGTTGTAGATGTTCCTGAAAATGCGGATGTTGACGTTGATCTTGTAAGCCGAAAGTATGAGAAAATCGCAAAAAATGTAGACAGAGAACTTCCTATATTCAGCATCTCTGTAAATGGTGATGATGTAAAAGTAGCGCAAGAAGTGTTACCACCATCTCAAGGCGCATTGCCTTACAGCGATATTCCTCAGCTGGTTAAAGATTACAATCAAGAAAGAGGTTTAGTTTTCGACTCAGGCAAGATTCGCTCATTGAAAGAAGAATTAGCCGCGGTTCAAACTGGTGCTGTGGTTGGTGCGACTGTTGCTGCTGATAGCACGGTTCAAGAGTCTGAAAATACACTTCAACTTAAGCTTTGGTATTCAAGAGCTAGTGAAGAAGAACGTAAAGCATTTCAAAAGTGGTTGATTGACCAAAAATAAGACCAAAAATTTTTAAGGCGAGGTTTCTTATGTAACAGACACCTCGCTTTTTCATTTCTATCTAGCCGTATTTTAAATCTCTTTCCACTCTCCAGGTTGAAGCTGACCTACGTTCATGTCACCCATTGAATAGCGAATAAGGCGTAGGGTAGGGAAACCGATGTTTGCTGTCATTCGTCTGACCTGACGGTTACGTCCTTCGATGATAGTAATCGCTAACCAGGTCGTTGGTATTGCAGCTCTGAATCTTACAGGTGGATTTCTGTCCCATACCTCTGGCTCTGCCATTAACTCCACCTTAGCAGGTAGCGTCATACCATCTTTTAGTTCAACGCCTTTTCTCAATTTATCTAAATCTTCCTCAGAAGGTGCGCCTTCAACCTGCACCCAGTAAGTCTTTGGTGATTTTGAGTTTGGTTGAGTTAGCTTGGCTTGAAAGATACCGTCATTAGTTAAAACCATTAACCCTTCGCTATCACGATCAAGTCGTCCTGCAGCATAAACGTCTTTTACTGGAATAAAGTCGGCGAGCGTCTTTCTACCTTCGCCATCAGTGAACTGACTTAAAGTATCGAATGGTTTGTTGAACAAAATGACTTTGCGATCTTCGAGTGCAATTTTAGGTTTTGTGTTCGCCGGTTTCGCTTTATATCTGTGTTTACTTGAGTGCGATTTCTTGTGCGAATTGCCAGTGTTATTTCTATCATTGTTTCGGCCTTGTCTGTTGCCACTTTGTTTTAATGTGGCGCCAGAACGAGCGGGTTTGTCTGAACGAGATGCGCTGCGTGAGCGAGTAGACATGTTAACTACCTTGCAAAAATGTAAACGAAGTGTGCTGAAAAGTTTTCACTGAAACGGAATTGAGCTATCATTTGCGCGCCTAAAAGACACAAAATAGAACAAGTTTATGGACTCTTGAGCCTGATTTGTTTAATTATACCAACGTGTTTTATTATAACAACGCACTCACGGATTTGGTTCATGCTGTCATTAGATTGCATGAAAAATAAGATAGAGTACGACTATCGAGTAAGCAGTTTTCACTCTCAGAGTCGCTTACTGGTCAATTTATAACATTCTCACTATTCACGTGAGCTTGTAAGAACTATAGGGAAATTTCATGCCTACTGAAAAACCAACTATCATCTATACCATTACAGACGAAGCTCCGGCATTAGCAACATACTCTCTGCTGCCAATCATTCAATCTTTTACAGCTTCTTCAGGTATTGACGTTGATACTCGCGACATTTCACTTGCAGGGCGCATTATTGCCAACTTCCCTGACTACTTGAACGAAGAGCAACGTATTGGTGATGCATTAGCAGAACTAGGTGAATTGGCTAAGACACCAGAAGCGAACATCATCAAGCTTCCAAACATTTCTGCGTCTGTACCTCAACTACAAGCAACAATCAAAGAGCTACAATTAAAAGGTTACGCACTTCCAAACTACCCAGAAGAAGCAAACACTGACGAAGAGAAAGCAGTAAAAGCGACTTACGATAAGATCAAGGGTAGTGCAGTAAACCCAGTATTGCGTGAAGGTAACTCAGATCGCCGCGCACCACTTTCAGTTAAAAACTACGCAAAGAAAAACCCACACTCAATGGGTGCATGGTCAGCAGATTCTAAGTCGCATGTTGCAAGCATGGAAGATAAAGACTTCTTCGGCAGCGAAAAATCGACAACAATCGATGGTGCGACTGAAGTAAGTATCGAGTTTGTAGGTAAAGATGGCGCTAAGAAAACATTGAAGCCAGCATTTGCACTGCAAGATAAAGAAATCATCGATTCATCAGTAATGAATAAAGCCGCTCTAGTCGCGTTTTTTGAAAAAGAAATCGCGTCAGCGAAAGAGCAAGGTGTGCTGCTTTCTCTACACATGAAGGCAACCATGATGAAAGTATCTGACCCTGTGATCTTTGGTCATGCGGTTAAGGTTTACTACAAAGACGTTTTTGCTAAGCACGGTCAGCTTTTCGAAGAGCTAGGTGTCGATGTTAATAACGGCATCGGTGATGTATACGCGAAGATCGCGTCACTGCCTCAAGATCAAAAATCGGCAATTGAAGCTGACTTACAAGCGGTTTACGAAACTCAGCCACCACTTGCGATGGTAGATTCAGACCGTGGTATTACCAACCTACACGTACCAAGTGACATCATCGTTGACGCATCTATGCCTGCAATGCTGCGTTCTTCTGGCCAAATGTGGGATCCAGAAGGTAAGCAAAAAGACACTAAAGCAATGATCCCAGATCGTAGCTACGCGAGCATCTACCAAGCAGTAATTGATTTCTGTAAAGAGAACGGTGCTTTCGACCCAACAACTATGGGTAGCGTACCAAACGTAGGTCTAATGGCTCAAAAAGCAGAAGAGTACGGTTCTCATGATAAGACATTCATTCTAGAAGCTGCAGGTCAGGTTCAAGTCGTTGATGCTTCAGGTTCTGTGCTTCTTGAGCAAGACGTAGAGGAAGGCGATATCTTCCGTATGTGTCAGGTGAAAGATGCGCCAATCCAAGATTGGGTTAAGCTCGCTGTAACACGTGCCCGTGCTTCAGATACTCCAGCGGTATTTTGGCTAGACGAGTCTCGTGCACACGATGCAGAGCTTATTAAGAAAGTGAATGCTTACCTACCTGAACATGATACAGATGGTCTAGAGCTGAAGATTCTTTCTCCACTGGAAGCGACCAAGTTCTCTCTAGTTCGTATTAAAGAAGGTCTAGATACAATTTCGGTAACTGGTAATGTACTGCGTGATTACCTAACTGACCTATTCCCAATCCTAGAGCTTGGTACGTCGGCTAAAATGCTATCAATCGTTCCACTAATGAACGGTGGTGGTCTATTTGAAACAGGCGCTGGTGGTTCTGCTCCTAAGCACGTTCAGCAAGTAGAGAAAGAAAACCACTTGCGTTGGGATTCTCTGGGTGAATTCTTGGCACTAGCTGCATCTCTAGAGCACCTAAGTGTGGTTACAGGTAACGCTAAGGCTCAAGTTCTAGCTGATGCGCTTGATAAAGCGACTGGTGAATTCCTAGATAACAACAAGTCACCATCACGTCGAGTAGGTGAGCTTGATAACCGTGGTAGCCACTACTACCTAGCGGCATACTGGGCTAAAGCACTTGCAGAGCAAACTACTGATGCTGACCTTGCAGCTGAATTTGCTGCAGTGGCAAGCCAGCTAGCTGAAAGCGAAGAAGCAATTGTAGCTGAGCTAAATAACGCACAAGGTGTTAATGGCGACTTAGGTGGTTACTACCTATTTGATGATGCACTAGTTTCAGCATTGATGCGCCCAAGTGCTACATTAAACGCATTTATCGACGCTTAGAATGCAGCGTTTCTATGTGAGTGTTTTCTAAAGCGCTTACAGGCGACATAATAAAAGACGCTTTAACGTAACCGTTAAAGCGTCTTTTTTGTTTCTGCCGTTTCAATGTCGATCCTGGTATTAAACGGTCTCTACGGAGAACATATGTTTCGCCCAAGGTCAAAAAAACCGCTCATTGAACTCTGCATACAGGTATCAAAGGAACGGTTTTCATAATCTGCTAACTTTCAAATAGTGCTATTTAGGTCAACACGATATGGCAGCTTTGCCTATTTACTGGCACTGCCTTCTACAGGAACAACGGAGCTTGCGTGCGAGCCTTTAGGTCCACTTTCTACTTCATAGTCGACCTGCTGACCAGCCTTTAAGGTTCTGTAACCTTCCATTTGTATTGTGGAGTAGTGCGCAAAGATATCGCCTTCTTCACCTTCTGGACAAATAAAGCCAAACCCTTTGGCATTGTTAAACCATTTTACTGTACCTGTAGCCATGCTATACATCCCTCATGCATTTTGTTACTAACGTTGTTTATATCAATAGTTGTAAGTTCGATTGATATCATTCCTACCAGCTAATGACATTAAGCTGGTAACTTGAATCTCAGACATTGCTTACGGAAATTAACGCTACCCTGCGTAATTATTCCTTATTGTTAAATTTTCAAGCGTGTTATGAAACTGTATTAGAAAAACCTTTTAGCTCCAATGTAGCTAATGATTGAGCACAGTCAATAGTAAATTGGTATAAAAGTGATCAATTTTAATAACAAATCACATTCGAGATTGCTCACAAACTATTAACCAAATAGTAACTTAGCGGCTATTGCATGATTAGCGTCAATAGTTATGGCGTCTTTTTAATCAATCACATATGTTAATCCTGTGAATCGAGATCTTTTATTTGCAGCAATGGAAATGGTGGATTAGGCTCAGTATAGAGGAATATTTTTTGGTACTGTTTCTCGGTGCGGTTTCTTAGTACACCGTAAAGCGTGAATGTGGTAAATTTAAGTTACACAAACATTCACCACTTCCGAAAAATAACCCTTAGCAAAGCGATATGAGCAGAAACTTTGAATGGGCATCTCCAGGCTCAGATTTACTGGAGAAAGAAGCAACAAAAGTAAAGCCACCGGCAATGTATAACGTCGTACTGAATAACGATGATTACACGCCAATGGACTTTGTAATCGAGATCCTAGAGCGATTCTTCTCACTAGATATCGAAAAAGCAACGGAAGTGATGCTCAAGGTTCATTATGAAGGTAAAGCTATATGCGGCACATACAGTGCTGAAATAGCGGAAACAAAGGTAGCGCAAGTCACGATGTACTCAAAGGAAAATGAGCATCCGCTACTATGTACAATGGAGCAAGTATAAATTGCTCGAACAACACAGTTGTTCCCTTAGGAGGTACTTATGCTAAATAAAGAATTAGAGTCGAGTTTAAATGGCGCATTTGCTCGTGCGCGAGACAAGCGACATGAATTTATGACTGTCGAACACCTCCTACTAGCATTATTAGAAAATGATGCGGCCAAGGAAGCGCTCCAAGCTTGTCAGGCTGATCTCGATGCTCTTCGCAACGAGCTCGATATTTTTATTGATCAAACGACCCCACTTATCCCAGAAAGTGACGAAACTCGTGAGACTCAACCTACATTGAGTTTCCAACGAGTACTTCAACGTGCTGTTTTTCATGTCCAATCTTCAGGTCGCAGTGAAGTAACAGGTGCTAACGTACTTGTCGCTATTTTCAGTGAGCAAGAGTCTCACGCGGCATATCTTCTTAAGAAAAATGACATTAGCCGTTTAGATATCGTTAACTTCATCTCACACGGTATCACCAAAGCCAGTAACGAAGGCGATAGTGCTTCCTCATCAGACTCATTTGGTGGTGCTGAAAATGCCGAAGAAGCAAATTCAGAAGACCGTTTAGAAAACTTTGCGACCAACCTTAATGAAGTGGCGAAGCAAGGTAATATTGATCCGCTAATTGGTCGTGACAAAGAGCTTGAGCGTACTATCCAAGTCCTATGTCGTCGCCGTAAGAACAACCCTCTACTGGTTGGTGAAGCGGGCGTAGGTAAAACGGCTATTGCTGAAGGCCTTGCATGGCGTATCGTTGAAGGACAGGTTCCTGAAATTATTCAGAGCAGTGTGATTTACTCTCTAGATATTGGTTCACTGCTTGCGGGTACTAAATATCGTGGTGATTTCGAGAAACGCTTTAAAGCGATTCTTAAGCAACTAGAGAAAGAAGAAGACGCGATTCTGTTCATCGATGAAATCCATACCATTATTGGTGCGGGCGCAGCATCGGGTGGTCAGGTAGATGCGGCTAACCTAATCAAGCCACTACTAAGCAGTGGTAAGCTGCGTTGCATCGGTTCAACGACATATCAAGAGTACAGCAGTATTTTTGAGAAGGAGCGTGCGTTATCTCGTCGTTTCCAAAAAATCGATATTGTTGAGCCTTCATTAGATGATACGACTAAGATTCTGATTGGCTTGAAGCCAAAATACGAAGCTCACCACGAAGTACGTTACACCAACAAGGCGTTGCGTGCGGCTGTGGAGTTGTCTGCGAAATACATTAACGAACGTCACCTTCCTGATAAGGCGATCGATGTTATTGATGAAGCGGGTGCTCGTAGTCGTTTAGCTCCAGCAAGCCGTCGTAAGAAAACGGTAAGCGTGGCGGACATTGAGTCAATGGTTGCGAAAATGGCTCGTATTCCAGAGAAGTCAGTATCGTCTTCAGACAAAGATACGCTGCAGAAACTGGACGACCGCATGAAAATGTTGGTGTTCGGACAAGACCCAGCTATCGATGTATTGAGCGAAGCGATCAAGCTAACTCGTGCAGGACTTGGTGCCGACAATAAACCTGTTGGTTCATTCCTATTTGCTGGTCCTACTGGTGTTGGTAAAACTGAGGTGACGGTTCAACTGTCTAAACTGATGGGTATTGAACTGCTGCGCTTTGATATGTCTGAGTACGGTGAGCGTCACTCAGTAAGTCGCTTAATTGGTGCTCCTCCTGGTTATGTTGGATACGATCAAGGTGGTCTACTAACGGATGCGGTTATTAAGAACCCGCACTCGGTTGTACTGCTTGATGAGATCGAGAAAGCTCACCCAGACATCTTCAACCTACTACTTCAGGTGATGGATAACGGCACACTAACGGATAACAACGGCCGTAAAGCGGATTTCCGTAACGTGATCTTAGTAATGACAACCAACGCGGGTGTAGCTGAGACAGAGAAGAAATCGATCGGCCTGATCCAACAAGATCATGCACCAGATGCGATGGGTGAAATCAAGAAAGTGTTTACTCCTGAGTTCCGTAACCGTCTTGATAACATCATTTGGTTCAACAGCTTGGATCCAAGCGTGATTAGTCAAGTCGTCGACAAGTTCATTGTTGAGCTTCAGGTTCAACTGGACGCACGTGGTGTATCTCTAGAGGTTTCTGAAGACGCTCGTCACTGGTTAGCAGGCAAAGGCTATGACAAGACAATGGGGGCTCGTCCAATGGGGCGTGTGATTCAAGAGAAGCTTAAGAAGCCTCTTGCGAATGAACTGTTGTTCGGTAGCTTAGTTGATGGTGGTACGGTTAAAGTAACACTGAAAAAAGACGAACTGCATTTTGTCTATGTTGGCGCTAAAGAAGAAGTGATGCACTAACGAAGTGGCGGATCGCTCAATAGTTTAGATACAAAACGCATGACTTAGGTTGTGCGTTTTTTTATGTTTTGAAGATACGAGATACGAGATACGAGATACGAGATACGAGATACGAGATACGAAGAAAAGCGGTTAAGACCAAGAGCCAAACGCTAGGCAATAAAAAACGGAGCATTAAGCTCCGTTTCTTATCGTATTCGATAATTAAAAATTAACGAGCACGGAAGACGATGCGGCCTTTAGAAAGGTCGTATGGAGTCATCTCAACAGTTACTTTATCACCAGTAAGAATACGGATGTAGTTCTTACGCATTTTACCAGAGATGTGTGCTGTCACTACGTGACCGTTTTCAAGCTCAACACGGAACATTGTGTTTGGTAGAGTATCAAGGACAGTGCCTTGCATCTCGATTACGTCTTCTTTAGCCATCTAATCCTCTTTCGAAACTTGGCGGTTTTCAACGGCTTGATTGTGCCGTCAAAATCAAAATATGTAAAGTTGTGGCGTATTCTACCCTTGCCACCGCTGATTTACTAGCCTTTGATGACGTTGAAATCGTACTTTATAGTTCATAGCAGGGCATTCATCGATTTGATAACCCAAATATAGCCACTGTTTGTGTTCTTTCTGAGCATGTTGGATTTGGAACAAAACGCCGAGAGTGCCCATGGATATATCGATATCTGGATCGAAAAAGGTATAAAACGCACTGGTACAGTGAGACATCACATCGGTAACAGCTATGCCAACGAGGTCGGTCTCGTTGTAAATATGCATGAACTTAGTAGTTAACCACTCATTTTGAGAAAATTGTAGAAACTCTTCTTTTTTAGGTGGGTACATCGTGCCTGAACGATGGCGTGCGGTAATATAACGGCTATATAAATCAAACCAGTTTTCATCCATTGTATCTTTGAGCTCCCAACGAAAGGATTTCGCCTTGTTGAGAATTCTTCGCTGACTTTTGGAGAACTTAACATCGGGGATTGAAAGGCGAATCGCCTGACATGCCGAACAATTATCGCAATGGGGCTTATAGATGGTGGCACCGCTGCGACGAAAACCATTCGCTAGCAGAACTTCATAATTTTCTGAGGTGTGCATGTGCTCATCGAGCGTAACAGCGACTCTTTCCTCTAAGTGGGGGAGGTAGCTACATGCATGATTGTCTGTTAATCCAATTCTGATTTGTTGTAAATCTGGATTCATTAAGGCATTTCCTCTAGCCATTGGTTTTCAAAGCATACATCGTCAACAGACTTGTCTTTCAGTAATTGCAGAGAGCTGAGAAACTCTTCTCTTTCTACTTCTAATGCCCCCAAAGACTCCAAGTGAGGGTTCATGACTTGGCAATCAATGAGCTGCCCTCCAGACTGAGCAAAGTGGTAACAAAAATACCATAGTGCGATTTTCGAGGCATTGGTCTTTAAGCTAAACATGGATTCACCGCAAAAGACTTGCCCTCTTTGTAAGCCATATAGCCCACCGACTAGCTCGTCACCTTGCCACACTTCCACCGAGTGACAGAAACCTAACGAAGCGAGCTCTCGGTAGGCGGCCTGCATGTCGTTGTTTAGCCAGGTCTCTTCTTCAGGTCTTAGTGATGAGCAATAACCTATGACTCTATCCGTCGCTTGGTTGATACTGACACGGTAATTATGCTTTCTTTGATACTTTTTAAGACTTTTCGATGGTTTGAATGTCTTAGGATTAAATACCGCTCGTGGTGCTGGGCTCCACCAAAGTATAGGCTCACCTGGGCCATACCATGGAAATATACCGTGACTATAAGCATTTAAGATTCGCATTGGCGACAGATCTCCCCCAAAAGCAAGAAGGCCATTTGGCTCATCCAGTGCATCGAAAGGAGATGGAAACTCTATACTAGTAGTATCGAGTTCAGTTAGGTATATAGTCATAAGTACCGCGTAACAGATTAATCATTGACCATGAGGTCATTAGGAGTTCTACCATGAAGAAGTTGCTTTGGATTTTACTTGTTTTGCCCATGTTGGCAAATGCAGCTTATAACCGAAATCAAGCTCGACCTGTGAATGAGGTTGTTTATGGTGAGATTGATACCGTGAGATATATTACTCAACAGGAGATAGTGGAATCGAAAGCGAGCGGTTGGGAGACCCTATTAGGTGCCGCAATTGGTGGTTTAATTGGTAACCAATTTGGTGATGGTACAGGTAGAGAGGTGGCAACGGCTGTCGGTGCTGTTGCAGGAGCCGGGATCGCTCGAAGTCGCGGTAATAGTCAATATCGAGTGGAATATAAATTGGTTGAGTTACTGGTTAAAACCAAAGATGACAAGCTCGTCAATATCATACAAGACGTCGATAGCACGATGTTATTTAACCGAGGTGACGACGTGAGAATTCTTTATTTTTCAGATGGCGTTCGTGTTGATCTCGTGTACTAGTATAAAAATACGATTGGTTGGCTGATTTATCACCTTTTTGAAGGGGATTAGCTCTGGAGTTCATTGGAAAAGTTCGTTAGTCTGCAAGTACGAAGAATTATTCATCACCCGAAAATAAATACTCGCCAGTGACTTCGGGTGGTACAAGGACTAAAAGATTTAATGGAAAGCCTTACGTTACAACCAATTCAAAAAGTGAGTGGGGAAGTTAACCTACCTGGCTCTAAAAGTGTTTCTAACCGTGCGCTTCTTTTGGCTGCGCTTTCAACTGGAACGACTCGCCTAACTAACTTATTAGACAGTGATGACATTCGTCATATGCTGAATGCTCTGACGCAGTTAGGTGTAGATTATCAGCTATCTGCGGACAAAACCGTATGTGAAGTGACGGGCGTTGGTGGTGCATTTTCAAGCGACAAAGCTCTCGAGCTTTTCTTAGGTAACGCGGGTACTGCGATGCGTCCGCTTGCGGCTGCGCTTTGTTTAGGTCGTGGTGAATACGTTCTAACTGGTGAGCCGCGCATGAAAGAGCGCCCGATTGGCCACCTAGTAACTGCTCTACGAGAAGCTGGCGCTGACGTTGAATATTTAGAAAATGAAAACTACCCACCGTTGAAAATTACAGGCACGGGTCTGAAAAGCGGTACGGTTTCGATCGACGGTTCTATTTCTAGCCAATTTTTGACTGCATTTTTGATGGCAGCACCGTTAGCAGAAGGTGAAGTGACCATCAAAATTGAAGGTGAATTGGTTTCTAAACCATACATAGATATCACGCTACACATTATGAAACAATTTGGTGTGGACGTGATCAACAACGACTACCAAGAGTTTGTCATTCCAACGGGTCAATCATACAAAGCACCAGGTGATTTCCTTGTCGAGGGCGATGCATCTTCGGCGTCTTATTTCCTAGCAGCAGCTGCGATTAAAGGTGGTGAAATTAAGGTAACGGGTATTGGTAAAAACAGTATCCAAGGTGATATCCAATTTGCTGATGCACTTGAAAAAATGGGTGCTGAAATTGAATGGGGTGATGACTACGTTATCTCTCGTTGCGGTGAGCTGAAGGGCATTGATATGGACTACAACCATATTCCTGATGCAGCGATGACGATTGCGACCACTGCACTGTTTGCAAAAGGCACAACAGCGGTTCGCAACGTCTACAACTGGCGCGTGAAAGAGACCGATCGTCTTGCGGCCATGGCAACCGAACTACGTAAAGTGGGTGCTGAGGTAGAAGAGGGCGAAGACTACATCATCGTTAATCCAGTGGCTGAATTGAAACATGCGGCGATTGATACTTACGATGATCACCGTATGGCAATGTGTTTTTCGTTGGTCGCACTAAGCGATACGCCGGTGACGATTAATGATCCAGGTTGCACATCAAAGACATTCCCTGACTACTTCGACAAACTGAAGATGCTGAGTCAATAAGAATGCTAAGTTGATATAAGCTCAGGAAGTAAAAAAGCTTGCCTAAATGGCAAGCTTTTTAATTACTGCTGAAGCGTAAATTCTTTTGAAAGATGGTGCGCTAAGTATTTAAACATGTTAAATACTGCGGTTGTATTCTCTGTCGGCATCCCATTGCTGTCTAAGAAGTATTCGCCTTTGAAGACGAGTACATCGTCTTTCTCTACTACGCTGTTTGCGCGCATGCCTTCAATGTAGTCATCATGTGATTGGATAATTTGGTTTGCGATAAGCAGTAAATCAAATTCTGCTATTACTTTCTTTGTCATGAGTTTATCTCTGATAACTGAATATAACGTTGAGTTTATGGTGTCGAACTAGAAATTCAATGATTTCACAACCGATTAAGAGAGTCTTTTCGAATATCCACAATTTATTTTGTGATTTATGGCAAAAATAATGGAATGGGGCTCGCGTTCGATTCATGGACAAGCTTAGTATGAGCCCGTTTAGAGTTAATGCCTGATGAATAGGCCCTTGCTAGTATTCTTTTCGAGTACTTTATAGCTTCTTTATATTGTGACCCTTTTATCTGTGAGTCGACGAATTGTCGAGCGATCAGATCCAATTTTGAAAAAAGCGGTTGATCTTCTAGTAATCTCGCACAATAGTAAAAAAAGAAGCAATGAATTTAGAATATCATGCGTAAAAGCCCACAAGTTAAATTGTTGGTGCTAAAGCATCGTGATTAAGGACGTTAGAGTCAATATGGGTAAATCGCTCGTTATAGTGGAGTCGCCGGCCAAGGCTAAAACTATCAATAAATACCTTGGCAAAGACTTTGTCGTTAAGTCGAGTGTAGGTCACGTACGTGACTTACCAACGGCAGGTCAAAGTACTGGTAAAAAGGCTGCTGCAGTTTCAACAAAGGGTATGAGCCCAGAAGAAAAAGCTCGTATCAAGAAAGAAAAAGATCGCAAAGCTCTTATCAAAAAGATGGGTATTAACCCGTATAAAGAGTGGGAAGCAAATTACCAAGTATTACCGGGTAAAGAAAAAGTTGTTGCTGAACTGCAAAAACTGGCTGAGAACGCAGACCATGTTTATCTCGCAACCGATTTGGACCGCGAAGGAGAAGCTATCGCATGGCACCTTCGTGAGATCATCGGTGGCGATGAAACGCGATACAAGCGAGTGGTGTTTAACGAAATCACCAAGAACGCAATTCAACAAGCTTTTGAAACTCCAGGTGAGCTAAACATCGATGGCGTAAACGCACAGCAAGCACGACGTTTTATGGACCGTGTTGTTGGCTTTATGGTGTCACCTCTGCTTTGGAAGAAAGTAGCACGAGGCCTATCCGCTGGCCGTGTTCAATCAGTTGCTGTAAAGCTTCTTGTTGAGCGTGAGCGCGAGATCAACGCCTTTATTCCGGAAGAGTTTTGGGATGTGCATGCTGATACCAAAACAGCAGAAAAAACAGATTTTAGACTTCAAGTAGCTCAGAAAGACGGTGTTGCGTTTAAACCTGAAAACGAAGCGCAAACGCAAGCTGCATTGAGTGTTCTTGAGAAAGCACAATACGAAGTATGTAAACGTGAAGACCGCCCGACGAAGAGTAAGCCGTCTGCACCGTACATTACTTCAACGCTTCAACAGGCTGCGAGTACCCGTCTTGGTTACGGCGTAAAGAAAACCATGATGTTGGCTCAACGCCTATACGAAGCGGGCTACATTACTTATATGCGTACTGACTCAACTAACTTGAGTTCAGAAGCGGTAGAAGCAGCTCGTGAATACATCGGTTCTGAGTTTGGTGCAGAGTACCTGCCACCTAAAGCGCTAGTATACGGTAGCAAAGAGGGCGCTCAAGAGGCTCACGAAGCGATCCGTCCTTCAAGCGTTGATGTTAAGTCAGAAGACTTAAACGGCGTAGACGCAGACGCACACAAGCTTTACTCACTGATCTGGAATCAATTCGTAGCGTGTCAAATGACGCCTGCGCAGTACGACTCAACAACAGTAAGCGTGAAAGCTGAAGAGTACACATTAAAAGCGAAAGGTCGCATCCTTAAATTTGACGGTTGGACTCGTGTTCAACGTCCGATGGGTAAAAACGAAGATACGATTCTGCCAGCCGTACAAATTGGCGATAAGCTGGATCTCGTTGCATTGGATCCTAAGCAACACTTTACTAAGCCACCGGCTCGTTTCACTGAAGCGGCGCTTGTTAAAGAGCTTGAGAAACGTGGTATCGGTCGTCCTTCAACATACGCGTCGATCATCTCTACTATTCAAGATCGTGGTTACGTGAAAGTTGAACAGCGCCGTTTTTATGCTGAGAAGATGGGTGAGATTGTTACCGACCGTTTAGACGGTAGCTTCAATGACCTAATGAACTACGACTTTACGGCTCGTATGGAGCAGAAGTTAGACCAAATCGCTGAAGGTGAAGCAAGCTGGAAAGGCGTGCTAGATAATTTCTTCAAAGATTTTACCGGTGATCTGGAAAAAGCGGATCTTGATGAAGGTGCAGGCGGCATGAAGCCAAACCACATCGTAGAAACTGATATCGAGTGTCCAACTTGTGGCCGTAATATGGGTATTCGTACTGCTTCGACAGGCGTATTCTTAGGGTGTTCTGGTTATGCACTTCCACCAAAAGAGCGTTGTAAGACAACGATTAACCTTGGTGATGAAGAAGGTATTATCAACGTTCTTGAAGAAGATGTTGAAACAGCTGCCCTTCGTGCTAAAAAGCGTTGCCCAATTTGTGAAACGGCAATGGATGCTTATCTGATTGATGATAAGCGTAAGATGCACGTATGTGGTAATAACCCGAACTGTGAAGGTTACGTGGTTGAACACGGCGAATTCAAAGTAAAAGGCTATGATGGTCCGCTTGTTGAGTGTGACAAGTGTGGCTCAGATATGGTTCTGAAGAATGGTCGTTTCGGTAAGTACATGGATTGTACGAGTGAAGATTGTAAGAACACTCGTAAAATTTTGAAAAACGGCGAAGTTGCGCCACCAAAAGAAGACCCAGTACATTTCCCTGAACTTCCATGTGAAAATTCAGATGCGTACTTTGTGCTTCGTGATGGTGCTTCTGGTCTATTCATGGCAGCAAGTAACTTCCCTAAATCACGCGAAACTCGTGCTCCTTTAGTGGAAGAGTTAGTTCGCTTTAAAGACCGTATTTCACCGAAGTTCCAATACCTGACTACAGCACCAGTTGCTGATCCAGACGGTAAGCCGACAGTGGTTCGTTTTAGTCGTAAGACAAAAGAGAACTACGTTCGTACAGAAGTGGATGGTAAGCCTTCTGGTTGGACCGCCTTGTACATTGACGGTAAATGGGAAGTAACGGATAAACGTAAAAAGCCCAAAGAAAAGTAACTGAACGTTATTGATATAAAAAGCAGCCAATAGGCTGCTTTTTTTCGACTCATATATGACTAATTATGCAACTCGTTGAAATTGAGTCTTAGTTGTAATTATTTATTAAATTCACAGGGTAAAATAAATTAAGAGATTAATCACACTATCTTATGTAACTGTAACGAATGTGTAACTTAATTAGAATATTGTAACTCACAGATCAGCATTTAGTTGTATACCCGATGTGTGTCGAGTGTTAATGTAATGTTTCGCCCAGACGGTGTAATGTGAGCTGCTTTAAGTCTTAGGAAAGCAATCAGTTTACATAGCACAGAATGGCGTATTAAAAATTGAAATCGGCAGGAAAGTCGATAACGTATATAAAACCAAGTGCAAAGAATAGTGCACACATAACAACGTTTGGCTTAGGATACTGTCACTGTATGTGAATGGATATTCGCTAAGTACCGAAAACATTGTTAGTGCTCATCCCCCAGAGGAAGATACCTCTACGAGCACTGACATCGACAAGCTATAAATATATGGAGAATAAAATGGCTGGTGTATTGGGAATGATTCTTGCTGGTGGTGAAGGCTCTCGTTTAAGACCTTTAACTGAATCGCGCAGCAAACCCTCGGTTCCTTTCGGTGGTAGTTACCGCTTAATTGATTTCGCTTTAAATAACTTCGTTAACGCGGATCTAATGAAGATCTATGTATTAACGCAGTTCAAGTCACAGTCACTGTTCCACCACATGAAAAAAGGTTGGAATATCAGTGGTATAACAGATCGTTTTATCGACCCAATTCCTGCTCAAATGCGCACAGGTAAGCGTTGGTATGAAGGCACTGCAGATGCGATCTATCAAAACCTTCGCTTTATGCAGCTAGAAGAACCGGACCAAGTTTGTATCTTTGGTTCTGACCACATCTACAAAATGGATATTAAGCAGATGCTTGATTTCCACAAAGAGAAGAAAGCGGCACTAACGGTATCAGCACTGCGTATGCCTCTTGCAGAAGCGTCTGAGTTTGGTGTCATTGAGGTTGATGCTGAAGGCCGTATGGTCGGCTTTGAAGAGAAGCCTGCTAACCCTAAACCAATTCCAGGTGACCCTGATTCTGCATTGGTTTCTATGGGTAACTACGTATTTGAAGCAAATGAGCTTTTTGCAGAGCTGGTTGAAGATGCGGATAAAGAAGATTCAACTCATGACTTCGGTAAAGATATCATTCCAAATATGTTCCCGCGTGGTGACGTGTTTGTTTACGATTTCAGTACTAACCGCATTACAGGTGAGAAAGAAGAAGTTTACTGGCGCGATGTAGGTACGATTGACGCGTACTGGCAAGCTCACATGGACCTTCTTGAGAAAGATGCACCATTCTCACTATACAACCGCAAGTGGCCACTACACACTTACTACCCACCATTACCACCTGCGACGTTTACAGACTCGGCTAATGGTCGTGTTCAAATCATCGATAGCTTAGTGTGTAACGGTAGTTATGTTCGTGGTTCTCGTATCGAGAAGTGTGTACTTGGCTTCCGCAGCAACATCGCATCAGCGTGTGATATCAGTGAGAGTATCTTATTGGGCGACGTAAAAGTGGGCGAGGGCTGTGTACTTCGTCGTGTTATCGTCGATAAAGATGCAGACATCGCACCGGGTACACAGATTGGTGTAAACCTGAAAGAAGACAAAAAGCATTACCACGTCTCTGACGATGGTGTAGTAGTAATCCCTAAAGGAGCACGAGTTGGTTACTAAGACTCTCTCGGTACTTTTTGTAGCGTCTGAAGTTGAAGGCTTGATTAAAAGCGGTGGCTTGGCTGATGTAGCCAAGGCACTGCCTAAAGCGTTACAAACACTCGAACAGGACGTTCGAGTGACCATCCCCGCTTACCGCAACATTCCAAATATTGATTCTGCAGAAGTTGTTCTAGCAACAGAGCTCGATCATTGGCCTCATACGGCTTATCAAGTTAAGAAGTTAAGCGTTGAAGGGGTACAAGTGTTTGGTATTGAATGTGCTAAATACTTCGACCGTCCAGAAATGTACGCTGAAAATAATCAGGCTTATGCTGATAATGGCGAGCGCTTTTCGTTCTTCAGTGCAGCATGTTTGGATATGCTTCCTAAGCTTGGTTTCCAACCAGATATTATTCACGCGAACGATTGGCATACAGGCTTTGTTCCTTTCTTGCTTAAATCTCGCTACCAACAGCATGAATTCTTTGAGAACACGCGCAGTGTTATTTCAATCCACAACGCGGTGTTCAAAGGCGTATTCTCATACGATGAGCTGCAATGTCTTCCTGAAATGCACAGTCGTAATGTTCCGGAAGCTGCGGTCAGTGATACGCACGTGACGATGCTAAAAGCTGGTGTCTTGTGCGCTGATAAAGTCAACGCAGTAAGCCCTACGTATGCACAAGAGCTAAAAACAGAGCTTGGTAGTCATGGCATGGCGGCAGAATTTCAACGTAGAGCTTCAGACTTAGTCGGAATCTTAAATGGTTGTGACTACGGTGCTTGGAATCCGGAAACGGATGCATTCCTTCCTCGTAAATACAAAGCGACCAAACACAGCATGGCGCGTGGAAAGTCAGCGTGTAAGCAGAAACTGCAACAAGACGTCGGCTTGCCGGTTATCGATTGTGCCGTGTACGGGATGGTTTGTCGTCTAACGAACCAGAAAGGTGTTCACTACTTGCTGCCTATCATTGAACAATTCTTGAAGAACGATCTTCAGATTGTGATTGTAGGTACGGGTGACCCTGTTTTAGCGAGCCAATTGAAAGAGTTATCGGCACTGCATTCAGAAAAATTCTCATTTGTAGAGGCATACAACAATGAGTTAGCTCACTTAGTTGAAGCCGGTTCTGACTTTTTCTTGATGCCTTCTGAATTTGAACCTTGTGGTTTAAACCAGATCTACAGTATGGCTTATGGCACCTTACCAATCGTTCGCTCTGTCGGTGGTTTAAAAGACAGTGTTAATGATTATGACGAGGAGCCAGAGGTGGCGACCGGCTTTGCTTTTGAAGAGCCGACTCCGCAAGCTTTGTTGGCCGTGCTACACCGCTCATTGTTACTCTATGCACAAAACCCGTCTGAAATTAAGCGTGTTCAGCTTTATGCGATGCAACAAGACTTTAGCTGGGAAGATGCGGCGAAAGAGTATTTAACGATGTATCACTCAGCCATCTAGTCGCCTGTTTAGATTTTTAGCAGGCACTAACATCAAATGGTTAAAAACCTTATTAAATTAAGGCGCTCTGACAACAGGGCGCCTTTTGCTATCTGGTCTGAGTACATCACGTTTAGAAAGACAAAGCTTGCAAACTCATTTAAGTCAGGTAGAAAAGGAAGTGAAGTATTCATGGTGCTAATGATAGGTTTGACACTATTATCACCTAATCTTCTTAATAGCGTGATATCCTTAGTCATCGCCTTGTGATGAGGCCTAGCTCCATTTTTATAATTAAAGCGATAGGTATGTCTGAAAGTTTATTATTTCATAAAACATTTACTCACCCTACTAGCGATGAGTGGGTGGTATTTGTGCATGGTGCCGGAGGTAGCTCCTCTATTTGGTTCAAGCAGATCAAGGCGTATAAACAGCATTTCAACCTGCTCCTCATCGACCTGAGAGGGCATGGTAAATCAGACAACATACTTAAAGAGCTGATATCAAACCGTTATACATTCAAAGCTGTCACGCTTGATATTCTTAAAGTATTAGACCACCTTAAAATCCGCTCCGCACACTTCGTTGGTATGTCGTTAGGAACCATTATTGTCCGTAATGTTGCGGAGTTAGCGGCAGGGCGTGTGCGTTCAATGGTATTAGGTGGTGCGGTAACTAAACTCAACACCCGTTCGCAAGTATTGGTTAAGCTAGGAAATCTAAGCAAACACATCATTCCTTACATGTGGCTTTATAGCCTTTTTGCTTACATAGTGATGCCACAAAAAAGCCAAAAAGAGTCTCGTCACCTGTTTATTCGTGAAGCCAAAAAGCTGTGTCAAAAAGAGTTTAAACGTTGGTTTATATTAACGGCTGATGTGAACCCCTTAATGAAATATTTCAAAGATAGGGAGTTACCGATACCAACCCTTTATCTGATGGGAGAGCGTGACTACATGTTTATCAAGCCCGTTAAAGAAATGGTTGAGGCGCACGAGTCAAGTGAACTGGTCGAAATTGCTAACTGTGGTCATGTGTGTAATGTTGAAAACCCTGAAGAATTCAACCAGCACTCTATCGAGTTTATCCAAAAGCAAATCCAGTGATTTCTAAGTCGGTCATTTGAACTCATAATAGAATTGAAATAAAAACGGGAAGCTATTTGTAGCTTCCCGTTTTTGTTTTGAGGATGAATCAGATGAAGCGGCTAAGACCTCATTAAGCTCGTCTACTCAGGAGAGTTAGCTCCGCATTGCCAACAAGAACCAAATTGTGCTTCGTTCACTTCATGACATTCACTGCAGCGCCACTCTTCATAGATGATAGAATCTTGCTGTTTTTGGTAGTCATTGACAATAGCACGCGCCTTAGTGGCCATTTCTGGCTCATATAGCCATACGTATGGGTCAGTTTCTTCTGTGAACGGGATTTCCCCTTTCAAACCAAACAAACCCTCACCACGGACTTCACAGGCAATATTCTCACTTTCTAGGAGTCCGCAGATGATATGTGCCTCTGTCGGATTTGATGCACTGAAGATTTTCATTGATATAGAACCTTATCCGGCCACAATTATTATTCCGCAACCGGTGCTGAACGAAACTTGCTCATCAACCATTTAGCGATAATTGGGAACACCCCCAATAATGCAAATGACAATAGTACAGAAGGTGAAACGATGCCTGAAAGCGAATCAATTTCTGCGAGTTGGGTACCAGCATTCAAGAAGACTGCAGTACCAGGCAACATGCCGATTTGGCTTGTTACATAGTAGCGAGTCACCGACATGGGTGTTAAGCCCATCAGCAGGTTGATAAGGAAAAACGGAAACACTGGGATAAGTCGCAAAGAAAACAAGTAAAATGCGCCGTCTTTTTCAACGCCTTTATTAATCGTAGTGAGTTTGTCGCCAAACTTAGTTTGAATCCAGTCTCGCAGTAGGTAACGGCTACTCAAAAAGGCAAGAGTTGCGCCTATTGCACTGGCGAAAGATACCAATAACAAACTATTCCAGAAGCCAAACAGCGCAGCACCAAGTAGTGTAACAACGGCTGCTCCCGGGATGGAGAAGGCGGTGATCAATACATATGCGATAAAGTACGTCGCCGCGGCGGCAATAAAGTTACTTTCAATGTAGTCGTTTAGCACCGCTTGCTGTGCTTTGGCGTTTTCGAGCGTGAGGTATTGGCCAAAATTAATGCCTAATAAAACGATCGTTACGACCAATACAATACCCAATATCATTTTCTTACTCATTGATACTTCCTCAAATTTTCAATGCATACCATTAGTATAGATAGACAGGCAAAGCATAGATTAACTTTCATAAGATAATAAAAAACTATTTAGTCTAGGTGATGAATTAGGTTTGAACCGCTAACCCAATTAGTTAGCCTTGTGTTAATAAGTAACAACCTATAGATAGATGTGGGAAAAATAATCGTTTATCAGAAGGTGGTAGCGCTCTACTAGAGACTTGTTTTGCCTAAATTATTTCAATCGTAATAATTTGTACCACGTAAAAAGTGACAAAAAGTTGAAAGAGTTTTGGTCTTGGCTCGTTCTATATACGTAACAATCGAGGCATGAAGATTGTTTTAGATAATTATTCAGGCAGACAACTAAGGAGCTAGCTATGAAATTATTATCAATGATAACGGTTATCGCTACAACAGGCCTTCTCTCTTTCCAAGCTATGGGTTCGGGTATCTATCATAGAGCCGCTGTAGAATCTAAAATCTTTAAAGGGGATGTAGTGGCGAGTCAATCACAGGCTTACGAATCTGGAAAACAAATCTGGATGGATATAAACGGCAAAGGCTCATATGAGCTTAGCAAAATCCTACCTCAAGCATCGGAAAAGGTAGACGTGCGTTCGTTTGAAATTAGAAACGGGAGCATTAAAGTTAAAGAGATAATGAATTCTTCTGGAGAGATTAACTTCGTTCCCATGGTCAAAGTAGACTTTAAGTATAATTATCGCCCATCCTTTTAGGGTATTGATAGAGCATTAAGGCCGCAGACTATCTAACATTCAGAATCGAAAAAAAAGCCGCAGAAATGCGGCTTAGTTGTATAAAAAGGTGTACTGAAAATGTTAATTGACGCGACTGATAAGCTCTTCACGACGTTGCTGCGGGATAACCGACCAATGGGTGCCATTGATCGCCCCCTCTAGTGCCCAAAGCAGTTCAATACTGACGGAGGACGCATGAGAATCCTTGATGGCATTAAATGCGTTTACAGAGCCAGATTCATATAAACGTTCTACGGAATCAATTCCAGCTTTCTTCAACATGCGCTCGGTGGCGAGTCGAAGATTCGGGAGGTCTTTGAGTCGAGTTGGCTTAGCAGCGGACTGTTCAGCTTTCTCTTCTTTTGCAAAGCCCAGAGACGTAGTCGCAAGCTGCAAGATTTTCTCTTGGTCTTGCCATAAGCCTTCGGGTAGAGCGAAATATTTAGTTACGACAGGGAAACCACGCTTTTTGTAGACGTACGGTTGAAACCCTTGTTGCTCGAACTGTTTTGTTGTGCCTTTGTCTGCTCGTATGTGCAACTGGTCATTAACAACCAGAGCAAACATAGTGTCATCAGCAAAAAGACCGAATCCACCAAACATTGAGCGTGATTTTATTTTTCCTAGGGGCTCAAATAACTTCATTGAGTCCTTTAGTATCGGTTTATCCATGTTATTTATCTCGGTGTATTTGAACTACGCCACCAAATAAGCAGGTCCGAGAGATTAGCAAAATGTTGCAATTACATTGTCAATAAGCCGTAAATTACTAAATTATTAGTAGTTACTGCATTTTGCCATCGGTAACCCCGCTACCATACCAACGAGTGGTTTAGGCCGGAAGCTTTGCGTCTCACCTTTTCAAGTGATTTGCCCTGTGCGTGACTGATTGAATAGAATAAAGTTTTTGTTGAATGAGGCTCACACTTGTTATTTCAAAGTGTGATATTGCTTCAATTAATGATCTTTATTATATGAAACTAGGTTTATTTTAGTTGCTGATAAAAAAAACGCACCCAAAGGTGCGCTTGATGAAAATAAACTCAATTTATCAGTTAATTTAACGTTTTAACTGTACTACGTTCAACAATTTCTGGGTGCATTTCGAAGACGCGTTTTTCATGGTCTTTGTCTTTAATACGCTCAAGCAGAATTTCGAAGGCGTTCTTACCGACACGGCGCTTCGGTTGGTGAACGGTAGTCAATGGTGGAGAGAAGTACTCAGCCAGTTCGATGTTATCGTAGCCAATGATAGAGATATCTTCAGGGATACGGATGCCTTTCTGCTGTAGGCGGCTCATCAAGCCTAGTGCCATGGTATCGTTGAAGCAGAATACAGCTGTCGGGCGATCTTCCATCTCAACAATTTTGTCAGCGGCTAGAACGGCAGTATCACACTCAAAGTTACCTTCGATGATCATGTCGTCATTTGCAGTAATGTTAGCTTCTTCCAAAGCGCGCTTGTAACCAGCGATACGCTCCACACACGCCGCTTTGTCTAAGTGGCCACTTAAACAAGCAATCTTTGAGTGACCGCGGTCGATTAGGTATTTAGTCGCTAGGTAGCCACCTTCTTCAGAGTTATCGATGATCTTATCTGCTTGAGAACTCTCCGGGCCCCAGTCCATGACTACTTTAGGGATGTCAGCGTGACGGTCTAACATCTCTCTCAGTTCTTCAGTTAGGTCTGAACACATAACCAAGATGCCATCTACACGTTTCTCTGCAAGCATTCGAATGTAGTCACGTTGCTTCTCATAGATACCACCCGTGTTACACAGGATCAAAGTGTAACCTTGACGGTAGCAGTAGCTCTCAACACCATCGATAACTTCTGAGAAGAATAGGTTGGTTGATTGAGTCACTAGCATGCCGATGGTTCGTGTTGAATTACACTTCAAACTACGAGCAACAGCACTTGGTGCATAGTTTAATTCGTCTACCGCTTTATTTACTTTTTCTTGAGTCGCTTCTGCAACAAAACGGGTTTTGTTGATTACGTGAGAAACGGTTGTTGTTGATACGCCGGCTAAGCGAGCGACATCTTTTATAGTGGCCATGGTTTTATCCTATTAGAAGCTACTTTCCCCAAAGTACGGAATGAAGTAGCCGTTAAGCTACCTAACTAAGAGCTTAAACGTGTAGGGCTCTTTGGGTACTAAAGTGTTAAAAAACAAAAAACCGCTATTGAGCGGCTTGTCTTAACACCGAAATGCTCTGAAACTTAATAAGCATAGCATTTCGTGAATGTTTCATATTTTATCGTTTGCGGTCACAATTTTAGACTGACTAGAAAATACTCGCAATAAAATTCACCCAGAAATCCGGGTGAATTGTCACATTCTACTGAATTTATTTACCTAGTCATCTAATAAGCTATTCACCAGCCAAATATTGAGTGTCTAATTGACAGAATGCCAGTAGCAGCGATGATATTGATGCATAGAAACCGAACTCATCAACCTCATGACACTTAACCTTGAACTTTGGAATCCAAGTGAGTAGCTGTTGCTCAATAAACTGCTGTTGAACTTCGAATGACTTTTCTAACTCTTCCTCTGATTCTGTTTCATTAGAGCGAATGATTAGGTTACCTAGGAAGTCGAGTTCAATAGCGATGTGGTCTGCTGGTTCTTTTAGATCTTGGTTAACCACTAAGTTGTGCTTAGCCATGATCTCTTCCATCTCTTTTGCTGGCTTATCGTTTAATAGCCCAGTTTCACCGATGTACATCGAAGCGTAGGGAAGGGCACCATGCTTGTCTGTCTTTAGGAATAGGTCACAAAAGTCAGCAGCCAGTTCCAGTTGTGCATCTTCACGTGTTTGTAAGCGGTTTAGTGCATCAACTAAGCTATCAATCGCAGGTTTGAGTGTTTCATTTTCGCCTAAACCAGTTAAGAAAGAACGAATTTCAACAGAGTGGTAGTGGTCAAGTTCATCTTGAGTGAGCTCTTTGGCGAATAAGCTTGATAACCACCAGTAAATTTCTGCTCTTTGCTCATTGAACGCTTTCGTATCTTTCATTACGTAAATCCTGATTTAGTCTTGTGGTGTTTTTTACACACCAAGGCTGATGACGAGGTTATTTGCGAAATGCAAAGTTACTCGTTAGTAGTAATGCCTATATTGAATTGTGCCAGACGACAAATAGCAAGGTTTAAGATTGTCTTGTATCAAAAAAAATCCATGTTTCTGGCATTTATCTACAGTACCACTAGAATTGTTACTAGTTATGAATAGAATAGTCACCGAAACTATTAAATAAGAAAAGTGGTGTAGATGAGCTATCACGTATTAGTCGTAGAAGATGATGTGGTGACCCGTAGTAAACTGGTTGGTTATTTCCAGAACGAAGGGTACACAGTAAGCGAAGCAGAAAGCGGCGCTCAAATGAGAAACGTGTTAGAAGAAAACAACGTTGACCTCATTATGCTGGACATCAACTTACCAGGCGAAGATGGATTGATGCTAACTCGCGAATTACGCAGTCAATCAGACATTGGAATTATTTTAGTTACTGGACGCACGGATAGCATCGACAAAATTGTTGGCCTTGAAATGGGCGCTGACGATTACGTTACTAAACCCTTCGAACTTCGCGAGTTACTGGTTCGAGTTAAAAACCTACTTTGGCGTATTTCTGCCGCTCGTAAAACAGCAGCAGGTGCGGTTGAAGAATCTGAAGATGAATCAGTGGTTCGTTTTGGTGAGTGGACATTTGATATCCCTCGTCGTGCGTTAAGCAAAAACGGTGAACCAGTAAAACTGACGAAAGCTGAATATGAATTATTGGTTGCGTTGTCTTCTTACCCTAACCAGGTATTAAGCCGTGAACGTATTCTTAATATGATCAGCCACCGAGTAGACGCGCCAAATGATCGTACTATCGACGTACTGATTCGACGCATGCGTGCAAAAATGGAATTCGACCCTAAGAATCCACAAATCTTTGTGACGGTCCATGGTGAAGGTTACATGTTCGCTGGTGACTAAGTCTTGCGGGACATGTTAGTCCGCTAGAATAGTAAATATTAAAAAGCCGAGACATCATCAGTGATGTCTCGGCTTTTTTATGACTCAGTCTTTTATGTAGACTGCTTATTGAGGCTGAGCTGCCGAAACGACATTCTCATCTTCAGCTAGGCTCGAAGCTTCAGGCACGACGACTGGCTCTTCTGCAATATCACTGCTGGTGTCTAGCCAGTCACGTAGGCTTTGCCAAACCAACCCCATGGTCTCATGCCAGTAACGCTCTGTCTGTTCAAGATAAATCGCCTTAGGCATGTACTTATTCCAAGGCTCAACAATACCTTCTTGTGCTAGGTAGTTGGTCGGTGCCGGTAATGGTTTCATACCAGCCGCGTTAAATTCGTTGAGAGCACGTGTCATATGGCTTGCTGAAGTCACCAACACCATTCTTTTATTCTTAACGAACGCAGCGGCTTGGCGGGCTTCTTCCCAAGTGTCTTTGGCTGTTTCCAGCAGAATGATATCAGGCTTTGCCACACCGAGTGCTAGGGCTACCTTAGCCATCATTCGTGCGTTGCTGACTTCTGTACCAGCGCCGTAGCCAGAAAGAATCAGTTTAGCGCCCGGGTAGAGGCGTAAAATGCGAATACCTTCACTCAAACGCATCAAGCCTGTGCGACTCAGTTCAGATGTTGGTGGGATCTGGTCATCAACGACGTGGCCGCTACCAAGAACCATCACGTAATCGACGGTTTCGTCGACAGGTAAAAATGCAGTGTGCTGCCTTTCCATTGGTATTAATAGTTGACTAGAAACTGGCTGGAAAGCGATTAGGAAAATACCACAGAGGGCTGAGAGGGTAATTAAGCAACCAGTCTTTCTTTTAGTAGTAAACATCACTAGGGCTAAGCCCAGAAATGCGAGAATTAACATTGCTGGTAGTGGCATCAGTAATGAAGACACTACTTTTTTCAGCTCAAACATATCCGAATAGTCCGAAAAAACATCACTTAGTAGTAAAAAGAGACATCGCCTCTTTATTCCTGAAATTCCTGTGACAGAATAGCAGGCACGATAGGACATAATAACTCAAGTAGCCGTGACTGAAGACCGTAATTTCGACGATATTGCCCACAAATTTGCAAAAAATATTTACGGCTCTGACAAAGGAGAGATCCGTCAGATCATCGTATGGGAAGATTTAGAACAAGCTTTGAGCAAGTTTGAAGATTCTACTTTTCCACTGCATGTGCTTGATGCCGGAGGCGGATTGGCACAGATGTCGCAAAAAATTGCGGCACTTGGTCATAAGGTTTCTCTATGTGATCTCTCTTCTGAGATGCTAAAACTGGCTCAAGAAGGGATCACCGAAGCAGGGCTGTTAGAGCAATATCAGTTTATCCATTCTCCGGTACAAAAAGTGGCAGAGCATCTCGACGATAAAGTCGACTTTGTGATGTTTCACGCCGTTATGGAGTGGCTAGCCGATCCTAAAGAAGCACTTGATTTGCTACTTGAACAAGTCAAACCGGGTGGTATTGCCTCGATAATGTTTTACAACCACCACGGATTAGTCCTGAAAAATGTGATTTGTGGCAACATTCCTCATGTATTGAATGGGATGCCACATCGAAAACGGTTTAAGCTGCAACCACAAAAAGGCTTGAAGCCAGAAGAGGTTTATCAATGGATAGAAGACGCTGGTCTAGAAATCTGTGGTAAATCAGGCATTCGCTCCTTCAGTGACTACATAGGTAATATGGAGTACATGGGCGATTACCAATTTGAAGATGTATTGGAACTAGAAAAACAGCTATGTCGCCAAGAGCCATATCTGTCACTAGGCCGTTATATTCACGTTTGGGCTCAAAAACCTGCGCAATAACAGTGATGAATGTGGTAAAAGAAACCACAATATGCGCTATGCAATCGTAAGAAGCCCGCGTTATAAAGAAATAGGCGTCATATCTACTGTGTTTGATATGACGAAGAACAGTAACAGGAACCACAATGAGTGAAATGACTCAAACTGCCGAAGAGCAGCCAATTGATGAGTTGGTGGGCTGGGTCAAGCAGCATGATTTTTCATTAAACTTGCCGCCAGAGCGCTTAGCATTTTTGATTGCTATTGCAGTATTAAGCAATGAAAGGTTCGATGAAGAGCTGGGCGAGGGTGAACTGCATGATGCGTTTACTATCGTCACTCGACTGTTTGAAGATACTGGTGAAGCCTCAGCGTTTCGTGCCAATAATGCAATTAATGAGTTGGTTAAACAGAAGCTGATTAGCCGCTTTACCAGCGAAATTACCGATGGCGCAAGCATCTACCGCTTGTCACCGTTGGCAATTGGTATCTCAGATTATTATTTACGTCACCGTCAGTTCTCTAAATTAAAACTGTCTATCCAACTTTCTATGGTTGCGGATGAAATGGCAAAAGCTATTGAAGCAGCACAGAAAGGTGGAACGCCAGGGCATTGGAGAAAGAACGTTTACGGCGTGCTTAAGTACTCTGTTGGTGAAATTTTCGATCAGATTGATCTTAACCAACGCGTTATGGATGAGCAGCAGCAGACCGTAAAACAGCAGATTGCCGACCTTCTTAATAAAGATTGGCGTGAAGCGATCAACAACTGTGAAGTCTTGCTATCAGAAACCTCAGCCACGCTAAAAGAGTTGCAAGATACCTTGCAAGCGGCAGGTGATGAACTGCAAACACAGATCCTCGATATTCAAGAAATTGTTTACGGCGACGATGAACTCGAGTTTGTTGGCGAAACCCTGTTTGGTCTGCAAATGAAGCTCGACCGAATCACAAGTTGGGGCCAACAAGCGATTGATCTATGGATCGGCTATGACCGTCACGTTCACAAGTTTATCCGTACCGCGATTGATATGGATAAGAACCGTGCCTTCAGCCAACGTCTACGTCAATCTGTGACGGAATACTTTGATGCGCCGTGGCTACTAACTTATGCCGACGCTGAGAAGCTGACGGATCTTCGTGATGAAGCACTAGTGCTTCGTGATGACGAAGTAACAGGACAAGCGCCACTCGACGTAGAGTACGAAGAATTTGAGCAAGTGAACGATCTGCTGTCTGAAAGAATTGCAGATATGTTAAAAGCTCACAAACAGCAAGGTGCGCCAATCGATCTTGGCCTTGTGTTACGCGACTACCTCGCTGAACACCCTCGCACACACCATTTTGATTTAGCCAGAATTGTTGTCGACCAAGCGGTGCGCTTAGGTTACTCAGAGTCTGACTATCAGGCTATTCAGCCAGATTGGCAGGCAATCAACGATTTCGGTGCAAAGGTACAAGCCAATGTCATTAACAAGTACTGATGATTACATGCCAGAGAAACTGGTAAAAGCGATAGCGAACCCACTGTTCCCTGCGCTAGACAGCATGCTGCGTTCAGGTAAGCATATTTCAACAGAAGACCTAGATAACCACGCGTTACTATCTGATTTTGAAGTTGAGCTTCAGCATTTCTACCAACGCTACAACACAGAACTTGTGAAAGCTCCGGAAGGTTTCTTCTATCTGCGTCCGCGTTCTACGTCTTTAATTGGTCGTAGTGTGTTGTCTGAGCTAGACATGCTTGTTGGCAAGGTATTGTGTTTCTTGTACCTAAGCCCAGAGCGTTTGGCACACGAAGGTATCTTCACTAACCAAGAGCTATTTGAAGAGCTAATGGCACTAGCGGATGAGAAAAAACTCATGAAGCTAGCAACAAACCGTGCGTCTGGTTCTGATTTAGACAAAGAAAAACTGTTTGAAAAAGTGCGTACTTCTCTGCGTCGCCTACGCCGTATCGGCATGTTGATTGCGATTGGCGAAACGGGCAAATTCCGTATCAGCGAAGCGGTATTCCGTTTTGGTGCGGACGTACGTGTTGGCGATGACATGAAAGAAGCTCAACTGCGCCTTATCCGTGATGGTGAGGCTGTGGTGCATACTCAAGAACCTAACCAAGGTAGCTTGTTGAATGAAGAGAAAGCTGAAGCTACATCAGATGTAGATGAAAACGGTCAACAAGATATTTTTAACGATCAAGCTGATTTTGACCTTGAGTCAAACGACGGCGAACAAACAAAAGTAGAAGGTGAAGCATGATTGAAAGAGGTAAGTATCAATCATTAACCATGGTCAACTGGAACGGCTTCTTCGCACGTACTTTTGATATTGATGGATTGGTTACAACGCTTTCTGGCGGTAACGGTGCAGGTAAGTCGACCACAATGGCGGCATTCATTACAGCACTTATCCCTGACCAAAGCCTTCTGCATTTCCGTAACACAACGGAAGCAGGCAGCTCACAGTCATCACGTGATAAAGGCCTTTACGGTAAGCTTCAGCCAGGCGCATGTTATGCAGCGTTAGATGTGGTGAACTCTCGTAACCAACGCCTACTGTTTGCAGTAAAACTGCAGCAAGTTGCTGGTCGTGACAAGAAAGTAGACATCAAGCCGTTCGTTATCCAAGGTCTTCCAAGCCATGTGAAGCCAACGGATGTATTGATTCAGAACGTTTCAGACAGTCATGCTCGTGTATGTCAGCTAAATGATGTGAAGGCCGCAGTTGCACAATACGAAGGCGCACACTTCAAAGCGTTCTCTTCGATTGTGGATTACCACTCACAGATGTTCGAATACGGTGTGGTACCGAAGAAACTGCGTAACAGCAGCGACCGCTCTAAGTTCTACCGTCTGATTGAGGCATCACTTTACGGTGGTATCTCAAGTGCGATTACACGTTCTCTGCGTGATTACCTTCTGCCGCAAAATGGTGGTGTGAAGAAAGCATTCCAAGATATGGAATCGGCACTGCGTGAGAACCGCATGACGCTAGAAGCGATCAAGACAACTCAGTCTGATCGTGATTTGTTCAAGCATTTGATCACTGAATCGACTAACTACGTGGCGGCAGACTATATGCGCCATGCGAACGATCGTCGCAATAAGTTAGATCAAACCATGAAGTTCCGTGGTGAACTGTTTGGTTCGCGTGAAACTTTACTTGAGCAAAACAACCTGTTGAATCGAGTTCAAGAAGAACTTGAGTTGCTGGTGGATCAAGAATCGTCTCTAGAACAAGACTACCAAGCGGCTTCGGATCATCTTCAATTGGTTCAAACTGCACTTCGTCAGCAAGAGAAAATTGCTCGCTACAGCGAAGATCTAGAAGAGCTTAATGAGCGTCTAGAAGAGCAGATGATGGTGGTTGAAGAAGCTCAAGAGCGAGTACTTCTTGCAGAAGAGCAGGCAACCATTACTGAAGAAGAAGTGGATAGCCTGAAAACTCAGCTTGCTGATTACCAACAAGCATTGGATGTTCAGCAGACTCGCGCACTTCAATACCAGCAAGCGGTTCAAGCATTAGAGAAAACCAAGCAGTTGCTAGGTGATGAATCTATTACGGCAGAAAGTGCGTTGACCTTGGTTTCTGAGTTAAAAGCACAAGAAGAGTCAAGCACACAGAAGCTACTGTCTACTAAGCACAAGCTAGACATGTCTTCAGCAGCTTCTGCACAGTTCGATAAAGCGCTGTCTTTGGTTAAGAGCATTGTTGGTGATGTTGAACGTAAAGAAGCGTCTCACAGCGCTAAACAAGCTCTAGAAAAAGGTCGTAACGCAAAACATGTTGTTGAGAACGAACAGCAATGGCGTGCTCAGCATCGCGACATGGCTCGTGATGTGGCGCAGCAGCGTCAAGCAAAAGAGCTGGCGACTGAATACCAAAAGCAACACAACATTTCACTGACTGACGAAGCGGTTTTCGACGAAGAGCGCGAACGTCATGCAATGCAGATCGAAACGCTTGAGTACGCTCAAGAAGAGTTACGTGAAGCGAAAAGTGAACAGCGTCGTGTACAACAAAACCACGACCAAGAGATTCAAAAGCTAGAGTCTATTGCTCCTGCTTGGATCACAGCAAACGATGCGCTTGAAGCATTAAGAGATCAAACCGAAGCTGAGCTAGAAGATAGCCAAGCGGTGATGACGCAAATGCAACAAGTGCTTGAAGATGAAAAGTCTCAAGCGGTGGCTAAAGATCAACTGGCAACTCGCCGAGCTGAACTTGAGCAAGAAATTGAGCGTCTAGCATCACCAGGTGGTTCTAACGATCCTCGCTTGAAAGGCTTAGCGGATACCCTTGGTGGCGTGTTGCTTTCAGAGATCTACGACGACATCACAATTGGCGATGCGCCATATTTCAGTGCGATGTACGGCCCAGCTCGTCATGCGATTGTGGTTTCAGATCTTGATGGCATCAAAGAGAAGCTGATTGATCTTGATGATTGTCCTGAAGACCTTTACATCCTTGAAGGTGATGTAGACGCGTTTGATGACAGCTCGTTCAATGCTGATGAATTAGAAGGCGCGGTGTGTGTTCAATTGAACGATCGCCAAATGCGTTACTCTCGTTTCCCTGAGATCCCACTGTTTGGTCGTGCGGCTCGTGAGCAGCGTTTAGAGAAACTGCGAGAAGAGCGCGATGTGGTTGTTGAGAATCACGCGAAAGCTGCGTTTGACTCTCAAAAGCTGAATCGTTTATACCAAGCATTCAACGGCTTTGTAGCGAAACACCTGCACGTTGCGTTTAATGCAGATCCAGAGCAAGCACTTGCAGTCGTTCGTGAGAAACGTAACCAAGTAGTACGTTCATTGGCTGAACTGGATTCGAAAGAGCAACAGCAACGTAGCCAGCTTCAACAAAGCAAACAGGCGATTGCTGCACTTGATAAGTTAGCGCCTATGGTTCGTATTCTAGAAGACGAAACGCTCGCTGAACGTTTAGCTGAACTAGAAGTACAACTAGAACGTCTGAGCGAAGCTAAGTCTTACCTGAACACTCATGGCAAAGCGCTTGCGTCATTAGAGCAAATCGTTTCAGCACTAGACGCTGACCCAGAGCAATTCGAAGCTTTGGAAGCTGAGTACCGCCAGGCGGACAACGCGCTACAAACACTAAAAGGCAAAGTATTCGCACTGTCTGATCTGATTGAGCGTCGTCACTACTTTGCTTACGCAGACTCAGTTGACCTGCTTAACAAGAGCAGTGAATTGAGTGAGCAACTGAAAGCGAAACTGGTTCAAGCAGAACAAGCTCGAGCGAAAGGCCGCGATGGCTTGAAGCAAGCTCGCGAACAGATGAACCAGTACAACCAAGTATTGGCAGCGCTGAAGAGCTCGCACCAAGCGAAGCAAGAGACGGTTCAAGAGTTCAAACAAGAGCTTCAAGAGTTCGGTGTTAACGCTGATGAAGGTGCTGAAGAGCGCGCTGTACGTCGTCGTGACGAGCTTCAAGAGCGTCTGCATACTTCTCGTAGCCGTAAGAGCGAATACGAACGCACGATCACCTCAACTGAACTTGAGATGAAAGCACTGGCTAAGCGTCTTAAGAAAGTACAGAAAGAGTACACAGAGCTTCGTACCTTCGTTGTTGCTGCAAAAGCAGGTTGGTGTTCAGTACTGCGTTTAGCTCGTGAGAATGACGTTGAACGTCGTCTACACAAGCGTGAACTGGCTTACCTAACGGCGGGCGAACTTCGCTCAATGTCGGATAAATCACTGGGTGCACTGCGTCTGGCTGTGGCTGACAATGAAGATCTACGTGATTCGCTGCGTCTATCTGAAGATAACGCACATCCAGAGCGTAAGGTTCTATTCTATATTGCGGTTTACCAACATCTTCGCGAGCGTATTCGCCAAGACATCATTCATACGGATGATCCGGTTGAAGCAATCGAAGAGATGGAAGTTGAGTTAGCCCGATTAACAGAAGAACTGACGCAGCGTGAAAACCGCCTAGCGATCAGCTCTGAGTCGGTAGCAAGCATCATTAAGAAGACGATTCAGCGTGAGCAGAACCGTATTCGTATGCTGAACCAAGGTTTGTCGAACATTTACTTTGGTCAGGTTAAGGGCGTACGTTTGAATGTTAAGATCCGTGAAAGCCACGAAATCTTGCTATCGGGCCTAGCGACTCAACAAGAGCAGCATAAAGACTTGTTCGAGACGACTCGCTTCACCTTCTCTGAAGCAATGGCGAAGTTGTTCCAACGTGTGAACCCACATATCGACATGGGTCAACGTTCTCCGCAAGTGCTGGGTGAAGAGCTACTGGATTACCGTAACTACCTAGAGCTAAGTGTAGAAGTTAACCGTGGTTCAGACGGCTGGCTACAAGCGGAATCGGGTGCACTTTCTACCGGTGAGGCGATCGGTACTGGTCAATCTATCCTATTGATGGTTGTTCAGAGCTGGGAAGAAGAGTCTCGTCGACTTCGTAGCAAAGACATTGTTCCATGTCGCTTGTTGTTCCTTGATGAAGCAGCTCGTCTGGATGCGAAGTCTATCTCTACGCTGTTTGAACTGTGTGATCGTCTAGGCATGCAGCTTCTGATTGCAGCGCCTGAGAACATCAGCCCAGAGAAAGGCACGACCTACAAGCTGGTACGTAAGGTCTTCAAAGATCACGAACACGTACATGTTGTTGGTCTGCGTGGTTTTGCACAAAACAAACCTGCATCGCCAGTGCAAGAGCTGATTGAAGAAGCTGAGCAGTAAGCTTTAAGCCGATTTATCGTATCAATTCAAAGCCCCTATTCACTTTATATACAGTGGTAGGGGCTTTTTAATATCTGAAGTCTAATCTCCCTGATTACACCTGCCTTCCTCCAATTGCCTTTATCTTCAACTTAATGTTTTCCATATACAGATAAGACCACTCATACCTTATGGTTATTATCAATGGAACTTGTTTGAGGTCACACGCACAAAACCATAATTAATGTATGGTAATTACATAGATTAAATAATATTAATAATATTGTATTACTTTATTTTTAATTATTGATAACTCGCAGTGTGCGAAAGGTAAAGGTAGGACAAGCTATGATTCAAATCGTCATTGATGGGAAATTTCGAATCGTCGAACAAGGGCAAACCGTTCTTGAGGCGGCCAAAACATGTGGTTTAGAGATTCCATCGTTATGTGGTTTGAACAAAACAGCGGACAAAGTGCCGTGTGATTTGTGTGTGGTTGAAGTGGATGGGATGGGCGTAACACGCTCGTGTGAGCTTGAGGTCGTCAATAGCTTGAACATTACGACTCAATCTAAACAGTTAACGGTTCATCGCCAAGATGCGTTGAATCGAATCATGGCAGACCACTATGCTGACTGTGAAGCACCGTGCCAAACCGCTTGCCCGGCCGGAGTCGATATCCAGTCTTACCTTCATCACATCGCGCAAAATGATCATACTAAAGCCATTGAAGTGATTAAGAAAACACTGCCGATGCCACTATCGATTGGTCGTGTGTGTCCTGCTTTTTGTGAAACGGAGTGTCGAAGAAACTTAGTCGATGACTCTATTGCTATTCGTCAGCTCAAGCGACACGCAGCCGATGCCGATTTGGCCGCTCAAGAGAGCTACATGCCAGCGAAAAAAACAAGCAAAGGCAAGAGCATTGCGATTGTTGGTAGTGGTCCTGGTGGCTTAACCGCTGGTTATTATCTATCCAATGAAGGTTATGATGTCAGTGTTTACGAATCGATGCCTAAAGCTGGTGGCTGGCTACGTTATGGGATTCCTGAATATCGTCTACCGAAATCGATTCTAGATAAAGAAATCGAGCTTATGTGTCGTAATGGAATGGCAGTAGAGTGCGATAAAAAGCTCGGTGTTGATTTCACCTTGTCGGATCTTAGTCGTGATTTTGATGCGGTCTGCTTAGCCGTGGGTGCGTCACAAGCAGTTGAGATGAATTATCCCGGTAGTGACCTTGGAGGCTGCTATTTGGGTGTCGATTACCTGAAAGACTATGTGACTGACAAACATTATATTACCGGCAAAAAAGTTGCTGTGATTGGTGGTGGTAACACGGCGATTGACTGCGCACGAACCGCAGTGCGTGATGGCGCTGATACAACACTCATCTATCGTCGTACGCGAGATGAAATGCCAGCTGAAGACTATGAAATCGAAGAAGCTGAACATGAAGGTGTGAAGTTCCACTTCTTGACCAACCCGGCAGAGAATATTGCTGATGACAATGGCCATGTATCAGAAATTCGATTAGAACGCATGGCGCTGGGCCCTGCTGACGCTTCTGGTCGTCGTAGCCCTAAACCAACGGGTGAGTTCTTTGTTGAAGCGTTCGATACGGTTATCGCTGCGGTGTCGCAAAAGCCTGACCTAAGCTTCATGGATAACGAAGAGATTGATATCCCACTGACACGTTGGAACACCGCAGATGCAGATCCGCAAACCATGCACACAGGTACGGGTAATATATTTAGTATTGGTGATTTCAGACGTGGTCCAGCGACGGCAGTAGAAGCAGTCGGAGACGGGCGTATTGCTGCGCAAGCGATCGACCGATTCTTCAATGGTGATATGGAAAATATTCCGGCTAAACCGTTTAACTCAAGAAAGCATAAGCAGCTCAAAGCCGTTGATCCCGAGCAGTACAAGTCGATACAACGCATGGCACGTAAGATTATGCCAGAGCTCACTCCAGAGCAGCGAGAGCAGAGCTTTGAAGAAGTCGAGACTGGCTTTGATAATGCTGATGCAATCGCTGAAGCTGCAAGATGTTTAGAGTGTGGTTGCCAAGCCAATACCAATTGCGACCTACGTGATTACTCGACTGAGTACAAGGCAACTCAAACGCACCCTGAATACAAAATCGATATTGCTTCAAATGAAAGCTGGCAAGCTATTCGAACAGAAGAAGCGAAAGTGGGTTCAACAAGACAGAAGTTTGCTGTCGACAATAGCTCTGAATTTATTATTTTCGATGCCAACCGCTGCATCAGTTGTGGTCAGTGTATCCAGGCGTGTCGTGAACAAAATGTTCATGGCGTTCTAAGCTTCATGAATCAGGCTGATGGTAAGCCCGCTTCAAGACCTGAGTGTCGCCCAAATTTCGGGGCGAATCAGACTTTAATGGGTGACTCGAACTGTGTTCAATGCGGCTCTTGTATTCAAGCGTGCCCAACTGGTGCGATGGTGGACGCGAGAGATAGAAAGCAAGGTGACACCGACGTTCTTAAGAAGGTCGACACTATCTGCACCTACTGTGGTGTGGGCTGTAAGCTGACCATGCATGTTGAAGAAGCGAAGAACAAAATCCGTTATATCGAGGGAGGTAATTCTCCGGTTAACGAAGGCATGCTGTGTGTTAAGGGGCGCTTTGGTTTTGACTTCGTGAGCAGTGATGCTCGCCTCACAACACCATTGATTCGTAAAGATGGTTGGTTGCAACCTGCGAGTTGGGAAGAAGCTATCATGCTCATTGCCGATAAGTTCACGGCGATTAAACAAGGCTTTGGCAGTAATGCCCTAGCGGGCTTCTCATCGGCTAAAACCACCAATGAAGATAACTATGCGTTCCAAAAATTCGTTCGTCGTGAACTAGGTACTAACAACGTCGACCATTGTGCTCGCCTTTGCCATGCTTCAACGGTAACTGGGCTTGAGGCTTCTCTGGGCAGTGGGGCGATGACTAATGACATCCCAAGCATCAAACACTCAGATGTCATTTTTATCATTGGTTCTGACACCACATCCGCGCACCCAATTATCGGCTCGCATATCAAACAGGCAGTAAGGCATAACGGTGCTCGTTTGATTGTCGCGGACCCTAAGAGAATTGATATTGCCGATCACGCTGAGCTTTACCTAGCACATCGACCGGGTACTGACGTAATGCTGATTAATGGTGTGATGCAGCAGATCATTAAACACGGTTGGTATGACCAAGAATACATTGATGACCGTGTCGATGGCTTTGATACCTTGCTGCAAGAGGTAATGTCGCCAAGTTATTCGTTAGACAAAGTAGAGCTAGTAACTGGCGTTAAAGCAGAAGACATCTTCGCGATGGCGCGCTTGATCGGTACTGCAAAACGCACGGCGGTGTATTACTCCATGGGTATCACGCAACACACCACTGGCCACGACAACGTTCGATCTATTGCTAACCTGCAACTGTTGTGTGGCAACATAGGTATTGAAGGGGGCGGTATCAACCCGCTGCGTGGACAATCGAATGTTCAAGGTGCTTGCGACATGGGCGCATTGCCAAATAACCTCCCGGGCTATCAGAAAGTGTATAACCCAATGGTTCGCCAAAAGTTCGCGATGGAGTGGGGCATTGCTGATTTGCCGGCTGAAACGGGCTTAACACTGACCGAGATTATTGATGGGGCATGTAAGCGAGATGTGCGTGGTTTATACGTAATGGGTGAAAACCCTGTGCTAAGTGATCCGAATCAAACTCACGTGATTGAAGGGCTTGAAGCGTTAGATTTCCTTGTGGTGCAAGATATCTTCTTAACCGAAACGGCGCAGTATGCGGATGTGGTTCTGCCATCTTGCTCGTTCGCTGAGAAGTCTGGTCACTTCACCAATACTGAGCGACGTGTTCAGCGTATTAACCCTGCGGTATTACCTCCTGGTGATGCGAAAGAGGATTGGGTGATTATCCAAATGCTAGCCAACGCTATGGGTGGTGGTTGGAGCTACGATTCGGTTGCGGACATTACCAATGAGATTGCTCGCGTCACGCCACAATATGGTGGTTTACGTTGGGAAAACATCACGGTTAATGGCGTGCAATGGCCGAGTAACAAGAACAACCCTGACGGTACCCGTATCATGCACCAAACTCAGTTCACTCGTGGGCGCGGTCAAATGGAAGCGATTCCGTTTCGATATGCGGCTGAGCTTCCAGACGAAGAGTACCCGCTGGTACTTACTACCGGGCGTATCCTAGAGCAATTCCATACAGGCACCATGACGCGCAAAACAAAAGGCTTAGATAACTTGGCGGGGCCACGTGCGATGGTCAGTGTTCATGATGCTGAGGCGTTAGGGATTTCCAACGGACAAATGCTCAAGGTGTCGACACGTCGTGGTGAAATTGAAATTGCGGCGTTTGTAACGAAACGAATGCAGCAAGGCGTCGTGTTTATTCCATTCCATTTTGTGGAATCGCCAGTGAACCGCCTGACGACAACGGCAACCGATCCTCATGCCAAGATCCCTGAGTTTAAGGTTGCGGCGGTGCGCATTGATCCCATTCGAGAGTCTGTAATTGAAGTTACAGAGGTTTAGCCCAATCCGTTAAATTGCTGGTACTAAAAAGCCGCGTAACTCTCAGAGCTATGCGGCTTTTTTATTGAGCTCTAATTAGGTGTCCATTGACCTAATCAGTAAATAGCTTAGCTCGGAACAATCTCGTTACCGTGAACACCGAATTGCTTAGCTGCGTATGCAACGCGCTCTGCTGGTTTCGGGTATTCAGCTGGCGTACCAAGGTTCTCAATATGGTGTAAGCGTGGTAGCAGACCTGCGCCGTTCGCGATTTGTATAGCCAAACCTGGACGTGCGTTAAGCTCAAGTACCATTGGGCCTTCTTCTTGGTCTAAAACCATGTCAGTACCCATGTATCCAAGACCTGTCATTTCCCAAGCGCTTGATGCCAGTGTTAGCAACTTTTCCCAGTGAGGAACTTGCAATAATGCTAGCTCTTTACCTGTATCTGGGTGATGCGTCACCGGTTGGTCAAATTGAACCGCTCGTACCGCTTTGCCCGTTGCAATGTCGATCCCTACACCAACAGCACCTTGGTGAAGGTTAGCCTTACCATCAGAAGCAGAGGTTGAAAGACGCATCATCGCCATGACAGGGTAGCCTTTGAATACGATGATACGTACATCTGGCACCCCTTCGTAACTAAAGCCATCGAAACACTCATCAAACTTAATCAGGTTTTCAACAACGGCAACGTCGTTCTTACCACCTAGTGAGAAAAGACCAGCAAGAGCGTTACTGATGTGACGCTCTACATCTTCTTCATTAATGGTAGAGCCAGACGGCTTGGTGTAAACGCCGTCTTTGTGTGAGGTGATGACAAGGATACCCTTACCACCACTCCCTTGAGCCGGCTTGATTACAAAACCAGGCCATTCTTTTACCATCTTATGGATTGTCTTTACTTCAGCTTGGTGACTGATCACGCCGATAAGCTTAGGTACAGTTGCACCAGCTTGTTCAGCGATGATTTTAGTCTTTAGCTTGTCATCAACTAACGGATACTTGGAACGATCATTGTAGCGGCCAATGTAACTATGGTTACGCTTGTTCATTCCCATGATGCCTTTGTCTTTCAACCGAAACGGCGAAGTAAACTGATCAAACATAGCTTAGTCCTCCGTTAGCGGTTTAAAGCGACGAAGCTCAGTCAGACGGTAGCCTGTGTAGTTACCTAGTAACAAGATGGTCGCAAGGATAACCAGTTGTAGACCGATAAAGTTAAACGTTAAGTGTTGAATGAACGGGTTAGTCATACCCAAGTAAACAAGAATCGCAGTGAATAGAGAGCCACCGCCTTGTAGCATTACTTCTTTCGCACCTTCTTCTTCCCATAGGATAGACATACGTTCAATCGTCCAAGATAGGATGATCATTGGGAAGAACGTAATAGACAGACCTTCAGTCAGGCCCACTTTGAATGCCACTACGGTAAACACAGAAATAATCATGATTACCGTGATAATCACCGCGGATATCCTGGCTACCAGTAGCAAGTTAAGCTTGGATAGGTAACTTCGAATCACAAGACCCGTACCGACAATCAGAAGGAAACCAACGATACCTGTTACTAGCTGCGTTTGAACAAAGGCAACCGCAATCAGAACCGGCATGAAGGTACCAGATGTCTTCAATCCGATGATGACTCGTAAGAACACCACGATTAATGCACCAATAGGAATCAGCATGATGGTTTTAAACATCGCTTGCTCTTCTAGCGGTAGGCTGTGAATCGATAGGTTTAATAGCTGGTCTGCAGAGACTTTGCTGTTGGTTGCTTCAGTCGGGGTGACCTCTTGAGCAATCATAGAGAAGTGAACTTTACTGTTTTGGCCGCCAACGACATCTAATAGAGATACGTTTGACTCGTCCCAAATCAATAGGTTTGGTTGAATTTGTTGTTCGCTTGACTCAGGAGAGAATAGGATCCACTGATCGTTGTCCCAAATTTGAATCATGTTCTGGATAGACTGACGACGACGGCCATCTTCTAGCTCGATAACACCAACCACTTTGTTGTGTATTTTCGCTGCCGAAAGTAACTTGTGTGTCGCTTCCACTTTGGTCATGTTGTTCAGAAGCAGCGCAGAGTTTTGGCTATCTGGATCATTAAGCGTTTTGATTAGCTCACGAGTGAAGGTTAGGTTGTCCGCTGAACGCTTGGTTGCGCGGTCAATTAGTGCAAGAGACGCCGCTTCTTCTGGGCCGTCGAAGCTTGGTTGAGCAACTTCACCTTCTGGCGGGTTTTCAGTAACTTTTGCTTGGCTGTCGACTAAGAATTGAGTCTTGTAGTAAATAGTTTGCGGGCCATCAGCATAACGGATAGACCATTCAGCGCGGCGGCCTGATTCGGTATTCAAGTATGAGATACCGTAGCCTGGTGATGACGCTGACTCGCTAATAAGTGTGTAGTTAGACTGAGTATGAGGAGCCGCTAATGAAACCTTCGCTTCTTTGCCTACAGCATTGAATTCGATACGTGCTTCAATGTCCCACACCTGCCTGGTTTCCCCTGGGGTCCAAGGAACACCATAGGTCGTATGTCTGAACATACTCAGTGTTATGCCTGCTACGATGAGCAGGAAAATAGAGATATAAAATGGAATTCGTGACGTCATAGCTTACCCTACTATTGTTATTTGGCTTCCGTTTGTACGTACTGTTTACTTACATCTACTAGCGCGATGTCTTTGATAAATTCGCGCCCTAGTAATACAGGGTGACTCATTTGAGAGCGATCCGCCAATGTAAATTGCGCTTTTTCATGGATTTTTCCAACTTTAACCCATAATTCGATCACAGCTCGACGTTCTGCTTGGTCGGTCGTTGACTGACGGATTTTCACATAACGTACAACAGGCGCTTCAATCCATTTTTGATCTTCTGTCGCTTGTGATTTATCAGCTAGGTGGAATCGTACCCAATCTTTGCCATTGCGTTCGAATTCTTTGATATCGACAGCATTCAAAGAGGATGTTGTTGCACCCGTATCAACACGAGCATCGAAGCTTTGTTTGATAGAGTCGATAGATACTTTTTCGATGCCGCCAAGGATTGTCGGCTGTGAAGTCGGAGCAACAGGAGCCGCTGCAACTGCGACTGGCTCTTCTTCTTCCAGTTCTTCAATCACTTTGTGTTCCATGCTGGTTAGGTGAACATCAAGCTGTTGGGAAAGGGTTGCGATTTCGTCTTCTAAGCTTTCAATGTAATCGCTTTGATTGCTTAGTTGCAGTTCAAGATTTTGAACCTTATTTGCGATGTTTGTCTCTGAGCGGGCAATAGCGTCGAGAGTTTCTTGGTGGTAGGCCGCACCGTTAGTTAGGGTACAACCAGAGAGCAAACCAACCGCCACAATTGGCGATAATCGCTTAAACATAAAAAAACCTTTGGGAAATTTGAGAATAGTTCAGACTATTTAGAATTTTAGCCCACAAAAAAGGATGCGTGAAGCATCCTATTGTAAGAGTCTGGTCATATTGAATCGCAATGTGAGCGCTACGCCAATTATTGCTATTTGAGATAGCTCATTTATTAAACACTGATCTGTTTTAGAAAATAAATGAGCTCTAGAGACAAATTTTGTTACGACGCAATTTGGGCTTTTGAATATTTAGTTTATGGCTTGGTTGCGACAAGAATAGCGCGTCTCGGCGCCGGGTGACCTTCAACGGTTTTACTTGGGTCGTTTGGATCTAGGTAATCTGGCAGAGAGTTGTGTGTCATCCACTCTGTCGTGCGCTGTTCACCAATTGTTGTGACATTCTCATCCACGATGCGTACGTCTTTAAAGCCAACTTGTTCAAGCCAGCGTTTCAGTGCGCGAGCAGAAGGGAAGAAGTACACGTTTCTCATCTGTGCGTAGCGATCAACAGGCACTAATACTGCGTTCTCATCGCCTTCAATCACTAGAGTCTCCAGCACTAATTCACCGCCAGACACTAATTGGTCCTTCAGTTGAATTAGGTGATCCAATGGAGAACGACGGTGGTACAGCACACCCATGCTGAATACTGTGTCATAGGCTTCAAGTTTTGGTAGCTGTTCGATACCCAAAGGTAGAAGGTGAGCACGTTGGTCGTTGCCCATTAACTTGCGAATCGCTTCAAATTGAATCAAAAACAGGTGAGAAGGATCAATACCAACAGTTAAGCGAGCCCCTTCACCTAGCATGCGCCACATGTGGTAGCCGTTACCACAGCCAACATCTAGCACCGAACGGTTCTTTAATGGAGAAATATGTGGAAGCACACGATCCCATTTCCAGTCACTGCGCCACTCTGTATCGATATGGATGTCGTGAACCGTATAAGGACCTTTTCTCCACGGGTGGAACGTCTTCAATAAGCTTTCTAGCTTTTTCAGTTCACCTGTGTGGTATGGCGTAGAACTACCAATCGTCACTGAATTTTTCAGGTCAACTTGATCTGGCACGTCTTGTGGAATCTTGTTTAACGCACGTAACCAACGATCGAAATCACCGTGCTCTGCATTTTGCCAATCCGTCAGTTGCTGTGGCAAAACGTTAAGCCACGGCTGTAGGCGAGTATCTTGGGCAATAAGTTGATAAAAATTGGCAAAATTAAACATAGTTTTTCACTGAATTGGTGGTGTAAAAGTTATCGTGTCATTCACTACGGTGAGTATGACGTTCTAGTACGAGCTAACCGAGTTTGCGCGCTATTTAATCGCGAACATTGATCCAAAGTTAAAGCATTGGAACCATACTTCGCTGCTTGAGAAGCCAATCTTATTAAAGCGCTCTCTGTGAACAGGGATAGAGTCAGGGCGCATTACGTTTTCAATCGCGCTACGTTTTTGGCTTACTTCAAGTTCGCTGTATCCGTTAGCACGTTTGAAATCATGGTGCAGGTCGATAAGCAGTTCGTTCGAACTTTCATCTTCGAATACGTATTTCTCAGACAAGATTAAGATTCCGCCTGGGCGCAGGCCAGCATGAATTTTTTCAAGTAGGGCGTAGCGATCGTCTGGCGACAGGAATTGCAGCGTGAAGTTAAGTACTACTACCGAAGCGTCTTTGATTTCGACTTCGCGAATATCGGCTTCGATGACTTCTACAGGCGTGTCGCTGCGGTACGCGTTAACGTGTAATTTACAGCGTTCAACCATCGCTTCTGAGTTATCAATAGCGAAAATTGTGCAGCCTTCTTGCTGGATGTGACGACGCATGGAAAGTGTTGCAGCGCCCAGAGAACAACCCAGGTCATAAACGTTTGAATGCGGTTTTACGAATCGCTCCGCTAACATACCGATAGCTGAGATGATGTTGCTGTAGCCAGGAACCGAGCGTTGAATCATATCCGGGAATACTTCTGCGACCCTTGCATCAAAGGTGAAGTCTCCAATTTTATCAATAGGAGCGGAAAAGATGTTGTCTTTGTTGCTCATGGCATTCTCTCTCGACAGTCAGCGTTATTGGTATAAAACTCGTACCAAATAAAAGGGGGCGTATTTTACGAAAAAATAGGACTGCTGTCACGAAAACTCAGATTACAGCTGAGGATTACTGTTGTAAGTACAAGAAGCCTTAAAACATCGAGATTTGATGATTGCCTTTCTGAGCTGGAAATTGTTCCAGGTCAGGTAGTAATAGTGACGTATTTTCAGACACTTGCTGTTGCAATAACTCATAGATGGCGATCGCGAGTTCCGGCGCATGATTGTTGTCTGGAGTGTGGATCATTAGATACGGTTGTTTGCCGTCACTTAACCACTGGGGGATTTTGCTAAACCAAGGTTTGAAAAATTCGATATTTGGCGCTTGGTCAGGGTGACCGATAAAACGGATCATCGGGTTGTTGGCCGTTGCAATGGCATGAACGGGCACGCGTGGCTTTTTCTGGTGTGCGTCGATTACCGCTTCTGTGGTTGGCGGCGCAGAAAAAACAGGGCGACTATCCATAATGATGCGGTTAATGCCTTCTTCCACGAGCCATTGGTTAAAGCGTTTTTCAGCATCGCCTTTATCAAAGAAGCCTAAATGGCGAACTTCAACGCCGAGCTGCATCTCCTTTGGAAACAAGGTGCAAAATTTTTGCAGAGTAGGAAGCATACTAGGTTCAAAGCTGTGTGGTAGCTGTATGGTCCACTGACCTATGCGATCATGGAGGGGTGACATGGTCATTAAGAACTCTTTGAGCTCGGCTTGGCAGTGTCTAAGCTGTTGCTGGTGGGTGATGAACTTGGGCAGTTTGAAGGTGAACTTGAAGTCATCGTGGCTTGCCGCTTTCCAGTTATGCACGGTAGTCATACTCGGCGTCGCGTAAAAGGTCGTATTGCCCTCTACGGTATGGAAAACTTGAGTGTACTTTTCAAGGCGCTCTGCGGGTTTGGTGCCTTTACCGTAGAACTGACTTTGCCACTCAGAATGAGACCACATAGTTAATCCAAGTCTTAGAGGTAAAGTGTCCATCGTTTTTGCACCATTAGTCATCACATTACTGCTTTTAATCGAAATGAAAATCTACTGTACGAGACTTTTGCTGATTAAGGTACTTTCGAGATATAATTATCGCAATTTTTTTGGTTTTGGTGAATCTTTGCGCGTTTGATGAGCTAAAAAGCAGCAAAGCCAGATAAAACACAATAAATTCGAGTGTGGAAGGTCGATTTTAACCGAGTTTCCGCGTATAAATGATTCTTTGCTCTGTTATGTGGAATGACCACTGACAGCTTGGAAATTAGTAAATAATTAAGAGATTGGGAAATTCATTATGCGTACCCATTACTGTGGTAACCTGAACAAGTCCCTGGCGGGACAAACTGTAGAATTGTGCGGCTGGGTAAACCGTCGCCGTGATTTAGGCGGTCTTATCTTTATTGATATGCGTGATCGTGAAGGCATCGTTCAGGTTGTTGTCGATCCAGATATGAAAGATATCTTCCCGATCGCTAACCAACTGCGTAATGAATTCTGTATCAAATTTACTGGTGAAGTACGTGTTCGTCCTGACAGCCAAGTAAATAAAGACATGGCTACTGGTGAAGTAGAACTTTACGCGACTGGTCTAGAGATCATTAACCGTTCAGAAGCGCTTCCACTAGACTTCAACCAAACGAACTCTGAAGAACAGCGTCTTAAGTACCGTTACATCGATCTTCGCCGTCCAGAAATGAGCGATCGCATCAAGCTTCGTGCACGTGCATCTAGCTTCGTTCGTCGTTTCCTAGACGAGAACCTGTTCCTAGACATCGAAACACCAGTACTAACTAAAGCGACTCCAGAAGGCGCTCGTGATTACCTAGTACCAAGCCGTGTTCACAAAGGCAGCTTCTACGCGCTTCCTCAATCTCCTCAGTTGTTCAAGCAACTGCTGATGATGTCTGGTTTTGACCGTTACTACCAAATCGTTAAATGTTTCCGTGATGAAGATTTACGTGCTGACCGTCAGCCTGAATTTACTCAGATCGATATCGAAACATCGTTCATGTCTTCTCAAGAAGTACGTAACATCACTGAAAAGCTAGTTCACGATATGTGGAAAGAGCTTCTAGATGTAGAACTAGGTCAATTCCCAGTAATGCCTTTCTCTGAAGCGATTCGTCGTTTCGGTTCTGATAAGCCAGATCTACGTAACCCACTAGAGCTTGTTGACGTTGCTGACCTAGTTAAAGACGTTGAGTTCAAAGTATTCTCAGGCCCTGCTAACGACGAAAAAGGCCGTGTAGCGGTTATCCGTGTTCCAGGTGGTGCTAAGCTAACTCGTAAGCAAATCGACGGTTACGCAGAGTACGTAAACATCTACGGCGCGAAAGGTCTAGCTTGGATGAAGGTTAACGACCGTGCAGCAGGCATGGAAGGTATCCAATCTCCAGTTGCTAAATTCCTAAGCGAAGACGTAATCAACGGTATTCTGGATCGCACTGAAGCTGAATCTGGCGATATCATTCTGTTCGGCGCAGACAAAGCGGGCATCGTTGCTGAAGCAATGGGCGCACTTCGTCTTAAACTAGGTACAGACCTAGAGCTAACAGATACATCTGCATGGGCTCCACTGTGGGTTGTTGACTTCCCAATGTTTGAAGAAGACGGCGAAGGCAACCTACACGCAATGCACCACCCATTCACATCACCACTAGGTGTGACTGCGGAAGAGCTAAAAGCGAACCCAGCAGCAGCAAACTCTGATGCATACGACATGGTAATCAATGGCTACGAAGTAGGCGGCGGTTCTGTACGTATTCACAACGCAGAAATGCAAACTGCTGTTTTCGGTATCCTAGGTATCGAAGAGAAAGAGCAACAAGAGAAGTTCGGCTTCCTACTAGATGCTCTTCAATACGGTACTCCACCACACGCTGGTCTAGCATTCGGTCTTGACCGTCTAGCAATGCTACTTTGTGGTACAGAGAACATCCGTGACGTTATCGCATTCCCGAAAACAACAGCAGCTGCATGTCTACTAACAGACGCGCCAAGCCTAGCAAACCCTGCATCACTGGAAGAGCTAGCAATCGCTGTTAAAGTTGCACAAAAAGAAGAGTCGGCTGAATAAGCTAATAGTGACTCTTTCTTTGAGTGACTTTCTCTTTAAGTAACCTTCTTTTTAAGTAAATAAAAATGCCCGTTAATTTAACGGGCATTTTTTTTAACGTTCGATATACTAAGCTGATAAAGCATGTATAAATAATCAGTACTAGAAGTTATGTCTATTATCTTAGGGATCGACCCTGGCTCTCGCATTACCGGTTACGGCGTGATTCGTCAAAATGGCCGTCATCTGTATTACTTAGGCAGTGGGTGTATCCGAACCTCAGAAAAAGAGCTGCCAGGCCGACTCAAGCAGATCTATGCGGGCGTGAGTGAAATCATTACTCAGTTTCAGCCAGATGTGTTTGCCATTGAACAGGTCTTCATGGCAAAGAATGCGGACTCGGCACTCAAGCTGGGTCAGGCGCGTGGTAGTGCAATAGTGGCCGCTGTAAATGCAGATTTGCCGGTTCATGAATACGCGGCTCGTTTAATTAAGCAAGCGGTAACAGGTAATGGTGGTGCAGATAAGTCTATGGTTCAAAATATGGTGATGAGCATGCTTAAGTTGCCAGCTAAGCCACAGGCTGATGCCGCCGATGCGCTAGGCGTAGCGATCACTCACGCCAACACCAACAAAACTTTGATTGCACTGGCGGGTAAAGCGACAGGCGCGAGAAAAGGGCGTTATCGTTAATTTCCCATCTCCAGTTAGCTTCAGGTTACCTTCTCTTTTTCCATTGATGAGCCTCACGTTTGGTTTGGCTCAGATCACAGCAATACGCCGCTAAATCCTTGATGAAATGAGATCTTTCGAACAGAACCTAAATAATAACATTGCGCACTGTTTAACATGTTATTAACATTGGTCGGAGGTCTTATAAGTTAATCAAGGATGATCACTGATGAACCCTATCAAGTTGTGGCGCGTGCTATTTCTGCCCAAAACTCGCGAATGGAACAACAATCAAACCAGACAAGCCGACATCTTATTACTTTTCACTTTCATCGCTCTCTTTGTTGGTATCTACAGCTTTATTAAATGGACAAAACACGAGGAGCAGCTGCTTGTTGCTACTTCTGTGTTCCTTATCGTCTTTGAACTGCTCTCAGCCACGTTACTTCGTGTTACTGGAAAACCAAGTTTGGCACTTAACTTTGGTTTTGTGGGTATGGCGGTACACGCACTGAATATCATTTATCAAAGTGGTGGTGTGGTGGACTCGACGCAGGCCTATTGGGTGCCTTTGTTAGTGGTTGCTTTCTTTTTATCAGGAACCCGCATTGTCGCTTTGGTGTGGAGTGGACTGGTGATTGGGGTCTCCTTAGTGATGACGTCCGCTCATTTAAACGGGTTCATATTTCCGCAGTTAGTGCTTACTCCAGAAGCGTTGGTTGTTGAAACATGGTCAGGTGTGATTATGCCGCTGGTGGTGATCTGTATTGCCCAAGCATTTACAGCAAAGCAAAAAGAAGTGGCTATCGAGATGGCAGAAGAAGCCATTTCAGAGAGTCAGCAGGTCGCCAACAAAGCGACACAAAGTGAAGGACGTTTGTCAGTTGTGCTTGACCAAGCTAATTCAAACTCTGAAAGCCTACAGGACGTTTCTGTCCATTTAGAGCAACAGTCACAAGACTTACATGCGCAAGTCGAAGTGTTGAACATCAATTGCGAATCTCAGGCGAGTGCTGCCGAGGAGATGAGCCAGCAACTGCATCAAATGACGCAAGGTATCGCAGAGTCGAATTCGTTTGTCGGTGAGCTCAAAGAGCGCAGTGAAGCCGTTGGTACTAAAGCGCAAAAGAGTTCTGAATCTCTTGAGGCCTCGACCGGAGCCATCAGTCAAATCATACAAAGTAACCAAGAGATCATGAAAGTCGCTGACTTAATTACTTCGGTAGCAGAGCAAACCAATTTACTCGCGCTGAATGCCGCAATAGAAGCGGCTCGCGCAGGTGAGCAGGGCAGAGGCTTTGCTGTGGTAGCTGACCAGGTAAGGGAGCTGTCAGCAAAAAGTAGTCATTCAGCTATCGAGATCCGAAGCTTGTTGGATCGCAGTAAAGTGGAAGTGGAGCATGGCAGAGCGATCATCGAAACCACGGCCAATGAAATGAACAGCATTATTTCAGAGGTTCAGACTATCTCTACTGATGTGAACCAGTTAACCGATATTATGGCAATGCAGATGGACTCACTGAAAGAGCTGGATCTTGCGAGCTCAGAAGTGGCACAGAGCGTTGCGGAAACAAAATCGGTATCAGGTTTAGTGGCTAATTATGGTTCTGAACTGACAGGACATGTTACCTCTGTCAAAGATCTAGTCGAAAGCCTAAATAACGTGGTCTCCCAAGCTAAACAAGCGTAAATAAATCCCTCCAAAAAACATAAAGAACTGGATAAGCATCCAGTTCTTTTATATTCTGTCCCTCAAACTAAATTCCATCAAGAGAGCGAACTGTGATCGGACGTCTACGCGGTACATTAATAGAAAAACAGCCACCAGAATTATTGATTGAAGTCAGTGGTGTTGGTTACGAAGTACAAATGCCAATGAGCTGTTTTTATGAACTACCAAACGTAGGCGAAGAGGCAATTATCTACACGCATTTTGTAGTACGTGAAGATGCTCAGCTACTTTATGGCTTCAACACGGTTAAAGAGCGGGCGTTATTCCGTGAAGTCATCAAAGCAAACGGTGTGGGCCCTAAACTTGGCCTTGGTATTCTTTCCGGTATGACGGCGAGCCAGTTTGTTCAGAGTGTTGAGCGTGAAGACATTTCTACGCTAGTGAAGCTACCGGGTGTTGGTAAGAAAACCGCTGAACGTCTAGTTGTTGAGATGAAAGACCGACTAAAAGGTTGGGGTGCTGGTGACCTGTTTACGCCTGCGACTGACGCGGCGCCAATTGACTCTATGCCAACCGTTCACGATGCTGAAGAAGAAGCGGTAAGTGCACTGCTTGCATTGGGCTATAAGCCGACTCAAGCTTCTAAGGTGGTTTCTCAAGTGGCTAAAGAAGGTATGACGAGCGAACAGTTGATTCGTGATGCCTTGAAGTCGATGGTTTAATAAAAATCGACGCTGACGATGTAAGCTCAGTTATTGCATCGTGTTTATCTCTAGCGACTACTATCTCGTTAGAATATGCTTAGTATTCATTAGCTCGAATATTAGATAACGGCTAAGCAAGAATTAAAGAAAACAGAGTTAACACTCTCAAATTGGAACTCTCTATGATTGAAGCAGATCGCCTCATTGCTCCTGACAATCCGGTCTTTAAAGATGAAGATGTTATCGACCGTGCAATACGACCAAAGGCGTTAGCCGACTATCAAGGTCAGGACCACGTTCGTGACCAGATGGAGATTTTCATCAAAGCGGCGCAATTGCGTAATGAAGCACTTGATCATCTGTTGATATTTGGTCCTCCAGGCTTGGGTAAAACCACATTGGCGAATATTGTAGCCAATGAGATGGATGTAAACATTCGCACCACTTCTGGGCCGGTGTTAGAGAAAGCCGGCGACTTAGCGGCGCTGCTGACCAACCTTGAAGAAAATGATGTCCTATTCATTGATGAGATCCACCGCTTAAGCCCTGTGGTTGAAGAGGTGTTGTATCCAGCTATGGAAGATTACCAGTTGGACATCATGATTGGTGAAGGCCCTGCGGCGCGCTCTATCAAGATTGACTTGCCACCGTTCACTCTGATTGGTGCAACGACGCGTGCTGGTTCACTGACCTCTCCACTGCGTGACCGATTTGGTATTACTCAACGTCTCGAGTATTACAAAGTAGAAGACTTGCAAAACATCGTACAGCGCAGCGCTGACTGCCTTGGCCTTTCGATGGAAGCAGAAGGGGCGTTGGAAGTGGCTCGCCGAGCTCGTGGTACACCACGTATTGCAAACCGTTTACTGCGCCGCGTCCGTGATTATGCGGAAGTAAAAGGGGACGGACATATTTGCCCTGAGGTCGCAGACAGCGCACTGAACATGTTAGATGTTGATGCCAAAGGTTTTGACTATATGGACAGAAAGCTTCTATTGGCAATTATGGAGAAGTTTGGTGGCGGCCCAGTTGGTATCGACAATATGGCTGCAGCAATTGGTGAAGAGAAAGACACCATTGAAGATGTATTGGAGCCTTATCTAATACAGCAAGGTTATCTACAAAGAACACCAAGGGGCCGAATCGCGACTGATAGAGCCTATTTACACTTTGGGATAGACCTACCGTCTAATCGCTAAATTATTCATTTTTAAAGATCCCAGTTGCATAAGCGCTGGGATTTTTTGCATTTTACTGAATAACAACTCTTTGCGCGAGTCGCTATAAAGCTCAAATAGGGCTAATCAAAAATGAAAACTTTGATTTCAGCTTTGATTTGGCTAACAAAAATTGAAATAAGTTGTCATATTTCTTGTTAATACTTTATGGGTAGTTGTGACTTGAATGTTGATGGTGTGCTGAGGTTTTGTCACAGGTATCATGCACTGTTATTAAGACAAGCCGAATTGGTGTGATTTTAATCATATTTGTACAAAATTAACCCTATTTTGCACGAATAAATTTGATACAAATCAACGCAGGGTTCTCCCATAAACCTTTTGAAACATACTGATTTTACCAGTAATATTAGCGCCAGCTATATTAGCTCATGCTTAACAATAATCTAACTATAACGGTACGTTTTTGCTACAAATTTCAAGTTGTAATAACAATTCTACAAATTGTTTTAACATGGATTTTTGAGGTGAATAATCACACAAGTGTCATTCAGCCGACACAAAGGAGTTACCATGATTGATGTTGTTGATCTGTCGCGATTGCAGTTTGCATTTACAGCGATGTATCACTTCCTATTTGTTCCACTGACTTTAGGTATGGCATTTCTACTTGCCATCATGGAGTCTGTTTATGTAATGACTGGCAAGCAAATTTACAAGGACATGACCAAGTTCTGGGGTAAATTGTTTGGTATTAACTTTGCTCTTGGTGTAGCGACAGGCTTAACCATGGAGTTCCAGTTTGGTACTAACTGGTCTTACTATTCTCACTATGTTGGCGACATCTTTGGTGCTCCGCTAGCTATCGAAGCGCTTGTTGCATTCTTCCTAGAGTCTACTTTTGTTGGCCTTTTCTTCTTCGGTTGGGACAGACTGTCAAAGCGTCAACACTTAGCGGTAACTTGGTTAGTAGCACTTGGCTCTAACTTCTCTGCGCTTTGGATCTTGGTAGCAAACGGCTGGATGCAAAACCCAGTGGGTGCGGAATTTAACTTTGAAACCATGCGTATGGAAATGGTGAGCTTCGCTGAAGTTGTACTAAACCCGGTAGCGCAAGTTAAATTCGTACACACAGTAGCGTCTGGTTACACAACGGGTGCGATGTTCATCCTTGGTATCAGCTCATACTACATTCTTAAAGGTCGTGACCTTGCCTTTGCTCGTCGTTCTTTCGCGATTGCAGCATCTTTCGGTATGGCGGCGATCTTGTCAGTAATCGTACTAGGTGATGAATCTGGTTACGAGCTTGGTGAAGTTCAGAAAGTGAAGCTAGCTGCAGTAGAGGCAGAGTGGCACACGGAAGAAGCACCTGCAGCATTTACTGTTTTTGGTATTCCTAACCAAGAAACAATGGATACTGACTACGCAATAAAGATCCCTTACGTAATGGGTATCATTGCAACGCGTTCTCTTGATAAAGAAGTAACGGGTCTACGTGACCTACGTGATGACCACGTTGATCGTATCCGTACTGGTATGTACGCTTACGAGCTTCTAGAAAAATTACGTGCAGGCGATAAGTCTGAAGAAAACATGGCAGCGTTCGACGAAGTGAAAGGTGACCTAGGTTACGGTCTACTTCTTAAGCGCTACACAGACAACGTTGTTGATGCAACAGAAGACCAAATCCAAATGGCTGCGGATGATTCTATCCCAACAGTTTGGCCTCTATTCTGGTCATTCCGTCTGATGGTTGCTTGTGGCTTCATCATGCTGTTTGTATTCGGTGCGGCGTTTGTTCAAACGTGTCGTCAGAAGATCGAACAGAAACCATGGGTACTTAAAGCAGCACTATTCTCAATCCCACTACCTTGGATTGCGATTGAAGCAGGTTGGTTCGTTGCTGAATTTGGTCGTCAACCATGGGCGGTTGGTGAAATCCTACCGGTTAACGTTGCTGCATCAGCACTAACTATTGAACAGCTATGGACTTCTCTATTCGCTATCTTGGCACTGTACACAGTGTTCCTGATTGCAGAAGTTTACCTAATGCTGAAATTCGCACGTAAAGGTCCAAGTAGCTTGAAGACAGGCCGTTACCACTTCGAACAAAACGATAACTCTGTTGAAGACAAAGTTAGCCGTTCAGTTGAAGTATAAGTGAGGGAATATTAATGTTTGATTACGAAAGCTTACGACTTATTTGGTGGATCCTAATCGGTGTATTGCTGGTAGGTTTCGCAGTAACTGATGGCTTTGATATGGGTGTTGCAGCACTTTCACCGGTTATCGGTAAGAGTGACACTGAACGTCGTATCATGCTGAACACCATTGCCCCTCACTGGGATGGTAACCAAGTTTGGTTAATCACGGCTGGTGGTGCACTGTTCGCCGCTTGGCCACTGGTTTACGCAACGTCTTTCTCTGGCTTCTACTTTGCTATGTACGTGACTCTAGCAGCGCTTTGGCTACGTCCACTGGCTCTAGATTACCGTTCTAAGATTGAAGAGCCAAAATGGCGTAAAGCGTGGGACTACGCACTTTGCTTTAGTGGCACAGTTCCGCCAATCATCTTTGGTGTAGCATTTGGTAACCTTCTACAAGGTGTTCCATTTGACCTGAACGACCTAATGATGTCTAAGTACCACGGTACATTCTTCGCTCTGCTAAACCCGTTTGCATTGCTATGTGGTGTATTGGCTCTGATGTTGTTCGTGACGCAAGGCGCAACATGGCTACAAATGAAGACAACAGAAGCGCTGCACGCTCGTGCTCGTAACGTTGCTCAGATCACAGGCCTGATCTCAATTGTTCTATTTGTTATTGGTGGCTTCTGGGTTCAATCTATCGAAGGCTATGTAATTACAAGTACGATTGACACGTTCGCAGACTCTAACCCGCTAAACAAAGAAGTATCACTTCAAGTTGGCGCGTGGATGACAAACTTCGAGACGTACCCAGCAATGTGGGCAGCACCGATTCTTGGTGTGGTTATGCCACTGTTCGCTGTGATTGCATCTCGTCTTGAGCGCGGTGGTTTTGCTTTCTTATTCTCGAGCCTATCTAACGCTGGTGTTATCTTAACGGCTGGTTTTGCAATGTTCCCATTCGTAATGCCATCAAGCCTGAACCCTGACCATAGTTTGACTATGTGGGATTCAACAGCGAGTGAGCTGACACTTGGTCTAATGACTGCAGTTGCGGCGGTAATGGTTCCTGTGATTCTTGGCTACACAACTTGGACATACTACAAAATGTTCGGTCGCCTAGATAAGAAACACATCGAAGATAACGACGTTTCAGCTTACTAAGCTAGAAGTGAAATAACTTAGGAGAAATTTTATGTGGTATTTCGCATGGATTTTGGGTGTACTTCTAGCATGTGCATTCGGCATCATCAATGCTCTATGGCTTGAGCATTCTGAAATGATGGACAAAGACAGTGAGTAATCTCGCAGAACAAGTCGCTAAGCTGCATCGACCAATGGACAAGACTCTCTTAAGAGCTTTGTCCCTAATATTGGGTTTCATGCATGTTGGTTTAGTGATGTGGGATCCTGAAGCGTATGCAGCAAGCATCGGTGGATTTAACGCGATCATCGGGCCTATGTTTATTTGGGCAGTATGCTCAAGCATGGTTTACGGTGTTGGGTTTAAACCGAGAGCTTGGATGTGGCAACTACTGTTTAGCCCATACGTTTCACTCACCATTCTGCTCTACCTAACGGTGCTACGCCTTCTATAAAATAGGTGTGGTTTAGGTTCTCATTGAACGTGAGCCTTTGTACTTGTTGGGTTTTTAGTCAAAAAGAGGTCATCTTATACAGATGGCCTTTTTTTTCGTCTATTAAATCAAAAAATTCACAGCCATATACTATTAATGATAAGGAGTTAGGTTATAGTGATGTCTTTATCGATTTTTGGTTTGTGGTATCAATTTGCAGGGATTATCTAAGCCGTTTACGTGGCCAGTAACCGTATATTACGAAGACACCGACGCAGGTGGCGTGGTGTACCACTCGAATTATCTCAAGTTCTTCGAGCGTGCTCGAACTGAGATGCTGCGCTCAATTGGCGTTTCTCAACAAGTATTATTAGAACAAAACATCGGTTTTGTAGTCCGACATATGGATATTGATTTCATTCAAGGCGCACGTCTTGATGATTCTTTACAAGTCATTACAAATATTTACGAGTTAAAGCGAGCTACCTTGGTCTTCTGTCAAGAGATCGTAAATCCTGATGGCAAAGCATTGTGTAAAGCAATGGTTAAGGTAGCATGTATCGACAATCAAAAAATGAAACCCAAGGCAATGCCAACATTTATTCTTACGGAGCTAACGAATAGTGACTGCTGAAATCTCAATCTTAGGCCTAATTCTAGAAGCTAGTTTACTAGTGAAAATGGTCATGCTGACCCTTATGGGCATGTCTGTCGTTTCTTGGGCGATGATCATCAAGAGAAGTAAGGTACTATCTCAAGCTTCTAAACAAGCAGAAGTCTTCGAAGATAAATTCTGGTCTGGTGTTGATCTGGCTAAGTTGTACCAAGAGAGCAACAAGCGCAAAGACGAGCTTTCTGGAACAGAAGAAATTTTTTATGCAGGCTTTACTGAATTTGCTCGCCTTCGTAAATCAAACGCAACGTCTCCTGACTTCATCATGGAAGGCACTGGTCGTGCAATGCGCGTAGCAGTGGCTCGTGAAGTGGATGAGTTAGAAACCAACTTACCTTTCTTAGCAACCGTTGGCTCAATTAGCCCATACATCGGCCTGTTCGGTACCGTTTGGGGTATTATGCACTCATTCATCGCGTTAGGTGAAGTAAAGCAAGCAACACTCGCTATGGTAGCACCAGGTATTGCAGAAGCGCTTATCGCAACAGCGATGGGTCTATTTGCGGCGATTCCAGCTGTAATGGCATACAACCGCTTTAGTAGCAGTGTTGGTAAGCTAGAACATAACTACGCGACTTTCTCTGAAGAGTTCCACAGCATTCTTCACCGTCAAGCGATGGCTGGCAGGGAATAATAGATGGCTGGATACCAACCTAAAAAACGTAAAATGACAGCTGAGATTAACGTTGTACCTTATATCGACGTTATGCTCGTACTGCTGATCATTTTTATGGTGACGTCACCGTTTGTTACTCAAGGTGTAGATGTTGAACTGCCTCAGGCTTCAACCGCTAAGTCAGCGCAAGATTTATTAGGCGACGACAATGCGAGTTTCATTATCGTTGAAGTGAACAAAGATGGTGAGCTTGGCCTAAGCGTCAACGACGAAGAGGTGCAGCGTGGCTTGTCATTGGAAGACATTATCGTTCGAGTAAAAGCTGAACTGTCTTTGAAACCGAATTCTCCAGTGGCGGTGGGCGGCGATGCTGCTACTCCTTACGCTGAAGTGGTTTTGTTACTTGATGAATTAAGCCGTGCAGGTGTGCCAAAGGTTGGCCTTTTAACGGATATAAGGGAATAGCTCCGTAGCATTCATGAAAGCGAATAATAAAAAATCCAATAGTTTCAAAAAGCCGCTTCTAATTTCACTTGGGCTGCACGTTGTCTTATTCGTTGCTCTCATTTGGGGAGCGGACTTTACTATGTCTGAACCAAAACCTACGGGGCAGATGGTTCAGGCTGTCGTTATCGACCCTCAATTGGTTCGTCAACAAGCTCAACAAATCCGTCAACAACGTGAAGCGGCGAGTAAGAAAGAGCAAGAGCGCCTAGACAAGCTTCGACGCGAAAGTGAAAGGCTAGAAAAGAATCGTAAGGCTGAAGAAGAAAACATCCGTAAGCTAAAAGAGCAACAAGCGAAGGATGCGAAAGCCGCACGAGAAGCAGAAAAGCGACGTGTCGAAAACGAGAAAAAACGCAAAGCTGAACAAGCGCGTTTAGAGCAAGAGAAGAAGAAAGCTGCTAAAGCAGAAGCTGACCGCAAGTTAAAAGAGGCGGCTCTAGTGAAAGCCGAGAATGAGCGTAAAGCGAAAGAAGCAGCGATTGCAAAAGCGGAACAAGAACGCGTGGCAAAAGAAAAAGCCGCACAAGAGGCCGCTGAAAAAGCTCGTAAAGAAAAAGAAGCCGCTGAACGTGCTGAGAAGCAGCGTATAGCGAAAGAGAAAGAAGCCGCCGCTGCAGCTGAGAAAGCGCGTAAAGCAAAAGAGGCGGCAGCTAGAGCTGAGAAGGAGCGCAAACAGCAAGAAGCTGCACTGAACGACATCTTTGCAGGGCTTGAAACTGAAGCGACTCAAAACTCTTCAGCAAGACAACAATTTATTAGTGATGAAGCGCAGCGTTACGGTGCAATTTACACCCAATTGATTCAACAAAACCTATTGTTAGAAGACAGCTACCGAGGTCGCTCATGCCGAGTCAACCTCAAGCTTATTCCAACAGGATCAAACGCTATCTTGGGTAGCCTAAGCATATTGGATGGCGATAGCCGCTTATGTGCAGCAACCAAGCGTGCGGTGGCACAGGTACAATCTTACCCACTGCCTAAAGACCCAGACATTGTGAAGTCACTAAAAGACATTAATTTAACGGTATCACCAGAGTAAAAGGACGAACTTGTGTTAAAGAAACTATTACTGAGTTTTGTTTTTGTAATAGCGACAAGCAGCCAGTTTGCACATGCAGCACTGGAGCTAGTTATTACAGACGGTATTAACTCTGCACGACCTATTGCTATCGTACCTTTCCGCTGGGAAGGTGCTGAACCACTACCACACGATGTGTCAGCGGTTATCGCTTCTGACTTACAGCGTAGTGGTAAATTCAGCCCAGTTGCGACAAGCAAAATGCCTCAAACGCCTTACAGTGAAACAGAGGTAAACTTTGACGCTTGGACAAACCTAGGTGTTGATTCACTATTAACAGGTAGCATCACGAAGAACGCCGAAGGGCAGTACGTGGTGAATTACCAACTGATCGATATTGTTCGTGGTCAGCTGACGAAAGGACAAAGCCGAGCGTTAAGCGATGAAGGTCAATTGGTGCTTTCTAAAGATCACGTGTTGTTCAACAAGAAAGCGACCGTACCAGGTAAGCGCTTAAGAGAGTACGCACACCGTATCTCTGACTTGGTTTATGAAGAGCTAACAGGTGAAAAAGGCGCGTTTCTAACACGTATCTCTTACGTTGTTGTGAATGACAAAGACAAATACCCGTACCAGCTTCGCGTAGCAGACTACGATGGTTTCAATGAGCGCCTAGTACTTCGCTCTAAGCAGCCTCTAATGTCGCCGGCATGGTCACCAGACGGTAAAAAGCTTGCGTACGTAAGCTTCCAGAACGGCCAAGCTGAAATCTTCATCATGAATATTTACACGGGTGAGCGTGAGAAGGTGACGTCATACCCACGTCATAATGGTGCGCCAAGATTCTCTCCTGACGGTAAAAAGCTAGCGCTAGTATTGTCGAAAACGGGCAGTCTTCAGGTGTACACACTTGACCTCGCAACCCGTAAACTGACTCAAATTACCCGCGGCCGTTCGAATAATACCGAACCATTCTGGCATCCAGATGGCAAGTCTCTTATTTTTACGTCTGATCGTGGTGGTAAACCTCAGATATATAATGTAAATTTGTCCAATAATTCGACTTCTCGTATTACTTGGCAAGGTAGCCAAAACTTAGGTGGCCAGATTACCCCTGACGGACGATTCCTGATAATGGTAAATCGCAGCAACTCAGGTTTTAACTTGGCTAAACAAGATTTGGAAACCGGTGCGGTTCAAGTACTAACAAAAACATTGTTAGATGAATCTCCAAGTATTGCGCCAAATGGAGGTATGGTTATCTATAGCTCTATTTACAACAAGACGAACGTACTATCGATGGTGTCTATCGATGGTCGCTTTAAAGCTAGATTACCGGCTACCAACGGACGCGTAAGAGCGCCGGCATGGTCACCGTTCCTCTAGGAAAAGTCACAGATTCTTTTAGCTATTGATAGTGTTAACTATTGTGGCATTAACTATCTATAGCACTTAGTCGGCTGTAGAAACTAAGTTTGATAACGTAAGGAAAAAACGATGCAACTTAATAAAGTTCTTAAAGGCTTGATGATTGCACTACCAGTGATGGCAGTAACGGCATGTAGCTCAACTGATGAAGCAACATCTGCAACTTCTGGTACTGAAAGCAACCAAACAACTTCTGGTTCAGAAGGCAACGTAGATACAACTGTTGTAACGCCAATTGACGCTAACGGTCAACTGTCTGAGCAAGAGCTTAAAGAGCAAGCACTACGTGAAACTCAAACAATCTACTTCGCATTCGATAACTCTACTATCGCTGGCGACTACGAAGAAATGCTAGCAGCTCACGCAGCTTACCTAGTTAAGAACGTAGACATGAAAGTAACTATCGAAGGTCACGCTGATGAGCGCGGTACTCCTGAGTACAACATCGCACTTGGCGAGCGTCGTGCACAAGCTGTAGCAAAATACCTACAAGCTCTAGGTGTTCAAGCTGACCAAATCTCTATCGTAAGCTACGGTGAAGAGAAGCCACTTCTTCTAGGTCAATCTGAAGATGTGTACGCTAAAAACCGTCGCGCAGTACTAGTTTACTAATCTTAGTAAGCTATTTAATTGAGGAATTGCCTCATGTTCAGTAACACAAAGCGAGTTATTTTGCTTTCGTTACTGGCAAGTGCAGCGAACACTGCGTTCGCTGCACCAGCTCCAGTATCCGATCTCAATAGCACCGCAACCAATTCAACTTCTTCTTCCTCTCGATCAGCATCTAACGAATCAGATATTGAGCGTTTAGAGCGCCTGCTTCAAAATCGCAATCTTGTTCAGCTTCAAATGCAACAGCAAATCGACGACATGGCACTGGAAATCAGTGAACTTCGTGGTGAGCTAGAACGCAACAGTTACGATATGAAACAAATGCTAGAGCGCCAACGTGAACTCTTTATCGAGCTTGATCGCGTAAGAGGTGAGGTGAAAGCAGCAGGTACCGCAACAGTAGCAGTAGCCGCGAGCGAAGGCTCTAAAGAAGCTTCTGGTACGTTCAGTACTGATGTCGATGAGCAGACTGCTTATCAAAATGCTGTAGACATGATTCTCAAGCAACGAGACTACACGGGTGCAATTGCTGCATTCCAGAAGTTTCAAAAAGACTTCCCAGATTCTACCTTCACACCTAATTCTCATTACTGGTTAGGTCAGCTTTATTTTGCTAAGAAGCAAGATAAAGAAGCCGTGAAGAGCTTTGCCGCTGTTGTGTCGTACAAAGACTCAAACAAGCGAGCGGACGCACTGGTTAAGCTTGGTGACATAGCAGCGCGCAACAATAATGCGCCGCAAGCTAAGAAATATTACCAACAAGTCGTTACCGAGTACCCAAATAGTGCTTCGGCTAAAGTGGCGCAAACCCACTTATAAAACCAAATGGAGGTGCTAAGGCGCCTCTTTTTTATGCCTGTTTCAATATCTAACTGTACTTGCTTACAACCAATCCTTTTTGATCCTCATCGCTGTCCTGTGTAGAATACTCGGATTCTCGGAAGAAGTTGCGTAGAGCAAGAGCAATGAGTCATATACTAGATAAAATCGATACAGTTTACCCGTTTCCGCCTAAGCCAGTTCCATTGAGCGATGCTCAGAAACAGGCCCACATCGCAAACATCAAAAAACTACTTCAAGAAAAAGATGCAGTTCTAATTGCACACTACTACACAGATCCTGAAATTCAGGCTCTGGCAGAAGAAACTGGTGGTTTCGTTGGCGATTCATTAGAAATGGCTAAATTCGGTAACCGTCACTCAGCAAGCACTTTGATCATCGCAGGTGTTCGTTTCATGGGTGAGTCTGCAAAGATCCTTACTCCTGAAAAACGCATTCTCATGCCAACGCTTGAAGCAGAATGTTCACTTGACCTTGGCTGTCCTGCTGATAAATTCACAGAATTTTGTGATGCTCATCCTGACCACACTGTCGTTGTATACGCGAACACCTCTGCGGCTGTTAAAGCTCGTGCAGATTGGGTGGTGACGTCGAGCATTGCTCTAGAAATCGTTGAAAGCCTAGACGCTGAAGACAAACCAATTATTTGGGGCCCTGACCGCCACTTAGGTTCTTATATCGCGAATCAAACCGGCGCTGACATGTTGCTTTGGCAAGGTGAGTGTATCGTTCATGATGAGTTCTCTGCTGATGCATTGAAGAAAATGAAGTCGGTATACCCTGAAGCTGCAATTCTTGTGCACCCAGAGTCTCCAGCAAGCGTTGTTGAGCTGGCTGATGCCGTTGGTTCTACTAGCCAATTAATCAAGAAAGCGAAAGAGCTGCCTCATCCACAGATGATTGTCGCGACAGACAAAGGCATTTTCTTCAAGATGCAACAACTGGTTCCTGAAAAAGAGCTGATTGAAGCACCAACGGCTGGTGCTGGTGCAACTTGTCGTAGCTGTGCACACTGCCCTTGGATGGCGATGAATGGCCTTGAAGCGATTGAAAATGCGCTTGAGAATGGCGGTGAGCAACACGAAATCTTCGTTTCTGACGAGCTACGTGTTAAATCGCTTATCCCATTGAACCGTATGCTAGATTTCGCAGAGCAGCTAAACATGCAGGTAAAAGGCAACGCTTAAGCGGCTTATTTATCTGACTAAATTAAAAACCAGCCTATAGTGCTGGTTTTTTTGTGCCCAAAGATAAGCTGATAAATATCAATCTTGTGAGCATGTATCTTTTTCTGATGATTCATCTTGTTGATATCGTGTATTTTTTCTAGCATATAAGTAAGATCGAAGGATTCGAGGCTCGAATGATAATCTGGTTACAACTCAAACGTTGGGTCAAAGCAAATATCTTTGTTTTGAATGGAAAAAACTTACTATTCACCTTCTTAGGCTACGTATTTCTGTCATGGTCGAGTTTGTATCTAGCGGGTGAAACAGCTCTAACTGGCTCGTTTACCACGTTCGCCTATTACTTAGTGGTGACCGCTTCAACAGTAGGGTACGGCGACTTATCACCTACGACAGAAGCAGGGCAATGGATCGTTATACTGTTTGTTATTCCGGGTGGACTGAGTCTTTTCGCGGCCTTACTCGGCAAGGTAGCGACAGAAGGTGTTGAATATTGGCGAGCGGGCTTGCTAGGAAAAAGGAGAGTTAGAGTGGACAACCACATTTTGATGCTTGGATGGAATGAGCAAAGAACTATTCACCTCATTCGTATGTTGCAGCACGAAGAAACGGGCAGGCGACCAATTGTGTTATGTACTCGTTCAGATATTGAGAACCCGTTACCCGGCGAAATTAATTTCGTTAAAGTAAACAGCTACACAGATGGCAAAGAGATGGAAAAGACGGGTATTGAGTCAGCCAGTTGTATTCTGATTGATAACCCAGAAGATGATATTACCTTATCTGCCGCTCTTTACTGTGCCAACCGAAATCCAGAAGCACATCTGTTGGTTTACTTTAAAGATGAAGCATTGAGTGACTTGCTACATAAACATTGCCCGAACTCCGAATGTATTCCGGCAGTAGGCGCAGAGATGCTTGCAAAAGCTGCTGTTGATCCCGGTTCCAGTGCACTGCACCAAGAACTACTCAGCTCGACACGTGGCATGACACAGTATTCGACTTATTACCCTCAAGACGCTGAGCCTGTGACCGTTGCGCCGATTTTCTCTGTGTTTAAAGAGAAGTATCAAGCGACCTTGATTGCGATAGACTCCGGAAATGGTATTGAGCTCAACCCAGAATTGGATCAAGTTGTCAGCAGTGGTACTAAGCTGTTTTATATTGCCGACGAGCGTATTGATGACTTTGATTGGAAAGGCTTTTAAGTAACAAATCTTTTTGATGTGAGCGCTCTTCTATATATTTGGACTTTTTCGTGTTACTTAGCATGCTCGAATTAAAAAAGGCCTCATCGTGAGGCCTTTTGTTGTTTAGTTAAGTGCTTTTGTTGAATACTTTTTTATTGAGCTTCAGCCAGAGCAATACCACGCTGAGTCAGGCCGCAAAGCATTACAGGAACCGCATTGAAGATCTCTTCAAACTGCTCTAAACCTTCAATGCCTTGTTCTGCAAGCGTAGCGATTGAAGTTTCTGGATCGTAAAGCATGCTAAGAGAAAGTAGAACGCCGCCTACAAGCGCGTTGTCTTCGCTATCTTCAGGCATTAGCGTTTCCCAATCATCACGGGCAATCTGCCAGCCTTGAAGTAAGCCTTCACAGAAATCACGAGCAGCAGTGTTAACCACTTCCTCTTCGTCTAATTGACAAGCTTCAGGCCAAGCCCAAGTGCCTTCGATTAATTCTGGACGAGTTTTGTTCCAAAGCGCAATGATCACTTCAATGTAGCTTTCAAGTTGCTCGCCATCAGTGAAAGGAGCAACTTCTTCGCCACCCCAAAGGAACGGTAGCCACTCATGCGGGGTTAACACATTAGGCGCTGCAGCCATTGCAGTGACAAAGCCTATGGTTTTGTGTTCTGTGATTAGCTTTCCTTCCAACTCTGGAAGCGCAAGAATATCTTGTAAAGTCAAAGTGAGGTACCGTAAAAGGGAACATATTTGCGCTTATAGTACCAATGAACTTGTGCCAATCAAGCTTCAATCTAAAAAGGCTTGATGTCGTTGATGATAAACACTAGGTTTAACAGAAAAGAAAACAATAAAAGAATTATGCAGATACGGTCGTCCTTAAAGAAAAAAAGCATGGTAGCGCTTGGGTTATACCTTGCAATGTTTATTGCTATTGTCGGTAGTGTGACGTATTACGTCGTAGAATCCCCCGTGCGCGCCAAACTGCAGCAAAACCTCGACCTACGTACGCAATTGCTGTCTTCGTTGATTACAGAGCCACTCAGCAGCTCTCAAGGCTTTGTTGATAGTTTAGTTGGCTTTGCTCAGGCGCATCGTAAAGGCGAAGATGTTATCCCGCTGTTCAAGTCGATGTTAGCCGCGAGTGACGACACAATCGTCAGTGCTGGTATTTGGCCTGAACCTTACACGCTCGATCCTGATAAGTTGCTGAACAGTTACTTCTTCAACAAAGCTGACGATGGCACCATCGACCAACTGTTTTCTTACAACAATCCTAAAAATGCCCCTTATCACGAAGAATACTGGTATACCTCAGTGGTCGATGAACCGCAGGGAACCATCTCATGGAGTGATGTCTACATCGATCCATACACGCACGTTCGAATGATCACGGCGTCTTCGCCTTATTACTACGATGGCACCTTTGCGGGTATCGCGACGGTGGACCTCTCTTTGGAAGAGTTACTGGGTTTTATTAAGAACCATGCAGAAGAGTACAATCTTGGTATTACCTTGAGAGACAAGCTAAACCAAGTCTTGGTTTCTCATAACTTTAATCTCGTTGAAGGGATCTACATTAGTAGCAATCAATTCGGTGAATTTGGCTGGCAAGTCGATGTCGTTAACTCTAAATCGCGGGTAGCAGACGAAGTGTTTCGTCAGGTGATGAGTATCGAGGGAGGTATTGTGCCCTTGTTGCTACTCTGTGTTATGGCGGGTTACTACTTACTTAACCGTTATTTAATCACTCCAATCACTAACATAGCCACTCAGGTTAACAGTTCAAAAGCCGGTGAGGTGATTGACGTTGATTATTCAAGTCATGATGAGATCGGCCACTTAATCAAAACTTTCAATGAGAAGACGGTATATCTCGAAGCAGAAAAAGTGAAAGCGCAAGCATCAACCAATGCAAAGACCGCTTTCCTTGCGACCCTGTCACACGAAATTCGTACCCCAATGAATGGTGTCTTGGGTACTGCACAAATTCTGCTGAAAACCCCGCTCAATGCTGAGCAAGAGAAGCACTTAAAGAGTCTGTATGAATCAGGCGATCACATGATGACCTTGCTGAACGAAATCTTGGACTTTTCAAAGATTGAGCAGGGTCGGTTAGACCTTGATGAGACGCGTTTCCCGCTGGATTCGATCATCGGCAGTATCAACAGTGTTTACTACACATTGTCTTCAGAGAAAGGGCTTCAATTTAAGGTCTATTCGGAAGTGCCTTCCGGTCGTTGGTACTTTTCTGACAAAGCTCGCTTGCGTCAAATCCTATTTAATCTCTTAAATAATGCGGTGAAGTTCACCTCACGCGGTTTTGTTGAGGTTTACCTTAAAGAGATGGTCGAGGGCAGCGATACTTACCTCAGCATCCGAGTTCGTGATACCGGCATCGGTATATCGAAAGAGGCGCAAAAGCGTATTTTTAAACCGTTTGAACAAGCGGAGTCTTCGACGACAAGACGTTTTGGTGGTACAGGGCTTGGCCTAGCCATTGTGAAGAAAATCACTCAACTTATGGATGGCAACATTACCGTCACCAGTGAGGAGGGGATAGGCACTAGCTTTGATGTACGTTTGAAAATTCAACCTTGTCAGCCTGGTGAAATAGAGAGCCTGCCACACAAGAAGTTAGATTATTCTGGTTTGAAGGTGCTGATCGTTGAAGACAATCGAACCAACACGGTAATCATTGAGACCTTTATGAATAGCAAGGGCTTTACTTGCAAGAGCGTTGAAAATGGTGAACTGGCGATACAGGCGCTTGTTGCTGAACGATTTGACCTCGTGTTGATGGATAACCACATGCCAGTCATGGACGGCGTAGAATCAACAACAGCCATTCGAGCGCTAATTGGTGAAGTGTCTTCAGTATTGATATTTGGTTGTACGGCTGATGTCTTTAAAGAGACTCGTGAGCGTATGCTTGGGGCTGGAGTAGATTATATTATCGCTAAGCCGATTGATGAGCGTGAACTTGATGATGCCCTGTTCCGTTACTCTAATAAGTTGTATCAATATCATGAAACCAAAAGCCAGAATGAGAAAGGGCCTTTAGTTAAGCCTTTGAGCTTAAACAGTCTCGATGCGAACCTTCATAAGAATAAGAGCCCAAGCCGCTCACTACCGAAACCTGATCTGCGTAACAAGGACAATACCGAAGAGCTACTCGTGACACTCTATGTCGCGTTAGAAGACAATAATCTAGACCTGATTCAGTCTGCGTTAGAAAGCCTACGTAAGCAGGTCGAACCTATGGACAATGCTGAGCTTTCTTTTCAAGTCGATAAAGCGTTAGAACAGGTTTCTTTGGGCGCTCCGCCGACTCAAGATGTTATCAACATAATTACCGTGAACCTTCCCATGGCATAATTGTTGTTTAATTACGGAAAGTTAATAACGAATCGCCTATATTTTGACCTTTATGTAATTTCCTGGTTGAAGTGACTGGTTTTTAAATGGTTTTTGGTTGTTAATTTACAACTTGATTTTTAATTTGAAATATATGACTACTAATCTTGTGTTTTAATAGCGACATTATCTGGTGGGGTGCGAAAGTGCCTTGTTTATATGTTGCTAAATCACTAAATAGGTAGTGATATATTTTAGGTTTAACGCTCAATGAAGTCTCGTGGTCCATTTTGTATTCGTAACGCAGCGGCGGATACATTTGCTATGGTAGTTTTCTGTTTTATCTCCGGCATGATCGTAGAAGTGTTCATCTCTGGTATGACGTTCGAGCAATCTCTTGCTTCTCGAACGCTGTCGATTCCGGTAAATATTGCCATTGCATGGCCTTATGGCGTGTTCCGTGATTGGTTCTTGCGTAATGGTGCAAAGCTTTCACAAAGCTCGTTGATGAAAAACTTGTCTGATTTGATGGCATACGTTTTATTCCAGTCTCCTGTGTATGCGGGTATTTTGTTGGCAGTGGGGGCTTCAGGCGACCAGATCGTTACGGCTGTCACCAGTAATGCCGTTATCTCGTGCGGCATGGGCGTACTTTACGGCTACTTCCTCGATATGTGTCGTAAGTGGTTTAGAGTTCCAGGCTACTGTCAGCAAGCTTAAGAAAAGCAACAAGCTCAAGAATAGCGATAGCATCAAATTTGGTTTGTTTTTGATCTAATGAGTTAATTTGTAATCGAACAAACTTAAAAAGGCACTTTTTTTGATAATGCCCCTTGACCAAAGCAAGCAGAATCAATAAAGTAGCGCCTCGTTGAGTGACGCGCTCAACACACAATTTGTGGAAGGATGGCTGAGTGGCTTAAGGCGCTCGCCTGGAAAGCGAGTATACGTTTATAGCGTATCTGGGGTTCAAATCCCCATCCTTCCACCACTATTCAAAACCCTAGCAGAAATGCTGGGGTTTTCTCGTTTTTGGGTGCCCAAATTTTTATCCCCTTCTTCTTTTCGAAACATTCCTTTCTCAAATCCTTTTTGTGTTCGTCACTCCCACTGTTTATGTTGAAGCATTTTGATCCAGATTAGCGATTGATGTCACCGATAAACGCTTGATTTATCGCTGTGGATCTACAAGATTAAGAGTAAGCAACATTATGAATAACCTTAACTCTTAGGAATCTACCGCATCATGACAGAAACCCTCGTTTCTCCAATGCTCTCCTTTACTATAGCGATCTCATTACTGTTTATTGGTAAAGGCTTAATCGAGCGCTCTGAAGTATTAAGGAAGTATTCACTACCAGAGCCAGTTATTGGTGGCTTTGTTTGTGCCGCTACCGTCGCTGCGCTTTACTATCTCTTTGAAATCCAGATCACTTTTAGCCTCGATGTCAGAGACTTTCTGCTTCTCTACTTTTTTGCTGGTATTGGGCTACAAGCGGACATCAAGACGCTGGTAAAAGGTGGGCGGCCGCTGTTTATCTTGCTCTGTTTGGCGTCGACTTTTATCGTTCTTCAAAACGCGGTGGGTATGGCTGTCGCATCGGGTTTTGGTATGGATGCGAAAGCGGGCTTGTTGTCAGGCTCAATTAGCTTGATTGGCGGTGTTGGTACAACTCTAGCTTGGGCGCCAATGTTTGTAGAAGAGTTTGGTATTTCTAACGCGCTGGAACTTGGTGTAGCGTCCAACACGGTGGGTTTGATCGCGGCGTGTGTCATTGGTGGCCCGATTGCCAACTACCTTCTCAATAAACATAAAGTGAGCCCTTCAAATGAAGAAGAGGTGACCGTTGGTGCATACCAAGAGAGTGAAACAAAAATTGAGCTTAGTCACTACGGCGTTCTGTGGGCATGGTTGATTTTAAACCTGACGCTCATGCTGGGTTACAGCTTGAGTGAAGTTATCGACTCAATGGGTCTAAAGCTGCCGTTATTCGTGAGCTGTTTAATTGCGGGGATCTTAATCGGAAACGTTGGTCGGGCTTTGTTCAAGAAGCGTCGCACACAAGAAAAAATTGCCCAAGGTCGTAAAGGGTTGGCAATGATCTCTGATATCTGTCTGGGCATGTTTTTAACCATGGCATTGATGGGGCTGCGTATCTGGGACCTTGATGGGTTGTTTGGTTACATCTCAGTGATCATGAGTATCCAGATTCTACTTTCACTGCTGTTTACTATCTTTGTGGTTTATTACTTGATGGGAAGAAACTACGACTCAGTGGTGATATGTTCTGGCTTCGGAGGCATCACTTTAGGCTCGACTGCAACAGCGATTGTAAACATGACAGCCGTGACTCACCGCTATGGTGCAAGTCCACAAGCCTTTATCGTGGTGCCATTGGTATGTGGCTTCTTCGTCGATTTGATCAACGCGCTAGTGATCAGTTTCTTTGTTGGGATGTAGTATTTCTCCCGTCTGTCTTGCTGAATAAAATAAGCCTAGCGTTGAAGCTAGGCTTTTTTCTATCTATGTTTTTCATCTTTATTGGTGTGCTTCGTCTTCGACCAAATGTATGTTCAATTCCGATGGCAGCTGAGTGTTGTTGGTGTAGATGCGGTCAAAATCATTCAGTGACGCTACCTTTAGAGCAGCAAAGCGGCCCCATTTACTGGCATCCGCGACAAGCCAGCTTTCGCGGCTGTTTTTTATGATTGACTTGGATAGGTCAGCCTCAACTTGCTCATGCTCCATAGCGAAATGACTGTCTGTTACTGAGCCACACCCACAGATGCCGATGTCTGCTTCAAAGTCGGAAAAGAAGTGGACCACGCTACTTCCCACCATGTCTTGATGCTCTCGTCGGAACAAGCCACCCGCCAAATACACTTCAATCTGCTCATTTGCCTCAAGGATGCGAGCCACCTGAAGGTTATTAGTGATCACTCTTAGCGCTGGCTTTGCCAATAAGTACTGTGCGATTCGAGTGACGGTGGTACCAATGCCCATCATAACCGTTGAGCCTTCAGGTATCGCATCGGCAACTGCGATAGCAATACTGTCTTTTGTTTCTGACTCAACGCCAGCGCGGAATCGATAACTCGTGTTCGTGAGCGTAGTAGGTAGGCTCACGCCTCCGTGCACTCTACGCGCTAGACCTTGCTCACACAGGTGGTTTACGTCACGGCGAATGGTTTGAGTAGTGACAGAAAACAACTCGGCTAAGTGGTCAATCTGAATATCTTGGTTTGCTTTAAGCGTTGCGAGTATTTCTTTCTGGCGATGGTTCAGTTCCATAGAAGCCCACTAAAATTGGTTTGGTACGTCAGTGATGATGTTATCGACACCTAGGTTGAAATATTTAGCCGCCAATTTTGGATCGTTCAGAGTCCATATTTTAAGAACTGCGCCTGAAGCTTTGATCGCTTTGGCCGTTTTCTCGTCAAGAATTCGGTGGTCGATATGAATGCTGTAAAGGTCGAGTGATTTAAGTGACTCGAGGCTGAAATCGTTCCACACTTCGCAGATAAAACCACGTTTAACCTCTGGCTTCATCTCTTGGCAAAGACTTAGCGCCTCTTTTTTGAAGCTTGAGATGAGCAGTTTTTCAATAGGGAACTGCTTTTGCTCAATCAGTGCGATCACTGTTTCAACTAGAGGCTGAATAGCCTTATCGTCATAAATTTTGATCTCAAGGTTCAGAGTTACGTCAAGTTCTAGACACTTGTCGAACGCTTCACTCAAAGTAGGAATCGTTGTCCCCGCGAATTCGCTACCAAACCAACTACCAGCATCTAAGGTCTTGAGTGTAGTTAAGTCTAAATCGGCGATATTGCCCGTTCCGTTAGTACAACGATTGATTGTCTTGTCATGAAAAACCATAGGGATGCCATCAGCGCTCAACTGGGTATCAATTTCAATCCATTTAGCACCAGCTTTCGCTGCGTGTTCAATACTCACTAACGTATTTTCAGGTGCTAAAGAAGCGGCACCGCGGTGGCCTGTGATCATAATTCAATCTCGATGTTCATTTGAAAACTCAGGAAACAGTAGCTCTACTTTATTACAGATTTATTAACTCTCCACCATATTGCGCTGTTTTAAATGAGAACTAGTTAAAAAGAGTTGGATAGAGTTTGTACAATAGTGAGACCTTATACTCACTATGTTCAAATCACTAAGATAAATGTTCATATGAATGTAATAATTCACTCACATACTCTACGAAAACTTAATAACACCCTCTATATTTAGAAAACGATAGCCACATAAAGGTGATTAAAAATGAAAAAGCTATTAGGTACAGTAATTATGGCGGCAACGCTGCTTGTTGGTTGTGGTGAAGCTGACAAGGCTGGTTCTGAAGCTAAAGACGAGCCGATCAATATCAACATGAGCCTTGTGTTCACTCAAAATGAGCTGCTTACACAAGAGCTAATTAAAGCGACCGACAAAATTCGAGAAAGAACCGATGGCTCGGTAAACATTAAGGTCTTCCCTGGGGGCCAATTACCTGTTTACAAAGATAACTTGGAACAAGTGGTTAACGGTGCAAACTGGATTGCGGTAGAGGATTTGACTTATCTAGGTGATTACGTGCCTGACTTCGCGGCACTGGCAGGTCCAATGCTATACAACACCTACGATGAATACTTAGCGATGATGGACACTGATTTCGTCACTGGCCTTAAAGCTAAAGCGGAAGAGAAGGGCATCAAAGTATTGAACGCAGACTACATGTTTGGCTTCCGCCACATGATCACCAATAAAGACATCGTTAACTCGGATGACATGAAAGGCATGCGTATTCGTGTTCCACAAAGTCAGCTTTTCATTAGCACACTTTCAGCAATGGGCGCAGCTCCAGCTTCTCTTCCATTCCCTGAGACCTATGCAGGTGTTCAACAAGGCGTTGTTGACGGTCTTGAAGGTTCTATCCTGACAATGTACTCAACCAAGATCTACGAAGTGGCTAAGAACATGTCTTTGACTAAGCACTTCCTTGGCACTGTGGGTATCTACATTTCACCAACGCTTTGGGACAAATTTACGCCAGAGCAACAACAGATCATCAACGAAGAGCTAGAGGCTGGTGCTGAATCTAACACTGCTGAGCTAGTTAAACTGGATGTTGAATATACTCAGAAACTTGAAGAGTTAGGTGTTACTTTCAATGAAGTGAATTCTGAAGAGTTCAACCAGTTGACGGCAGATGTGTACAACCAGTTCCCAAGCTGGAGTGAAGGCATACACGCGACGATCATGAAAGAGCTAGAAACGATCCGAGCTGCACAGTAGTTCTGCATAAATTAATTAGTTAATGATTACGGCCTAAATATTCTTAGGCCGTTTTATTCCTGAAATACCCACGTTGTATTAGGTATTTCGCTGGAGAAGTCTTTTGTTTTTATTGAAAAATATTGAAGAAATCCTCGCTTCTATCGCTATTTCGATCACCGTTTTGGTTGTTATCGTTAACGTCGTCTTGCGTTATGGGTTTGGCTTTGTTGTCCCGTGGAGTGAAGAGCTGTCGGTTATTTGCTTCATTTGGGCTGTCTACTTAGGGATTAGCTCCTGTTACAAACACAAGCTTCACATGGGTGTGGATGTGGTGGTTGCCATGTTGCCAGAAAAAGCAAAAATCCCATTTAGATTGTGTGTTTCCGTTTTCCTACTGGCTCTGAACATTTTAATGGCAGTTCTGAGTTATCAATATCTCATGCTATCTAACAAGGTAACGCCGGTCATGGGCGTATCATATTTTGTTATCAATGGCGTGTTGTTGCTTTGTTTCTCATTGATGGCGATCCACACCGTTCGATTTATCGCGAACGATGTCGCTTCTCTAAAGTGCTCTTCTAAGTAGGTACGATTCATGGAAAGCTATCTTCCAATCCTTATTCTGTTTGTTCTGTTTCTTTTGAACATCCCCATCGCGTTTTCTTTGATTGCATCGGCGATGGTTTACTTTCTTTTTATCAATGACTCTATTCCGGTGAGCTTGGTGATGCAGCGCTTTATTAGTTCTGCTGAGTCTTTTCCGTTGTTGGCCATTCCGTTCTTTATCATGGTGGGTTCGGTGATGAACTATGCGGGGATCAGTAAGAGCTTACTCGCCTTTGCCGATTCAATGATTGGTCATAAAACCGGTGGTCTTGCTCAAGTGAATGTGGCATTGAGTACTCTTATGGGGGGTATTTCTGGATCTGCAAACGCGGATGCGGCGATGCAGTCGAAGATTCTCGCTCCCGAGATGACTAAGCGTGGTTATGACTTGCCATTCACCGCCGCTGTAACCGCTGCGTCATCAAGTATCAGCCCTGTGATTCCACCGGGTATTAACCTAATCATTTTTGCTTTATTAGCGAACGTTTCGGTCCATCAAATGTTTATAGCGGGTTACGTTCCCGCATTTTTGATGGCGCTGTCGCTGATGGTGACGATCGCGTTCATCGCGCGTAAACGCCGTTACAAACCGTCACGCTCTGAGCCAGCTTCTGCCAAAGAGCGTTTTCACTACTTCTTGAAAGCGATTCCGGCACTGTTGATCCCATTTGGCATTATTTTAGGCATGCGTTTTGGCTTGTTCACGCCTACTGAAGCGGGCGCGATCGCAGTATTACTTTGCGCGATTATTGGCATCTTCGTTTATCGTCAACTGGGTTTGCGCCATATCCCACTGATCATGCGTGAAACAGTGCAGGGCACCAGTAGTGTTATGTTCATCATTATCGGTGCCATGGTGTTTGGGTATTACATGACGCTAGAGCAGATCCCACACAATGTTGCTTCGGCTTTGATTGAGCTTACCGACAATAAGTTAGTCTTGCTGTTGTTGATTAACGTGCTGCTGTTAGTAGTCGGCATGTTCATCGAAGGTGGCGCTGCAATGATCATACTCACGCCATTGTTGCTGCCTGCTGTGCTTAACCTAGGCGTTAACCCGGTTCACTTCGGTATTATCGTGATTGTGAATATCATGATTGGTGGTGTGACTCCGCCATTTGGCTCGATGATGTTTACGGTTTGCTCGATTTTAAAAGTTCGTATGGTCGACTTCGTAAGAGAAGTGGCTCCGTTGTTGCTAGCACTACTCACGGTTCTGATGTTGCTGACTTTCTCTGAAAGCTTAGTGATGTTTTTGCCGAATTTGCTTTAACACTGTTTAGTGATTGATTATTTAGAGGTGTAGAAATGAATTCGGTATCGAATGAATTGAACCAAAATTGGAAAAAGATAGATTGGGTGTTAACCGATGTGGATGACACCTTAACGTGGCAAGGTCAATTGCCGCCTGAAACCTTGATCGCTTTAAGTAAGCTCCGAGATTCGGGCAAGAAAGTGGTTGCGGTAACGGGGGCTTGTGCAGGTTGGTGTGATCATATTGCTCAGCTGTGGCCTGTTGATGCGGTTCTCGGCGAGAATGGCGCTTTCATTATGGAAAAGAAAAACGGTTATCTGACATTGCGCTCAGATATTCCTTTGCCAGAAGTCAGTGCTAATCAGAGCAAACTGAAACAACAAGTCTTAGCTATTTTGAGTGATTATCCAGAGCTCAGTTTAACGCTCGATCAGTCGTACCGCTTATGTGAAGTTGCGATAGACATAGGTCAGAACCGTCCCAAAGTCGACGATGCGATTATTGAAGAGATAGTCTCTAAGATTCATGCGCTAGGTGCACATGCTACAGCAAGCTCTATTCACATTAATGCTTGGTATGGTGAGCACTCTAAGAAAGCAACATCGACCGCTTTTCTCAAAGAGAAGGGGCTGTCTGACCAAGAAATAGTTGAGCGTAGTTGCTATGTCGGTGACTCGATGAACGATCAATACATGTTTGAAATTTTGCCGAACAGTGTCGGTGTCGCCAATATTCAGTATTACTGGGAACGACTAGAGCATCACCCATCAGTGGTGATGAGCAAACCCGGCGGATACGGTTTCTCAGAGTTTGTCGATAAGCTACTTGCTTTAAAATAGCGACTGGTTATCGGCTTAAAACAGCCGATAGTGAACATCAAACACAGCTCTTTTCTTCGTTGGATTCAGCTGTGTTTTTGTTTTATTAGAGGCGAATAAATACTTCTCCTATATGGCATCTAACGCTCTTCAAGCGCTTGTGTTGGTGACTCAGCCCACAACTTGCAAACTTGTTCTGTCGGTATCTCAATTCCTAGATGGGCAAATGAGAGATTTATGAGAGGCTTGCTTTGTGCCAGTCGAATCACAAGGAAGTTGCATGCATCACTTTAATCTCCGTGCGCTTGAGTATCTGAATGCGTTATCAAAATATGGGTCGCTACGTAAGGCATCTAAGATGATGAACGTTGACCCTGCAGCAATGAGTAGGATGCTGACACAGCTCGAAGCACAAGCAGAAATGAAGGTGTGGGAACGCAATAATCGTCAATCACTGCTGACTGAGGCGGGCAACGAATTATTGAACTATTACCGCTCCATCGTTCGCAGTGAAACGGCGGTGCTGGCTCGCCTAACTAAGCTGAAAAACCTTAAAGGAGGCAATGTCAGCATCGCGATTGGGGAAGGGTTTATCACAAATTTGGTTTCTAAACCTATGCAGACTTTCATGGCTCGTTACCCTGATATCAATTTATCGATTGAAATTGCGGGCGCGTTGGATGCCGTAAAAATGTTGGAAGATCAACAGATTGACTTCGCGATTACCTATGCGTCTGCACCTCACCCTAAACTGCATTCACATGTCGAGCGTAGCCACCCTCTAGAGCTTATCGCTCCAAAAGGGCATGTACTAACGACCCAACCAGCACCAGTGACATTGCAAGATATTAGAGAGGCTTCTATTGCTTTGATCGACAACTCGACAGGTATGGGGAGGTTAGTAAAGCAGGCTGAACAAAACTCTCATCTCACCTTGCAACCTAAGCTTCAAACTAACTCGGTTACCGCACTCACTAACTTTGTTTCGGCAGGCCTAGGTGTAACCTTTATGCCTAAGCTCACCGTGCTTGATGAGATCAAATCGGGACAAATTGAAGTGGTTGCGACTGAGTTAGGCACCTTCTCTAAAGCGACGGTGAAAGTTCAATCTCTTAAAGGCCGAGCACTGTCATTGCAAGCCGAAACCTTTTTAGACTTTCTCATCGAGAACGCCGCATTCTTAAGTCATGATGCTCATAATATCTAGGTCGAGGTACGCTGGTGCACATTTAGGTTAAGCAATTCGATAACTGGTAGGTATTAAAAAGCCAGTGATTGATTCACTGGCTTGTATCTTAATCGTCCTATTTTTTGTAATGATAGAGCCCGGTTAACCACTACTTATTTGGATATTCAATCCAACTAGATCCATCTAATGTTACGTAATATTTGCCATCGACTTCAATTACTGTTGAGCCAGAATTTTGGGCGACGAGGCGTGTTTCTGGCAAGTTTTGAGTTAGTTTCTTTGGACTGAACTGTGTATCACTGTAGATATCTTCCTCTAGAATATTGGATACTAATTGCGAGAGTGCTAGGTAGCTTGAAGGAGCTGTGACATGTATTGTCTCTCCGTCACGTTTGATATTTTCCCCGAAAAGCTTAATGCCTACTGGAGTATGCACGATACCAGGGGCTGGTATTTCTCTCATACCTTGTATTTGCATTCTATCGCCACGCATACCTGCTCCGTGTTCAGGTACTAGAGCAACAACAATATTACGTTTTGATGCTTCAAGCTGTTTGAAAAAATCATAAAGATCGTCAAGCAGGTTTTTCAAACGCTTTTTATAACTGATCATTGACGTACTGGACTTAGAATTTATGATTCGATTGCCATCATGTAGTGAGATCGAGTTATACAACGCTACGACTTTTTCATCACTGCTGTTTAGCCTTTGTTGTAGCCAGTTATCTAGGACTTGTTTGTCTCGGAATATTGAAGAGCCGTCAAATGACTTTTGGTAAGGCTTAAAGCCATCCTGAGGCATGAGTTCTGCTGCTATGTCACCATCCTTTTTAATTAGTTCAAGGAAGCTGTCAAAGACACCGTTATGGTTCATTAATAGGTTTTCTTCGAAGCCTAGGTTTTTGAGATTATCAAACAAGTAACATTGGTTTGAAGGTGCTGATGCGAACAGCTGGCTGTGTTCTTGTTGACCACAACTCGCTCTTAATAGACGAATAACAGCAGGGCCACTGTATGATGTGCCGGCACTAAAGTTGTCGAACATGATGTCGAATTCTTTAAACAGCGGGTGATCTGCTAACCCTGCAATCTCGATGTCGTCCCACGCGACTGAGCAAATACTTAAAAATAGTAGGTCAAAGGGGGCTGATGCTTGGCTGCTTTTACTAAAATCGACAGAACGAGACGCTTCATTCTCGAAAAAATTTGTAGTCATTTTATTCAGGGATTGGTCATTTATTTCAGTTATTTGTGGTTGCGACGGCGTTGGCAGGGTTGACTCATTTTTTTGTGTTAAGTCATTGCTAACAACCTGAACTGAAGGTTCAGGACTGTCTGGTAGGCTGACATAAAGCATCGCGATAACGACAAAGACCGAGATACGTAGAAATCTACTTAGGATGTAGTAACCTGCACATAGCGTAAATAAGCCTAGCAGTGCTTCAACTGAAACAAACCGCCCTATCAGCTCAATAAGATATCCAATCTCAAACTGTGCGAGTTGTCCTACTTGCGCCCAAAGCCTATCCAGCGGCGGAAGGTAAGAGTCATAATGCAGTAACCAAGCAGCTATCACAACCGCGATAAGATGGCGAGCTACATTGATTGGTTTTAGTGTCACGGGAAGTAATATAAATAGTAATAAAGCGAAGTTTTCAATTGGGTGGAAGTCAATCGTCCCTTGAACGAAAAGAGCCACTTTTGCGATAAAATAGATGTTCCACCAACCCAAACTTAGGTTTGAAAGAATGGAATCCTTAAGATGTGGTTTCATTATTTTAGCTTCTTATTTTTAGTGATAGTGGCATCTTGTTCGAAATACCGTGAACGTGTGAAGTGACGTTGATAAACACGTATACTAAATTCCACAGCATCACGAAGAAAGTAACCGAGTAGCCCCCCAATTAAGGCGCTGATAGTTGCCGTGAGTAGAAAGTCATTAATGTTCATATGGTTCCCTTTGAGGCGATAACTTTTTTTATTGCAAATAGGGGGGTGACGTCTGTTACGGGGTGAGTAGCCTCTGAAAAAATCTTTTCTTCTGTCGTTAATTGTGACACTTCAGATGAGATTGTGGCCTGATCTTTTATGATGTATTGCAATTCTGCTTCGATATCATGTTGAGTGTCATAAGTTTGAACCGTATAAAACAGATCGCGAATAGGAAACTCGAAAACGTTACTCAGTGCAACGTTGATGTCGTTGTGGCGGATCGCACTAAAAAGGATATAAAGAGCATTATTACATGCAGTGACAACATCGCCATCCCTACGGATATGGCAGAGACGTAGGCACTCTTCAGCCGTCATTCCAGGTAACAAACTAAGCTTGATTAGCGCAAACCTAACATTGGAGCGTGATGACATAGCAATCAACTCACCACAATAGTCTTTAAACTCAGTGTTTAGCATATAACCTTTATTTCCGAACTTTAGGTCATACTTGAGGAGAGACTCGATATTCTTCGGTAATGGGCGAGTGGATAACTGGCCTTGTATTGCCTCGACTTGTGTCATAAAGCGCATGTGAGGAAGTTGAACAGGACAGATCAAATTAACTCCTGCGCGAAGTAGAAACTTTTCGTCTGTGTATCTTAGGCACTGCTCAGTCTCGCGAATAACTATTTTTAATTGGTTCCCCGCTTTAGCACGTAACCTAAAGCAGTCAATAGCTAACTGCCTAACTTCTTTCTGATTGTTGCAACTAAAGATAACGGTTGAAGCTCTTGGACTATCGAGCATCTTTAGTAGCGTTTGGTTGTCATTCGCTACATGTACGCTTTTGGGAACCTTAACGCCCTCACCCAAAACTTCTTTGCTCACATAGATTCGATCGTTGTCCGCTTTATCTTCGATTATGTCTAGCGAGCTTAGGTTCTGGTTTAAGGTAGCCTCTAATTGACCGTTACTTGAACTCGTAAGAATAAATTCACTATCAGACTTAACACCATGTTTATTGCACCAAAAATCAACAAGGTAGTTATAACTAGACTCATCGATTGGAGTCATAGTTGCAAGCCCTGCGATGTAGCGGTTATTAGTGAGCAATTTTGGTTTTAATATTGACGTTGCAAGGTTGCCGTAAATACATAAATTGATGGATAAGTGCTTTTTATGAGCAATACTTTGTATATTGTATAGAAATTTATCAATTTCTTTGTCATCACAGTGAGCGAGCAAGCTGTCATGAATAAATAAAATATAAGTAGAATGGCTTTTTATATTGATATTGTGAATATCAAGTGACAGTGAAATTGGATTGATTGTTTTTTTCGACTGATGGCTATTAACAAAATACATTTTTTCTAATGATTTTTTTGCTAAGTGATTGATTTTTGATATTGCTTCTTCAGTGAGCCCTGTCAAAAAAGTTTCTTTGTCAGTAAATATTGTAAGTGAAGTGTTATCTTTGTTTTTTAATAAGTTGAATAAGGAATCGATTGCTAGTCTTTTGTGTGTGAATAAATTGACGTATACAGATTCATATTCTCTTTCACTGGTCGTTGCCGGTAGTCCATGAATCGAGTGCATAAAATTCCTTAGTTTCATGTGGTTAAGTTTTTTGATAGCTAGCATATAACACAGAGCATTATGCGTTGAAGCTTTAGAACTGAGTTGTGACAATAAAATGACGCGGATATCTTAATCAAGTTTGATCGAAAATTAAAATAGATATATTATAATTTTTCAGATGACTATGTGTTATACGATAAATCATAGTCAGTTTAAATAAATGTTTCCATGTCATTGATTTTAAATATAGATGTTTCGTAAGTAGTTACAACTTGTCTTTATGTTGCTAATTCCTTATTACCTAAGAAGACACCATTTATTGAACGAAAGTAGTGTGAGTCAAGATTTCATTGCTCATATGTACATCCTATTCATGTTCTGCGCATAGGTTCGTGCGTTAAATAGTTATCAGCGTAATGTATACAGGTTAAAGGAATTGACAGGAACGTCTTTGCCTCTGTGTTTTTGTGCTTTTATTTTGGAAAGATCTAGTGGCTGAACCAGCAAAAGACATTAATTCGATCTACGCTTCATATAATCTAACTCAACATCAGTACATTGAAATGACAGAGAATGAGTCTTATACACAAGCTAAAAGTAAGTGGTTAATATTTCAATCAAAGCAAGTACGCACTACTGATAAATTGGTCGGTAAGAGACAGGCAGGTATAGAAACGGAAGCGATATGAAGCGCCTTCTTTTTGCTAGCTTACGTGGTGGTTGTGGATCTACGACCATCACAGCAAACCTTTCGCAGGCTTTAGTGAAAATCAATAAGCAGGTATTAGCGATAGACGCTTCACCTGAGAACCTTTTAGGGCTCCATTTAGGTCTTCCATATGAAGAGAATGACGGGTGGGCAGTAAGAACGCTGAATCGACTAAACTTGTTTGACGCGGGCTATCAGAGCCCACAAGGTGCTATGTTTCTTCCCTTCGGGAAGTTATCTTTCGACCAGCACTTTGAATTTGAAAAAAACAAAGAGCAACACCTTAACTCGTTAGTAGAAACGACTTTAAATACCCGCGAAGATAAGGGCGAACAGTGGCAATTATTTCATGCAGCGCTATCAGACCTAAACAATCTAGCGGTCCACGGCACTATTGATGCAATAGACATGGTATTTATTGCCGTTACGGCCGATGCCGTTAGCTACAGCGCGCTTCAGTCATGGATTCAAAGCTGTCCTTTCTTCGATGAGTTATTAGAGAGGAATAAACTACGACTTGTCATCAACCATTATCAACCAGAAACCGAAGTTGGTCGTGACTTCATGCTTGTATTGAAGAAAGAATTTGGTTCGATACTAGTGCCAGTATTACTCCACCGTGATACCGCTCTGTTAGATTGTGTTGCTAACCTTACTACGGTTCAGCACTTTTCTCCGTTTAGTCAAGCTGCTAAGGACTTTCAATCCTTGGCTTTTTGGTGTGTTTCAACGTTTTCATCTCATTATTCTCAAGGCTAACTAATGCGTAGCCTGAATTTGATTTTCCAACCTTGGATAGCTGAGCAATTTAAGTCTCAAACGAGAACTTACGAGAAGTACAAGAACTGCAATAGTACAAGAGTTGGCAGGATGCTTTTGTCGATATGGTTTTCTTTCTGTTTTGTTCTTTTGAAACCTAAAATAGCAGGGGTTGCCACATGGAAGCTGCCTCTGTATTTGTACCCACATATAAACTTTGCTGCTCCAAGGCTGTTTGATTCTGTTCGATTTATGGTTCAAACGCTGTGGCTAGCTTTTTTTAAGCAAACCCCTTGTAAATTCTTGTCTAAGAAAGTGGTTAAAATCGTCAATGACACATTTAACTTACTGAAAAATTTATTTTATATACCGTTCTCTCAAATATCTAAATTGGTCGCCTGGCTCGAGAAGGCTGCGGATCAAACCAACGGATCCGAAATACGTGAACGGATGAAAGAAAGCAAATTGGTTATGTTGTTGAACTACATACTACTTTTCTTGGTCGTTTTTATTGCGTTGCTTTGTTTTACTGTCCCTTTTGGCTATCAGGCTCAAACTGTATTTATATTGTTGCTTTGGGGGTTGGCAATGATGGTGCGTCGTATGCCGGGGCGCTTCCCCACTATGTTGCTGATTATTCTTTCAGTGACGGCTTCGTGTCGTTATCTGTGGTGGCGTTACTCATCGACTTTAAATTGGGATGATCCGATTGCTCTTTTTTTGGGGAGTATTTTACTTTTGGCAGAAACTTACTCTTGGATTGTGCTTTTACTCGGCTATTTTCAGAATATATGGCCTTTGAGTCGCAAACCAATCTCTATGCCCAAAGATGAATCGAGTTGGCCAACAATCGATCTGATGATTCCCACTTACAATGAAGATTTGGATGTTGTTAAAGCGACAGTATATGCGTCGCTTGGTGTTGACTGGCCAAAAGATAAATTGAACATTCATATTCTTGACGATGGTAAGCGTGATAGTTTCCGAGACTTTGCGAAAAGTGTCGGAGTTAATTATATCCGTCGCCCGACTAATGAGCATGCCAAAGCGGGCAACATCAATTACGCGTTGAAGCAAACCCATGGTGAATATGTCGCTATTTTCGATTGTGACCATATTCCGACGAGAGCTTTTTTTCAGCTGACCATGGGAATGTTTCTTAAAGATCCCAAGCTTGCGTTGATACAAACGCCGCACCATTTCTTTTCTCCGGACCCGTTTGAGCGCAACTTATCGAATTTTCGAAATGTGCCTAATGAAGGGAGTTTGTTTTATGGCTTGATTCAAGACGGTAATGATCTTTGGGACGCGACTTTTTTCTGTGGTTCTTGTGCTGTACTAAGGCGTGAGCCGTTAGAAGAAGTTGGTGGTATTGCTGTCGAAACGGTGACAGAAGATGCGCATACCTCTCTCAGGATGCACCGCCTTGGTTATCGTTCGGCGTATTTAAAGCAGCCAATTTCAGCAGGCTTAGCGACCGAAACGTTATCGGCACACGTTGGACAACGTATTCGATGGGCTAGAGGTATGGCTCAGATATTCCGGGTAGATAATCCTCTGATAGGGAAAGGGCTTAAGTTGTCACAGCGGCTTTGTTATCTAAACGCGATGATGCACTTTTTATCCGGTATCCCAAGGATTGTGTTTTTAGTAGCTCCACTCGCGTTTTTAATTTTACATTCGTATGTTATTTACGCTCCGGCACTTGCCATTATTCTCTATGTGTTACCGCATATGATACATGCAAGTATGACTAACTCCCGAATGCAGGGTGACCATCGTTACTCATTTTGGGGGGAGGTCTACGAAACAGTGTTAGCTTGGTACATCGCAAGGCCAACGACTGTAGCACTTTTTGCTCCACACAAAGGCACTTTTAATGTTACAGCCAAAGGTGGATTAGTTGAGAATTCTCATTACGACTGGGTGATCTCAAGGCCGTATTTAGTTCTCGTTGCTCTAAATATTTTAGGGGCTGGTGTTGGTTTCTATCGCTTGGGCTGGGGACCAAATGATGAGATTGGTACTGTTATCGTTAACTTGATCTGGACCCTGTACAATTTGTTGATACTGGGTGCAGCGGTTGCTGTAGCGGTTGAGGCGAAGCAAGTACGTAAGGATCACCGAGTCGAAGTATCTATGCCAATTTGGGTTAAGCTTCGTACAGGGCATTTAATTCAGGCAGAAATGAAGGATTTTTCTTTAGGTGGGATTCGAGTCGTGATCAACGATGCTGATGAAAAAACTTGTGAGCGGTTACTTGGTCAATGTTTAGACGTTGTACTCAAACGTGGGGGACAAGAATTCGTTTTCCCTATGACTGTTGCTTATGCATCTAAAGGCATTTTTGGGCTTCGACTGGAGGAGTTGTCTCACCAACAGCAAGTTCAATATGTCCAATGTACATTTGCTCGAGCTGATACATGGGCCAAATGGCAGCAAGGATATCAGTCAGATAAACCTTTATCGAGTATGCGAGCAGTACTCCAGGTTGGTTTTAACGGCTATAAACGCTTATTGAAACACAGTCCTAACTTTATAAGAGTTACCGCGGACTTATTTTTACAGAGCTTCATATTTATTTGGTCGTTAAGACCACGCTATGTCCCAATCAGGACCCAAAGTCATGCTAATCAATAAAACAATAACGGCGTTGACAGCACTTTCTATCGCGTGCTTGTCGAGTAATGTCGCCGCAAACAATACAAGTAAATATCAACCAGAAGAGTCTGCAGAAGCGTTGTTGAGCCGGAGCGAAAGCGCTGAAGTAGTGCAACGTGTCATTCCATTTAGTCAACTGGGCTATAACGGTTCGATTGCGATCCAAGGAAGTGAGGCAAGCGCTTATGTTGGGTTTGGCTCACGTCTTGATGAGGTCGTTTCAAAGGCGACTTTATATTTTGATATCACCCCATCTCCAGCACTTCTATCTTTGGTTTCTCACGTAAAAGTGTATTTGAATAATGAATTGATGGGGGTGACGTCCATTGTTGATGGGCAGCAAGGGCAAAAGCTGAATTTATCGATGCCATTAGATACGCGTTATTTTAGCAATTATAATCAAATACGCTTTGAGCTGATTGGCAACACGAAAACAGATTGCGCAAATCCCAATGATTCGAGTATTTGGGCTGAGATTAGTCAAAGTAGTCGAATTGAAATGTCTGTTCAGAAAACATTGATCAAGAGTGATTTGAGCTTATTGCCAGCCCCATTTTTTGATGTTCGCGATTTTAATAAGTTGGATCTGCCCGTTGTTTTAGGTGACCAATATAGCCTTGACGATATTAAAGCGGCGGGCGTGCTCAGTTCATATTTTGGCGCGTTGGCTGGTTGGCGTGGGGCAAATTTTCCTTTGAGTTTTGATACTTTGCCAGATCGTAATGCAGTAGTTTTTGTTACGAATGACAATAAACCCAACTTTTTACGAGATTTCCCTGATACAGATGGTCCTTATCTACAAGTGATCACTCACCCTACGGATCCTTATGTAAAACTTCTTTTAGTCGTTGGCCGTGATAGCGACGACTTAAACACGGCAGTCCAAGGGTTAGCATTAGGTCATCAAGTCTTGACGGGGCCGATCGCGAAGGTTAACGATGTTAAACAGATCAAACCACGAGTTCCTTATGATTCGCCAAACTGGGTTAGTACAGATCGCCCTGTAGCTTTGTCTGAGCTTGTTGAGCAGAAAAGTGTGCTTCAAGTTGAAGGTCGTACGCCTCCGCCAATTAGTGTCAGCCTACGCTTACCACCGGATCTGTTTACTTGGCAGAGCCGTGGTATACCGATGGATTTAAACTATCGTTACTCTCCGCCAACCGATGATCACTCTGGGTCTCGTTTGACGTTAAGCATTAATGACCAGTTCATTCAAGCCTTTAACTTAACAACAGAAGGGCAGGGTGGCGATTCCAATCGTGTAAGGGTCCCATTGCTTGATGACAGTTTTTTAAGTTCGGGTGATCGAGTAAGAATCCCCGCATTTAAGGTTGGTAGTAAGAACCAAATCGACTTTGAGTTTGGCTTTGCTTCTGTAACTGATGGACAGTGTCAAGTGACACAACCTAGTAAGCAATACGCGGTGGTTGATGGCGATTCAACTATCGATTTTAGCGGTTTCCCTCATTACATTGAAATGCCTAATATGCGTGCATTTGCGACTTCGGGTTTTCCATACACAAGGATGGCAGATCTGTCGGAAACAGCGATTATTTTGCCAAAGGACGCACCAAGAGAAGCATTACAAACTTTTCTCAATATTATGGGGTCTTTAGGCAGCGACTCTGGTTACCCGGGTCTTCAGGTTATGCTAACCGATAATTGGGATAGTGAGTCTTTGGCAGATAAAGACATACTAAGTATTGGTGTTGCTAGTGAGCTTCAACAAGCAGGCTATGCTCCAGAGCAGTTGAATATTGTTATGGAAGCTGGAGAGCGTCAAATCCGATTGCCAAGTAAAAATGAGGAACAACTTGGCATGAACTGGATGAGTCCTTCGAATACAGAGCAAGATGCAACCGACTATGTTTCAGTAGAAGCTCATGGTTCATTCGCCGCAATTTATGGGATGGAATCGCCATTTACAAGCAATCGTAGCTTAGTGTCAATTATGGCAGCACAACCGTCTGATTTTGCTGCTATAGACAGTGCGTTAAGCGATTCAGGTAAAGTCCAACACATGTTTGGTTCGCTTATTACGGTCAGAAATGACGAGGTTGCAAGTTACAATGTAGGTGCCCATTACTACGTTGGCGAGCTACCAGTCTGGCAGTTGATTTGGTATCACTTTTCGAGTCATCCGATTCTTATTGCCTGCTTTGCTGCGTTGATGATGGTTATTGTAACCATCGTGTTATGGCGAGTATTACGTCAAATCGCGGCTCAGCGCTTAGAAAAAACAGAGGGGGATGAACAATGAAGAAGTTAATGTTTTTGTTGTCGCTCTTATTGTCTCCTCAGCTTATGGCTGCGACATGTGAGTGGCCTCAATGGAGCAATTTCAAATCAATATACATTGAGAATGGGAGAGTAATTGATGGCAGTGATGAACGTTTGATCACGACGTCTGAAGGTCAGTCTTATGCTTTGTTTTTTGCGTTGGTAGCTAACGACCAGCAGACATTTGATCAAGTATTGAAATGGACACAAGCGAACCTAGCTGGTGGTGATTTAACGGCTAGGTTACCTGCGTGGTTGTGGGGAAAAAGACTTGATGGGCAGTTTGGCATACTCGATACAAACCCAGCTTCAGATTCTGATTTGTGGATTGCTTATGCGCTGAGTGAAGCAGGACGTTTATGGAATAACTATTACTATCAGTCATTAGGGCATCTTTTAGCCGCTCGTATATTGAGAGAAGAGTCGGTTGATGTAGCAGGTGTTGGGACGACTTTGCTTCCAGCTCCAAAAGGCTTTGATCTTGGTAAAGGTAGCTATCGTTTGAACCCTAGCTACGTTCCTTTACAGTTGATCGCTCGGATGAAAGAGCTCTATCCACAATACTCGTGGGATTCAATGTACCAATCGAGTACTTTGATACTTGGTCAAACATTGACTGCGGGTTTTAGTCCTGATTGGGTAACTTTGAATGGCAAAGGATTTAGTGAAGACAAAGTCACAGGGCCAATTGGGAGCTATAACGCAATTCGAACATACTTGTGGGTCGGTATGCTCAATGAAAAAAATAAAGAGAAAGAACATTTAGTTAAGAAAATGGGGCCGTTTGCTACCGCTATTGAGCGGTTAGGCGCGCCCCCACGTGAGGTCCATACAAAAACAGGTAAGTATTCTCAACCCGGTAGCGCCGGCTTTTCAGCTGCCGCGTTACCTTTACTTGCTTCAATGGATTATTCCAATCTTCTTGAGGCACAGGTTACTCGCGCTCAAAATCAACTGGTGACGAGCAGGAACGATCATTATTACGACAATGTGTTGAGTTTATTTGGTCTTGGTTGGTACAACGAACGCTTCAGATTTGGCGAGTATGGTGAGTTGCAACCGGCATGGGGCAAGCAATGTCAGTAAGGGTAGGTTCTTATTGGTTAGCTCCCGTTATTGTAGCGAGTAGTATTTGTTCTGCTGGCACAGCACTGGCGGTTGGCGTTGATTCGACACCTCTATCTGAGGCGGAACGTGAGTTGGTATATCAACCAGTTCAGTTGGTTCAGCTATCTTCTTCTCTTGAACGAGTTGATTCTGTGGATTGGCTAATCAAACAGCTAAAACTTGCAGACGCAATTGGTCGTGACGATATTGTAGAAAGTACTCTACAAAGGCTGTTTGCTATTGAAAGAGCTAACTTGTCCGGGCTTTATTATCAGGGAACTATGTTCTTGAAACGTAAGCAGCCTGAATTGGCAGAGCAAAGCTACGAACGCTTAAAAGACATTGCTCCTAACGCTCCACAAACCCAGTCTTTGTCTTCGATAATGGCAATTCAAGGTGAAAAGCGAGCTGATTATCAACGAGCAAGGTTATTGGCTAAATCAGGTCGCTATGTAGAAGCCATCGAAGCTTATCGAACTGTTTTTCCTAACGGGATGCCTTCTGCTGCGCTTGAACTTGAGTACTTGCAACTTCAAGCCAACCTAGATGATAACTGGGATAAAGTGAAGGTTGGGCTTGAACGTCTTAATGCTGATTACCCGGGTGTTCCTCAATTTCAGCTTGCATTGGCAAACCATATACGAAAAGTAGACCCGGGTGACCCTTGGATTTTGGATACGTATCGAGAACTGGCGTTGGCTCCTATTGTAGGAACGAGTGCTGCGACTTCTTGGTTAAGAGCTTTAGATCAATTACCTATTTCAAAGCAAGTGACGGAGCAATATGCAGTCCTCGCGAGTTATTACCCTTCAGACTTAGAGATTCAAAAAGCAAATCAATCGGCTAGGAAGCGTTGGATCCAAGAGCAAGAGCTACGTAAAGACCCTACTTACCTTGCAAAGCTAAAAGGGTTAGGGCTGCTTGAACTGGGGAAAACTGAACAAGCAGAGGCGCAGTTGCGTTATGCCATTACCACGCGTCCCAATGACCCGGAGATTTTAGGTGGGATGGGGAAGGTGTACCTGCGAAAGGGGCAACAACAAAAAGCACTTGAATATTTCAAGCAAGCCCAATTATTGGATAAGAATCCAGATACTTCTTCTAAATGGACCACGTTGGTTGAAACGTCTCAGTATTGGGCATATTTAGATCGGGGAGATCACCAGTTAGCTAAAGGAGAACTTGAAGAAGCTGAACGTTTATACCGTAAGGCGATAGCGCTAGATAATACACAGCCATATGCTTTTGTCGCTTTAGGTGCTCTCTTCCTTGAGGAAAAAAAGTACTCGTTGGCAGACAAGGCTTACTCGCAGGCTTTGTCGCTTGATTCGCTGAATGGTTCGGCATTGCGTGGAAGACTTGACGTTGAGGTTTATCAAGGGAATTGGCATGAAGCTAGAGAAGTGGCTAACCAATACTCACCAGCTCAGAAGCTAGTGGTTGAAGAAAAAATTAGTAGTATTGATTCTGAGATTATTCTGAGTCGCTTAAGAGACGCCATTGCTAATAATGATGACAAGGCGATGGCTGAATCTGTCGAAGCGCTAATCAAATTAAATCCGGACTCTCCTTGGCTTAGGTTAGATATTGCAGGCGTTGTGCGTTCTATGGGGAATAAATCTCGTGCAGATCAATTTATGGAAGGTTGGGCGAAAGATACCTCAGATCCTGAGATGAAGTTCGCTTATGCGCTGTACCTTGCACAGAGCTTTAGAGTTGACCAAGCTATTGCTGAACTAGAAAGTGTTCCACTACAAGATATAACCGCCTCCATGCAGCGAAACCTTACCCGCTTAAGGTTAGACTCTGAACTTCAGGGTATAGAAATACGTTACCAGGAATCGCCTAAATCGGTCTCAAAAGAATTACTGAGTCTAGAAGCTCAATATCAAAGTCAGATTCAACCACTATCTCGTATTGCTAGCGCTTGGGTTGATGTTGGTGAAACCGAGGAGGCGGATAGGATTTACAGGAGCATTGATTCGTCTTCATTTCTCTCTACTGATGAGCAGCTTGCTTACGGTGAGTTGATGGTTAGTTTGAATAAATTTGAAGATTTTGATGCTTGGTTTAATGAATTGGCTCCGAGTTTTGATGAGCAAGAGTTTACTGCATCAGAATTTATACAGTTCGACGAACTCAGAACTCGACGTATTTTGTCTGAGGCTGACTTAATGCTAGAAAGTGAAAACTTAGATCGTTCTTTAGCGCTTTACAGTAGAGTACTGTCAGAGCCCGAACCTTACAAAACTCGGGCTGAAATTGGCATGCTGCGTGCTAGTGCTATGAGTGGAGATTTATCTGTCTATGACCAATATCGCCCGATTTTAATCAAAAAGGCTGGCGTGTTATCGGCATCGCAGTTGATGACAACGGCGACTGTATTTAATCAACAAGGTAATGTGCAGGATGCAAATCAGCTCAATGCGTTACTAGATACTAAGGCAGATGCGGGCGCGCTTGAATACCGAGACGGAATGGCAATTGCGATGGAAAATCGCCAGTGGGTACTAGCGGAAGAGAGAGCCTATCAAGCATTGAACAGCGACCGAATAGAAAAAACGAGTCAACAAGGCACTTTAGAAACGCTAACTCCGTCGCTACGAGATTTGTACAATGAAAGTGATGATTATTGGTTAACACGAAATGTAAAATCGGATTTAGATGCGTTACATGATCGTAGTGATGGTCACATTATTGTTGGTTGGGATTACAGTGCTCGGGATGGACAAAATCAATCAAATCAAATACCGATTGAAGCTAGATTGCCTATTGAAGAGTGGGAAGGCCACCTGTTGCTTAGAGCTGATTATGTGTCAATAGATTCAGGTGCCCTTGAGTATTATGACAAATCAACGAATCAAGACGTTACCTCGTTTCAAAATAGCGCATCGGGCATGGCTTTGGGTATTGGTTGGCAAGCTAAGAATTGGAGCGCTGATATAGGCACTACACCTGTCGGCTTTGATCATACGACGTGGGTTGGTGGTGTTAGTGTGAGTGGTGACTTAGGGCAGTTCGGCTGGAGTGCGGTTGCTTCTCGCCGTCCAGAAACAAGTAGCACACTCTCTTATGCGGGCATGTCAGTTCCCAAGTACTCGTTGCCGTCTCCTGAAATGCCTGACCCGGAGGGAATTAAATGGGGAGGTGTTGTAAGAACGGGAGTTAAATTCAATACGAGTTGGGATATTGGAGGGCCTTATGGTTTTTGGAGTAGCCTTCAGTACCATACGCTTACGGGAGAAAGTGTTGAGGATAACAATCGACTTGGTGTTCTTGGTGGGGCTTATTACAAGTTGATTTCTAACGATCACGAGCGTTTGAGTATTGGAACAAACCTGATTTATCTTGGGTATGATAAAAACCTGGGTGAGTACTCGCTTGGCCATGGCGGCTATTATAGTCCCCAAAGTTATCTGTCGGTTTCGTTACCGGTTAATTATTACGGTCGATACGGTAACACTTGGTCATATTTATTAAGCGGGTCTATTTCCAATTCATGGACACAAGAAGATGCCCCTTATTTAAGTGAAAATGGCGTAAGTGATTCCGGTGGAGGCTTTGGGTCATCTTTCCAAGCTGCAGTAGAAAAACGGGTGAGTAAGCGTTGGTATTTAGGGGCTTTGTTAGATTTACAGCGCTCTGAATTTTATACACCAAACCATTTTATGTTGTATGCAAAATATACATTCAATGACCGTTGGCAACCTATTGAGTTTCCTCCTGCAACGCCAATCCTCTACAGTGATTTTTACTAGAAACCAAGACTAAACAATCCCAAAGCGGCTCAAGAGAGTCGCTTTTGTATTTTCTGCAAATAAACCTTCACTGATTATTAAGCTGCTTTATAACCTCTCCAACATCACACTTCTAAACTCATTCTACGGATTTACGATCAAATTGACTTTTTATCAACACAATATGGATTGTTGAGTCAACACTTGCTGAATAAGTTACAAATTATTAACGAAGGTAGTTTGAAACAGGCAGTAATGCTCGGCAGATTTGGTCGGGCGTAGGGGAAGAGAATGGAAGTAATTGTAATTGGCAGCGGTGTGATTGGCTTGACCAGTGCTTGGTATCTGGCGAAAGAGGGCCACTCGGTGACGGTTATCGACCGCCAAGATAGCAGTGGTAAAGAGACCAGTTTTGCGAATGCCGGGCAAATTTCTTACGGTTATTCATCGCCATGGGCGGCGCCGGGTATTCCTTTGAAAGCGATGAAATGGCTCACCCAAGAGCATGCTCCCTTGAAAGTGAAGCCGTCACTTTCCCCTGATTTAGTTTCTTGGGCGACTAAGATGCTCGCCAATTGTAACGAAGCTAAATACGCCGTGAATAAGTCACGGATGTTGAGAGTGGCAAACTACAGCCGAGACTGTCTAACCCACCTTCGAACCAGTGAAAATTTGGCATACGAGGGCAGGCAGAAAGGTACCCTGCAGGTATTCAGAAGCGAGAAACAACTGGATGCGATTCAGCAGGATATGAAGCTACTAACAGAAAGCGGCATCGAGCACTCGTTGTTTGGTGTGGAGCAGTGTCTGTCGGTGGAACCGGGATTAGCTGACGTGAAAGACAAGCTGGTGGGCGGTTTATATTTACCGGATGATGAAACCGGTGATTGTCATCAATTCTGTTTAGCTCTGACTGAGAAAGCCAAGGCGCTAGGCGTTCAGTTCGTGTTTGATACTGAAGTGGTGAGTTTGAATCATCATAACCAAACTATAGAGAGCATTACGACAACTCAAGGTGAATTTAGAGCGGACGCTTATGTGGTGGCTTCGGGAAGCTACTCTCGTGAACTGCTCAAGCAAGTGGATTTATCGATTCCTGTATATCCCGTGAAGGGCTACTCCCTGACATTGCCGATCGTGAGTGCGGACAAGTCACCAACATCAACCGTTATGGATGAAACCTATAAGGTAGCGATGACGCGTTTCGATGACCGAATTCGTATAGCAGGGACGGCAGAGCTTGCTGGTTTCAATTATCTAATTCCTGAAAAGCGCAAAGCGACGATTGATATGGTGATTAAAGACCTGTTCCCGCAGGCTGGGGACTTCTCTAAAGCAGAATACTGGACTGGGTTAAGGCCAATGACGCCAGATGGTACGCCTATCATCGGCAAGACGCCAATCAAGAATCTGTTTACCAATACTGGTCATGGGACGTTGGGCTGGACGATGGCGTGTGGTTCAGGAAAGTTGTTAGCGAGTGTGGTTAGTGGCTCAAATAGCGATATTCAATCAGACGACTTGAGTATTCATCGTTATATGTAAAGGCAAGTTGTTAGTTATATTACCTATGACTTGAAGAAATCGGCATTAGGAGCATAAGCGGATGCTCCTAATGTCGTGATTCTAGGTGCTGGTTTTATGATAATCACGAGATGAATTGAGACTTAAATGACCTTAGCTCTGGCGGTAGTTCCTGATTTACGAGGTTAATAGCTTGACGGTGTTCTAATCCAATGGAGCTCACGACGTCCCCAAAATGTTGGTTAAACAACAAATCAAACTTACCACTGAGCATGTGTTCTTGCAGTTTGTCATCCAGTAATTGAGCTAGTTGTGTTTTGTCTGGGTGGACATAGAAGACCAGTGGGAGAGGGTAATAAAGCACAATACTTTTTTCTATGACTAACCCATCCAGGGAATTGGTATGTTCTTGGTATATGCTTTCTACTTCATTGGCACCGAGTGACACATAATCACATTTATTATCTGAAAGCAGTTTAAGAATCTCTGGTAAGCTTCCTTGCTCTAGTACTCGATATCCATTTGCTCTAAACAGCTCAGCATCAGCCCATGTGGCAGGAATTCCAGCGATAAGTGATTTCAGTTTATTGCTGTTGATATTATGGAATGTGGGTTGATCTTGTTCCCTAATTATTAGGATACGGTGCCCTAGTAAGCCTTTACAAATTGGAGAGTTGAGTTTGATTGTAGGCTTATCCGAAAATTTACGGTTTCCCGCCACCGTGACGAGTACATCATAACTCTTGCGGAATATATTTCCTTCATCCTCAGCCCTTGGAAAGTCAGTATTATCGCTGTGAACGACAATAGGTTCGTTCGGATCCCAATTCAACAAGCTATGAATTAGCTCCAACTCATAGTGCTGTCTTTTACCTGATTTATTGCCATTCCAAAAGTTTAACATAGTTGTCCTAAGGGGGAACTTACATTTCATGACTGGTATGCTGACATAGGTTTGGTAATAGAGAAAGCGCTTTCTTTTGTTTTTGAGAGAATCTTATATAGATACAGTTTATGAATATTGAGAATCGCGACGGAAAGGCCATTTTAAAGAAAGCATATAAGTTCATTGATGGGTGAGAGACTCGACGATTAGCGTAGACGATGGAGGTACCACTGTTGTATTTTAACTTATTGTTTTTAATTTGTTTTTTGTATTGATTAACAATTAATGTGACGAATGGCACTGTTGCGTGTTTCTATTCTCAATCTATTTTAAATTTGTGATCTATGGTTCGTTTCCCCGAAATGTAAGTTGAAGAATCATTCTATCGGATTATTATCCACCTAAAGAAAGCGGTTTCTTGATGCAAGTAACCGATAGTGAATACGAAAACACCCCCTTTTTTTAAAGTTAAAAGAAAGCGCTTTCTTTCTGGTTATTATCATTAAAAGGACAACGTGATGCACAAAAAGACATTGATTGCTTCGCTCGCCATTGGAGCGTTATTCGGAGCCTCTGTACAAGCAGATGAAGTTAAGCAGGGTGGTACACTAACGGTGCCAATTATCAATACTGGCTTTGTTGAAAACTTTAACCCTTATACAACTAAAGACTTACTGCATGGGGTAATGTTTGAGCCATTGGTCGTATTCAACAACATGACAGGTGATGTTGATTATCGCCTGGCTGAGTCGGTTGAGTATTCAACTGACCTGAAAACATTGACGCTTAAGTTACGAGAGAATTTGAAGTGGTCTGATGGTTCAAAGTTAACTGCAGACGACGTTGTTTTTAGCTTTATGTTGACTAAAGAGGCACCAGCTTTTGACCAAAAAGGTATTTGGTCTTCAGGTAACTTAAAAGAAATCAAATCTATTGACGCGCGAACCGTCGTGTTTGAGCTGACGGAAGCGGATTCTACATTTGCTTGGAACTTAGAGCGTTACCATATTGTACCAAAGCATATTTGGTCGAAAGTTGAAGATCTGACAACGTTTACCAACCTTAACCCGGTAGGTAGTGGCCCAATGACGACGGTTAAATACATTAAACCGCAACAGATGGAGCTGTGCCGAAACCCAAATTACTATTTAGAAAATAGACCTTATTTAGATTGCATCAACTTCCGTTCTTACAATGACAACTCTCAGATTCAACCTGCCTTAATCAAAGGTGAGATTGATTGGGGTTCAAATTTTATTGCTGACGTTGAGTCAACATTTGTCGATATGGATAAAGAAAATAACCATTTTTGGTATCCAGCGAATGATGCGATCCACCTTTACGTAAATACCAAAGAAGCGCCATTTGATGACCTAAGAGTACGACAAGCACTTTCTATGGCACTTGATCGTGAAACCATCGTTGATATTGCTGCCTACGGTTATCCGACTGCAAACTTCAATGCTGGTGGCATCGGTGAGCTATACGAAACGCACATTGATAAAAATGTATCTAAGAAATATGGCTATCTAACTAAGTACGATGTTGAAAGAGCAAACGCTTTACTTGATGAAGCGGGCTTAGTTGACAAAAACGGTGATGGATTCCGCGACAAAGCAAACGGGGAAACGGTTGAGTTTGATATTGAGGTTGTAAACGGTTGGACCGACTGGATCCAAGTGGTTCAGATGGTATCTGAATACTTTGAAGAAGTGGGTGTGAAAGCAAACGTTAAGACCGTGGATTGGGCGGTATATGACAGCAATTTGAAAGAAAGCAAATATACCATGTCAATTAACTGGTCAATGGTAGCGACAAACCCAATCTTGGCGTACCAAGAGTACTTCTCAACGTCTCGAATCGGAAAAACTTGGCATGCTGGTCACGGTGTTAATTCACCAGAAATCGACGCATTGATCGACAGCTTTGGCAAAATAGGTGATGCAGTGCAGCAAGAGAAAGTGTTGAGTGAACTTCAGGAGTTTACCGCTGAAAACCTTCCCTTTATCCCTCTATTTTCTAACCCAACTTGGTTCCAATACAGTACTAAACATATTGTTGGTTGGCCAAGTGAAAAAGACCCATACGTACAGCCAGTATGGTACGACGGTGGTAAGAGAGTAATTATTCTCAACAATCTACACCTTAAGTAAGTTATTTTTGAGAGGGCTACAGCTTAGGTTGTAGCCCCTAGGTTAAAAGATTTTTATGTCGTTTTTAATTCGCCGATTTGGCTTCTATTTTACCGCTTTCTTAATCGCTATCTCGTTTAATTTTATGTTGCCTCGTCTAATGCCAGGTGATCCTGTTGATGCTCTTTTCGCTGCTGCTCAAGGTCGAATGGATCCTGCTCAGATGGATGCTGTTCGTGAAATGTACGGTTTTGTTGATGGTAATGTTTTCGAACAGTACTTCGCTTATATGAAAAGCGTATTCACTCTTGATTTGGGACCTTCAGTACTTATGTTTCCTGTAAGTGTCTCAGATGTCCTTGCTATGGCACTGCCGTGGACTATGTTTCTAGCGCTTGGATCGTTGATTGTCGCTCTCATCATTGGTGTCAGTATTGGTACGTATGCATCGTATCGACGTGAAGGGCTATTTGGACAAATTGTTCCGCCAGTTTTGGCATTTATTAGTAATTTCCCGTACATCGTGACCGCATTACTGTTGTTCTATTTCTTTGGTTTAAAACTTGAACTATTGCCTTTGGCATATACCTATGACCCATCGCTAGAGCCAGGTTTTACATGGGAGTTTATTTCCAGTGTGGCCAAACACGCTATGTTGCCTATGGGCTCAATGGTCTTGGTTGGTATCGCAACATGGGTCTTCAATATGCGTAATGCGATGATCAACGTGTTGGGCGAGGATTACGTAACGATGGCTGAGGCCAAAGGCTTGAGTAGTTATCGTGTTATGTTTCGTTATGCTGGTCGAAATGCCATCCTTCCTGTTGCGACCGCTATTGCAATGGCAATCGGGTTCTCATTCGCAGGTTCAATTATGACTGAAGTGGTTTTTAACTACCAAGGTTTGGGGAACATCCTTCTTAAAGGCATCGTTGCTCGTGATTACCCACTTATCCAAGCCATTCTTCTTATCTTGGTGACAGCGGTACTAACCGCTAACTTTATTGCCGACCTCCTATATGTCTGGCTTGACCCTAGAATCTCGAATTGAGGCGCATGATGGATAATTTAATCGATACTCAAAATAAAGCTAACCAGAAGAAAACACAGGTACGTGAACCAAAATGGTCGTGGAAAAATGTAAAGAAAACTCTCGGTAAAGTTTACGCATTTTTCTACGGTAACCCTCCTGCAATTATAGGTACTTTTTTACTTACGATTGTCTTAGCCGGGGCGTTATTTGCGCCTGTATTGTCGACTCACAACCCAGAAAAGCGCGTGGCTCGTCCACATGTTGCACCAAGTTCTGAGCATATTCTGGGTACGACTCGTAGCGGACGTGATGTATATAGCCAGGTTCTATTTGGAGCAAGAAAGTCGCTTACTGTTGCGATCTCCGCGGGTGTAATTGCAATGACTATCGCAGTTTTAGTGGGTGTTTCTTCTGGCTACTTTGGTGGAAAAGTCGATGAACGCTTGAACTTCATTACTAACGTATTTCTTGTTTTTCCACAATTACCTTTGCTGATTGTTCTCGCCGCATTCTTAGGGCAGGTCGGTTCGCTGGTTATTACCGTATTGTTAGGGATAACCTCCTGGCCTTGGGGTGCTAGGGTGATTCGTGCACAGACCATGGCAATTAGAAGCAAAGAGTTCATCATTTCTGCAGAGGTGATGGGGGAATCAAAAATCCGCATTATTTTAGTCGAGATCTTACCAAACTTAGTTTCGATTGTTTTTGGTGGCTTCCTAGGCACGGTTATCTACGCAATGGGCTCCGAAGCTGGTCTAGGTATTTTAGGTTTAGGTGATGCAACAGAGGTGAGTTGGGGCTCTATGTTGTATTGGGCACAGACCTCTTCATCGTTATATACCGGTGCATGGTGGGAAATGCTGGTACCTGCACTAGCGTTAGCGATTACTGGTGGTGGACTCGCATTGATTAACATGTCTATTGACCAAGTGAGCAACCCTAAATTACGTACGGGCCCACACATCAAACTGTGGCACAAACTTAAAAAAGAAGCAGATAAACGCCGAGGCCTATAATGAGCAATCTCTTAGAAATTAATAACCTGTGTGTTGATTACGTTTCTCCTAATGGCGTAGCAAGAGCCGTTAATGACGTTAGTATTTCCATTGCGCCCGGTGAAACGCTCGGTATTGCCGGTGAATCTGGTTGTGGTAAAAGTACATTGGCTTTTGCTATATCACGCTTACATAAAGCACCAGCGCTTATCTCTGAGGGTGAAATACTCTACAAAGGGCAGGATGTTTTAAAGATGAATCACAAGCAGTTACGTGACTTCCGTTGGAATGACGTTTCTATTGTTTTTCAAAGCGCAATGAATTCACTTAATCCCGTTATTACCATCGGTGAGCAGCTAACGGACGTTATTCTAGCGCACAAAAAAATACCTTATAAACAGGCTCACGATCGTGCGGTCGTGCTGTTAGGAACGGTTGGGATTCATGGCGATAGAATGTCGAGCTTTCCCCATCAACTGAGTGGAGGGATGCGTCAGCGAGTTGTTATTGCGATTGCTTTGGCGCTGGAACCTAAATTGATCATCATGGATGAGCCAACAACGGCACTTGATGTGGTGGTCGAACGTGAAATCTTGAATGAACTGTATGAGCTGAAGAGTAAGTTTGGATTCTCTATTCTGTTTATTAGTCACGACTTAAGCCTAATGGGCGAAATTGCTGATCGAATTGGCGTGATGTATGCGGGTAACCTTATCGAATTAGGTGATGCGAAAACGGTATTTAGTGAACCTAAGCATCCTTATACAAAAGGGCTTATCTCTTCATTTCCGACTATTCATGGGCCAAAAGAACGTCTCTACGGGATCCCCGGGAATCCTGTCAACCTTTTGGATACACCTCAAGGATGTAACTTCCAAGAGCGATGTGGCGAATGCATTTCAATGTGCATTAAAAGTGAGCCTCGTTTGGGCGCTATTGCGACCGGGCATCACGTATCTTGTCACCTAGTTTGAGCGAAAGATTATGAATACTTTAAAGAACGTTGATAAAAGCGAAGTTATTTTATCAGTTAAGAATTTGGTAAAAGACTTCCCACTTGGCCAGTCAGTCAAAAGCAATATGATGCGAGCCGTAAATGATGTTTCATTTGATCTACGTAAAGGAGAAGCATTAGCGATTGTTGGCGAATCTGGCTCAGGGAAAAGCACAGGAGCTCGAATTCTTACTCGAATTTACGATAAGACGGCTGGAGATATCGAATTCAAAGGTGAGCCTCTGTCTGACTATATTGAAAAATATGGTGAGCTTGAATATGCACGCCAAGTGCAAATGATTTTTCAAGATCCGTTTGGCTCGCTGAATCCTGTACACACGATTTACCACCATATTGCGCGACCTTTACTTATCCATAAACGAGCAGACAAAGAAGCGATCCCGAACCTTGTTTATGAATTGCTTGAAATGGTTGGGCTTACACCAGTTAAAGAGACCGCAGAGAAGTACCCACATGAATTAAGTGGTGGACAACGACAGCGTGTCGCAATTGCACGTGCAATTGCTGTTAGCCCGGAAGTTATCCTAGCTGATGAACCTATATCTATGCTTGATGTGTCTGTGCGATTAGGAATCCTAAACCTAATGGCTGACTTGAAAGACAAGCATGATATTTCGTTCATGTACATCACTCATGACATTGCGACGGCACGTTATTTTGCTGAGAAAACGGCGGTGATGTATGTAGGGCATATGGTCGAATGGGGTAATAGCGACAACGTCACTCAGAACCCGCAACATCCGTATTCTCAGTTGTTGTTGTCAGCTGTGCCAGAAGTCGGTAAATCGGGCAAGCGTGACATGAACGTGAAAAAAGGTGATATCCCTTCTTGGAAGCCAAGTAGCGTAGGTTGCCCGTTCGCAAGCCGTTGTCTGAAAGCTGACAAACTTTGCACGCAATCAATACCAGAACCGACTCAAATTGCAGAAGAGCATTTTGCTCGTTGCCATCATTTGTAAACTTTAAATCCTTTTGAAACGCAAAAGAAAGCGCTTTCAAAACTTAAGTGTAAGAATTTTTGGAATTTTGATATGAAACAAGACTACAACTTAACACCAGAGGTCGATGGCAAGTTCGTTGATTTAGATGGTGAGCGTTACTACCAAATCTCTAATGTTGACCAAATGACGCCTTTCTTTATTAGCGTTGTATCGTCGAGCGATCACTGGTTATTTATTTCATCAACAGGCAGCCTTTCAGCTGGACGCATTCGTCCGGAAAATGCGCTTTTTCCTTACAAGTCTGTTGACCATATTCATGAAAATGCGGAAAACACTGGGTCAAAATCCATCTTCCGTATTGAACATGGCGATAAGGTGGTACTTTGGGAACCGTTTAATACATTCCATGATGGTATTTTTGATGTTGAACGCAATCTTTACAAAAATACGATTGGAGACAAAATCGTATTTGAAGAGATAAACCATACTTTGCAACTACAGTTCCAATACAGCTGGAATACGAGTGAAAAATACGGATTTATTCGTCGTTCAAAACTGACCAATCTAGCGAGCCTCGAGCGTAAAGTCGAAGCACTAGATGGCTTACAAAATATACTTCCTTCAGGTGCTCCGTTATCAGCTCTTCAAACAAGAAGTGCATTAGTTGATGCGTACAAGTGGAATGAACAAGTTGATGGTAGTTCATTGGCTCTGTTCAGCATGTACGCGAAATTGAGTGATAGAGCCGACCCTGCTGAATCTTTGCTAGCGACGACAGTCTTCAGCTTAGAAACGGAAAGCAGCCAAATTTTATTGACGAGTGCTCAAGTTAATGCGTTCAGAAAAGGTCGAGCGGTTAAGAGTGAACCTTTAACGAAAGGGATTAGAGGAAGTTATTTAGTTCATAAGTCTCTGACGCTGCGAGCACATCAAACCAAAGTTTGGTCGATTGTCGCTGATATAGACAAGACTCATTCCGATATCTGTCAGCTTCAATCTGAGCTCTCTGTTCCTGCTAACCTAGCACTAGCTTTAGAAAAGAGCATTGCAGATAATCAAAATGAATTAATCACATTAATGTCTGGCGCGGATGCGTGGCAAATAACAGCCGAAGAAAATACCAGCGTTCACCATTATGCCAATGTGTTGTTCAATAACATGCGTGGTGGCGTTTTTGAAAACGGCTATATGTTAGAAAAGGCTGACGTAGTTAAAACTATGGAAAAGGCCAACTCTCAGGTAGCAGGCCGCCATCAAGACTTTTTTGATCTGTTAGGGGATGTTTTCAGCCATTCCGAATTAGTTTCGCACGCTAAAGCGACAGGAGATTCTCAATTAGTTCGATTGAGCTACGAGTATCTACCGCTTACTTTTGGACGTCGTCATGGTGATCCTAGCCGCCCTTGGAACCACTATGAGATTAAGCTCAAAGATGAAAATGGCGAACGCTTACTTTCTTATCAAGGCAACTGGCGTGATATTTTCCAAAACTGGGAAGCGATGGCTCTTAGTTATCCAGGGTTCATCAAATCATTCATCTCTAAGTTTGTTAATGCTTCAACGGTGGATGGTTACAATCCGTATCGAATTACTAAAGATGGTGTAGATTGGGAACTCTTAGAGGCGGATGACCCTTGGAGTAACATTGGTTACTGGGGCGATCATCAAATCATCTATCTATTAAAATTCCTTGAGTTGGCAGACAAATTTGAGCAAAGCGACCTTATCGAATTACTAGAAAGTGACATTTTTAGTTATGCCAATGTGCCTTACGAGCTTTGTGGAGTTCAAGGTCTCTTTGACAACCCTAAAGATACCGTAGAGTTCAACCAAGACCTGCAGGAATTGACAGAGCAACGTGTCAAGAGCTTAGGCAGTGACGGTCGCTTGTTGATGACGGGTGACCAAGAAGTTTATATGGTCAACTTAATGGAGAAGATACTCGTACCTTTGTTGGCAAAATTGAGTAACTTAGTGCTTGATGGTGGTATTTGGCTGAATACACAACGTCCAGAATGGAATGATGCAAACAACGCTATCGTTGGCAACGGTCTGTCAATGGTAACCTTGTACTACATGCGCCGCTATGTTGCCTTTATGCAGCGCCTGTTAGAGAAGTCACCATCTTCATACAGTATTTCCAAAGAAGTGTTTGAGTGGATGTCTTCTGTTACACAGATTGTTTCAGAGGCAAATACAGAGATTCGTCAAGATACGGTAACTCGTCAAACTCGTAAAGCAATGCTGACTAAGCTGGCTAAATCTGCTGCTAACTATCGTGAGCGTGTTTACCGAGTCAATGGATTCTCAGGGAAAACCAAAGTTGAGAAAGAAGCGATTGTTCAATTGATGGGTGCGAGCTTAAAAGTCCTAGATTCTACGATTGCAAACAACTTGCGTGAAGACGGTTTGTACAATGCGTATAACATCTTGAGTTGTTCTGGTGAGAGCTTAATGGTTGAAGAGCTTTACCCTATGCTAGAAGGGCAAGTTGCAGTATTGAGCTCGGGTCTATTATCATCTAAACAAGCGGTTGAGTTGTTGGATAAATTGTTTGCCAGTGACATGTATCGTGCTGATCAAAATAGCTTCATGCTTTACCCTGACCGTGAGCTGGCTTCTTTTATGGACAAAAACTGTTTAGACGCTAAAGACATTGACCAGAGCAAATTGTTAAGCATGATGGTTGTTGCCAAAGATAACCGATTAGTAAACCAAGACAGCAAAGGTTCTTACCACTTCAATTCAAGCTTTGAAAACAAAGGTTTCCTTCAGGCTGCGATTGATGAAATTAAAGCCGATTACCCGTCAATTAGTGATGATGAATTTTGTCATGTATCTAGTTTGTATGAGCGTGTATTCAACCATAAAGCCTTTACTGGGCGTTCGGGAACCATGTTTGGTTATGAAGGTTTAGGTTGTATCTATTGGCATATGGTTTCTAAGTTGCTGCTAGCTGTGCAAGAAAACTATCAGCATGCTTGGAGTATGGACTCTAATAGCCAGGAAACTCTTAAATTAGCGGATTACTATTACAAAGTGAGAGCTGGTATTGGTTTCAACAAAACGCCGGAAAACTACGGTGCGTTTCCGACGGATCCGTATTCTCATACGCCAAAGCACTCTGGAGCACAGCAGCCAGGGATGACAGGGCAAGTTAAGGAAGAAGTGATTACTCGTTTTGGAGAGCTAGGTCTAGAGGTCGTTGATGGCACAATTGTAATTAACCCTTCACTTCTTAGTCCTAAAGAGTTCTTACAAAAAGCGGCGACTTTTGACTGCCAAAATATTGAAGGACAAATGCAGAGCTTTATTGTTCAGGCTGGGCAACTGGCTTTTACTTACTGCCAGGTACCGTTTATTTACCAACTCAATGATGAGCCAACACAGGGTATTGAAGTTCAGTTTAAAGACGGAACAAGTGAGGCATTTGCATCGTTAACGCTAAACCATGAAATGGCTTCACAGCTCTTTTCTCGTAGTGGTCTTATTGAGAAAGTCGTTGTCGTGTTGTCAAAGCACCAGTTACTCTAATTCTAATTTAAAGTGAAATAAAAAGGCTCTAAGTGAATACTTAGAGCCTTTCTTTTAAGTGTAAAAAATGGGGTGCTTGATATACAAAAATCAAAGCTTAGCCACGGACTCTCTTACAATCAATGTCGGGGTTAGTTTGTGCTTCAATGGGTAGTCGCGTTTATTAATTAACGATAAAACACCTTTTGCAGCTTCTTCTCCCATCTCATGAACTGGAAAGTCGACCGTCGATAAGCGAGGACGAATATGCTGGCTATGAGTATCGTTATCGAAGCCTACGACTGAAAGGTCTCGCCCAATAATGAGGTTTCGCTCTGCTGCTACGTCATATACAGCAAGCGCGATATTGTCATTTTGACAGAAAATCGCGGTGATCTCAGGGTCTCGGTCTAACAAGCGTCGCGCAGCTTCGTGGTTGCCTTGATGATCAAAGCGTCCCTCTACAAACAGCCCTGCGTCGTATTCGATACCGAACTCTAACAAGGCATTTCGATACCCTTGAAAGCGATCTCTACTATCAACTTTACTCAACTGGCCTGTGATACAAGCGACTTTTTTATGGCCGTTCTCAAGTAAGTGCTTCGTTGCAAGGTAGCCACCAAGCTCATTATCAATGTAAATACAGCGATCAGAAATCTCAGGAATAAAACGGTTGAGAACAATCATTGTTTCACTGTCTTTCGCTATTTTGATCAGTTCGTCATCACTGAGCTTGTCTGAGTGAACAATGAGGCCATCCACAAGTTTAGATTGCAAAAACTGGATAGAATCGAGCTCTTTGGTTCGTGATTCCTGGCCACTTGTAACGATTAAGTGAATATTATTTTGGCGAACGGTATCTTCAGCGGTATGCATTAATGGCCCATAGAAAGGCCCATCAAGCGAACCAACTAGCATGCCAATGCTATTTGAACGGCTGGAAGCAAGAGCTTGTGCAAAAGCATTAGGCTTGTAGCCCAGTTGCTCAATAGCTTTAAATACTTTTTCGCGATTGGCTTCCTTCACCGTAGGGTGACCATTTAATGCTCGTGAGACGGTTGATTGAGAAACTTGAGCAAGTTCAGATACTTCTTTAATGGTGATCAATGGTAGTGGCCTTATCTCTACAAGGAGTGACTAAGCTATATTACCTTCGTGATCAATAAGAGCCTAGTAATCCAATGATTAATATTTAAAAACTCTGAACTGCTTAACGCTAAATTTGAAGGTTAAGCAGACAAAGTAAGGTCTCGAATATTTCCATATACTCGTTCAAACATCAAGCAAGCGCTTTCTTTTTGTTGTAATAAAAGTGAATCTGTTTTTCTGAGCTTAGTTGTAAGCTATAAAAAATAGAAGCCTGAGAATAAAGGGGTTCTAGGATGGTATTCAGATAATCAGGTCACAAAAATTCTTGAGAATCTACACGAACCACAACGAATTTTAGCAAAATGTGAAACTTAACAAGAAAGCGCTTTCTTAAGGTGAGCATTGTCTCTTTTTTGAACTATGCACTTTTATATACTCATTTTGAAACGGTCGTGCATGGCATATTGGGTCCATGCTCGCGGAGTTATTCATTTATCGACTTTCTGTTATGGGCTCCGATACTACGTGTCGCCTGCTTAGAAAGTCGTGATACAAGGAGTTGTAATGCAAGATCTAACCAATCAGGTAAAGATATTAACGTCTTTTATTTCTGCCGCTTTGATGTCTGGCTGCACGGCGATAGAGCTGCCGGTATCCGAAAGTGCTGACTTAGCTCAAACTGAAAAACCGATAGTGCTATCCCATGCTCCAGTTACTTTAAGTCCAGACTGGCAATTGGTGTGGGAAGACCAGTTTAAAGGCGAGCAAATAAATAAACGTAATTGGTCATTAGAAGTGAACTGTTGGGGGGGCGGGAACAATGAACAACAGTGCTACACGGATGATCCTAATAACGCATTTGTTAAAGATGGCTTTTTACACATTGTCGCGCTGAAGCAAAGTCATACTGGGCCTGACAATGCTGAAGGTACGATTGGCGGAGCAACTAAGACACTCCCTTATACTTCTGCGAGGCTTAGCACAAAAGACAAGCGTGACACCAAATATGGCCGTTATGAAATCAGAGCAAAGTTACCTGGTGGACAAGGTTCATGGCCCGCAATTTGGATGCTGCCAACCGACAATATATATGGCACATGGGCAGCTTCTGGCGAAATCGATATTATGGAAGCGGTTAACCTAAACACACTTTCAGATGCGGCGGGGGCGAAAAATGATGATCTAGAGAGCCGAGTCTATGGGACGTTACATTACGGACGAAATTGGCCAGACAATGTTTATAAAGGGCAGGCCGCGATATTGCCAAATGGTGTGAACCCAACTGATGGCTTCCATACATACGCGATTGAGTGGGAAGAAGGTGAAATTCGTTGGTATGTCGACAATATTCATTACGCGACTCAAACTCAAGAGGGCTGGTACAGCCAATATGAAGCAGAAGAAGGGAAACTCATTAATGCGAGTGGAGCAGCTCCGTTTGATGAAAAGTTTCATTTGTTATTGAACTTGGCTGTCGGTGGGGCGTGGTCAGCGAACGCAAATGATAAAGGCATCGACGAAGGTTTGTTTCCGAAAACAATGCTAGTTGATTCAGTAAAAGTATACCGTTGTAAGGTTGATCGTTGGAAAGGAAAAGGGTGTGCAAGTCGCTCTGAACATGCAATACAAGTGATAGGGCACGAAGCTCCAGAGATCTTAGCAACCGATGATAGTTATGCTGATGGACCAACGTTGGAAATTTTTACCGAAACTCTTAACGCAAGCTTGGCTTATGCAAGTTATGACCCATTGGATATTGTTGACTATCAAGAGGTGACCGAACCAGATCGTGGAACAGTGCTACAAGTGAATAAGAAAGAAGGTTCAGGAAATATCTATTTTCGTTCTCCTGTAACAGATGTGACACATTGGCAAGAAACGGGTGAACTGGTCTTTGATTTGAAAGTTGAGAGTATGGCCGACGGGGTTGAACTATTGGTTAAGATGGACAGTGGCTGGCCGAAAACAAGTGACTATACCGTGCCGCTATCAGCAATGAATGAATGGAAGACGGTACGTATTCCAATCGCTGACATTTTAAAGAGAGACAACCGTTTTTCTGCTGGGAATCAAGCAGATCCAACAATGATCACTAACCTTTTAGTGTTTGAGCCTCAAGGAGAAATGAGTTTTAAACTAGATAATATTCGATTTGAAAAGTAAGCCTGTTAACAAAAGGGCTTGAATAAAAGTCTGAATATAAAGGGAACATACAATGTATGTTCCCTTTTTTATTTCGACGATTATTTGAGGAAGACAACCGACGGTGTATTTTGATCTGCTCCAGTAAGACTGGACACCGCATTAAGCGACATATTGTTTTTCAAAGTTAACTGGGCTTAGATACCCAAGAGCACTGTGCCTTCTTGTTCGATT
>NZ_VTYC01000050.1:0-23416 GCF_013114115.1 Vibrio sp. 070316B | reverse complement strand
CGAACGTCGAGGGATTTTAAATCCCTTGTGTCTACCAATTCCACCACCAGGGCACGCAATTCTTTATTGCGATGCCGATTACTGAAAAGTAAAACACCATCTTATGTTGACACCAATCAACATACAAAATTTGGAGCGACACACGAGGTTCGAACTCGTGACCTCAACCTTGGCAAGGTTGCGCTCTACCAGCTGAGCTAGTGTCGCATTTCATTATTCTTCTCTTGAAGTAGAGAGATAATGGAGGCGCCTCCCGGAGTCGAACCGAGGTCCACGGATTTGCAATCCGCTGCATAGCCACTCTGCCAAGGCGCCTTAGTAACTCCAATCGAATCGCTCATTGCCATCCTCTTGGGTACGGGATGCATTCTACGGATTCGAGCGGATGAGTCAATAATATTTTTGTATTTTTAATTCGTTTGAATAGATTTCATACTAAACGGGCTAAATAGCTGACTTTATGTGCAAAACACACCGTGTATCGGCTATTCAAAAGAGATCTATATCACATTAGATATCCAGTATTGATTATTTGACCTTAGGTTAAAGATCAAAAAAGCGAGCCTCAGCTCGCTTCTTCATCAATGGTGTTTTTCGTCTAACAAATCGTCTTTGGCGGCCATTAAGTATTGTGCCATCGACCAGTAGGTTAGAATCGTTGCAACGTAGAGCGCGATATAGCCAACCCAAACCATCCAATCGTCATAGCGCCAGATAAGCACCCACAACGCGAACATCTGAGAAACCGTCTTAACCTTACCGACCCAAGAAACCGCAACGCTTGCACGTTTACCGATTTCAGCCATCCATTCGCGAAGCGCAGAGATGATGATCTCGCGAGCTATCATGGTCACAGCTGGAATAGTGACCCAAATTGAGTGGTAATGCTCGGTAATCAAAATAAGAGCCGTCGCCACCAGTACTTTGTCTGCGACTGGGTCAATAAAGGCACCAAAACGAGACGTTTGCCCTAACTTACGAGCAAGCATGCCATCTAACCAGTCAGTAAAACCCGCTACCCAAAAAACCATCGCAGCAGCAAAAGGAGCCCATTGGTAAGGTAGGTAAAAAACAACAACGAATACTGGGATCAAAAATAGTCTCAGTAAGGACAAAATGTTAGGTATATTCAAACGCATATTATTGGGCTCTTATTAATTGCGCTTTAATGGTGCGGGATTTTTACTATTGTTTCAATGCTTGATAAATGTTTTCTGCCAAAGAATGACTAATGCCCGGCACTTTGGCTATTTCTTCAACAGTTGCACGCTTAAGTTCTTGTAAGCCACCCATGTATTTCAGCAAAGCTTGGCGACGCTTTGGCCCTACCCCTTCAATTCCTTCCAAGGCACTGGTTCGGCGCGTTTTACCACGCTTCGCTCTATGCCCTGCAATCGCATGATTATGGCTTTCATCACGAATATGCTGAATAAGGTGCAAAGCGGGAGCATCACTTGGCAAATTAAACTCTTCCCCTTCAAGGGTAATGAGAGTCTCTAAACCAGGTTTACGCGTCACGCCTTTGGCAATACCCATCATTCTCGGTCTGAAAGGCCAATCTCCCCAATATTGAGAAATAATCTCATGAGCGCGGTTAAGTTGCCCTTTACCCCCATCGATAAAGATGATGTCTGGGATCTTATCAACATCAAGTTGCTTCGAATAACGTCTCTCAAGCGCCTGAGCCATTGCTGCGTAATCATCACCGCCGGTAATTCCTGTGATGTTGTAACGACGATATTCGGGCTTAACAGGGCCTTCTTGATTGAACACCACACAAGATGCGATGGTACTTTCACCCATGGTATGACTGATATCGAAACATTCCATGCGCTTAATCGCATCCATCGACAGCACTTCTTGAAGTTCTTTGAAACGCTGATTAATCGTCATTTTGTGGTTAATCTTAGTGGTAATCGCCGTTAACGCATTAGTGTTCGACAATTTAAGATAACGACCACGAGTACCGGAAGGGTTTGTGTTGAAGTGGATCTTGCGACCCGCTACTTCACACAAGGCTTCCTGAATAGGAGTGACGTCTTCCATCAAATCAGCATTTAGAATCAAACGAGTTGGAATGGTTCTCGCTTCATTATGTGCTAGGTAATACTGGCTTAAGAAGCTAGAGAAAACTTCTTCACGTACCGTATTGTTTGGAATTTTAGGAAAATGGCTTCTACTGCCCAAGACTTTGCCTTGGCGAATCATCAAAATATGAATACACGCCACGCCATTCTCTTGAGCAAAGCCCAACACATCCATATCTTCCATGGAATCGTCAGAGACGTATTGCTGTTCTTGCACGCGTCGAATCGCTTGGATCTGGTCACGGAAAGTCGCAGCTTGCTCAAAACGAAGCTCACGGCTTGCTGTATCCATTTTCTCAATGAGCGTTTCAAGCACTAACTTATCTTTTCCTTGCAGGAATAAACGAACATAGTCGACCAGTTCGCTGTACTCTTCGTCAGAAATGATTGAGCTAACACATGGCGCAGCACAACGGCCAATCTGATACATCAAGCAAGGACGCGTTCTGTTGGCGTAAACCGTATCTTCACATTGGCGAGCAGGGAAGATTTTTTGGATTAAGTGTAGTGTCTCACGCACAGCGCCGGAGTCAGGGTAAGGACCAAAGTATTCACCTTTTTTCTTTTTAGCACCACGGTGCATCGACAAACGAGGATGCTTGTGACCGCTAATGAAGATATAAGGGTACGACTTATCATCACGCAGGAGCACGTTATATTTTGGCAGGTACTGCTTGATGTAGTTGTGCTCAAGAATAAGAGCTTCGGTTTCCGTGTGCGTTACAGTGACATCAATCTTGTCGATGTTGCTGACTAGAGCGCGTGTTTTTTCACTGTCGACTTTTTTACGGAAATAACTAGAAAGGCGTTTTTTGAGGTTCTTAGCTTTACCGACGTAAATAACGACAGCCTCAGCGTTATACATTCGATAAACGCCGGGCTGCTCGGTTACTGTCTTGAGGAATGAGACTGAGTCAAACAAGTTGGTCACTATACGATCTCAGTGTTAAAGGGTCTCAGTGTCTAACATTCCATGTCTAATCGCTAAGTGCGTCAGCTCTACATCACCACTGATATCCAGTTTGCTGAACAAACGGTAGCGGTAACTATTGACTGTCTTAGGACTTAGATTGAGTTGTTCTGAAATATCCGTCACTTTCTGACCTTTGGTAATCATCATCATGATTTGAAGTTCACGTTCAGATAAGTCTGCGAATGGATTTTCAGACGCAGGCGAGAACTGGCTCAAAGCCATCTGCTGCGCAATTTCTGGTGAAATGTATCGTTGGCCACTGTTGACCACTCGAATTGCATTGACCATTTCATCCGGACCTGCCCCTTTAGTAAGGTAACCAGCAGCTCCAGCTTGCATCACTTTAGTTGGAAACGGATTTTCCGTATGAACAGTTAAAACGATGATTTTAACATCAGGGTTGAAACGCAAGATCTTCTTGGTTGCTTCTAAGCCACCAATACCAGGCATATTCATATCCATCAAAATAACGTCAGTATTGTTAGTACGACACCATTTTGCAGCATCTTCACCGCTTTCAGCTTCCCCTGCTACGTTCATTCCACGGACGTCTTCAATAATACGTCGTATCCCTGTGCGAACCAGCTCGTGATCATCTACAAGGAAAACATTTATCAAACTTGTATCTCCACACTATTAATTGGCTCTGCAACCACTGTGTCGTTTCATCTGTTTGAAACAATCGGACAAAGGAACAGTGGATCGCAGCATTGAGTACATCTTAACTTAATTACTAAAAAAAAGCTCTGTTGAATATGTGCTGAAACACTAACTTTAGCAAGTACTTATTTATAAACAAGTAAACTAAAATCATAAGCTTTCACTAAAAATCAACTAGTTAAAACAACACCCAATAAAATTACATAAGATAAAGATATTTTCAATACCATTAAATGGCCATTCTCGACTATTTCACTTTTTTGCTTACAGAGTCCCGTTATCTACTGCTGTTAACAAGTATTTAATGACTATCTTCGCAGCCTATTGTGCGTAACCTGGCGCTAGATGGTAGAATTCACTCCCCCATATCAATAGGTTATTACATTGGATATTCAGCAAGGCTTTGTACTTACAAGACAGGCGAGAGATTTTTCTGGGCGTACACAAATCGACTTGTGGTTAAGCACGCCACAAGGCCCTACTCTTCTGACTATTCAAAACGAAAAGCCGGTTTTTTTTGTTGCTCAATCTGATGTGGCCGCTTGTGAGGTTATTGCGACTAAAGGGTCGATAGACTGCCAATTTAAACCGCTTGAGATCGCGACCTTCGAACAAACCCCTCTCGCGGCTTGTTATACCTCACTATCAAGAAGCAGTTTTGGGTTGGCACAAGCCTTTAACAACGAAGAAATCCAGACTTTTGAGAGCGATATTCGCCTTGCGGATCGCTTCCTAATGGAACGTTTTATCAAAGGAAGTATCGAGTTTACTGGAACGGCGGTACAAAAAAATCAACATCGTCGAGTCTCCAATGCTAAGTGCAGAGCGGGTAACTACTTACCCACGCTTTCGATGGTTTCTCTGGATATCGAATGTTCAGAAAAAGGCGTGCTCTACTCTATTGGTTTAGACAGCCCGATGGACAGCCGAGTGATCATGATTGGGGAGCCACAACAAGCCGAAACCAAGATCCAGTGGGTCGCTAATGAGAAAGCACTGCTCGAAGCGATGATCGCATGGTTCTCTGAATTTGACCCCGACATCATCATTGGTTGGAATGTCATTGACTTCGATTTCAGGCTGCTGCACAAGCGCGCAGAATGGAACGAAGTGAAGCTCAATATCGGTCGAGATAATCAACCTAGCTTCTTCCGTAGCTCAGCACAAAGCCAACAAGGCTTCATTACTATTCCAGGGCGTGTTGTCTTAGATGGCATCGATATGCTTAAAACGGCGACCTATCACTTTCGCTCATGGTCACTTGAATCAGTCTCACGCGAACTACTCGGTGAAGGTAAGGATATCCATAACGTTCATGACCGTATGGATGAGATTAATCGAATGTTCAAGTTCGATAAGCCCTCACTAGCCAAGTACAACCTGCAAGACTGTGTGTTGGTAAATCGAATCTTCGAACACACCCACCTACTCGATTTCGTTATAGAGCGCTCTCGCTTGACCGGAGTTGAGCTAGACCGTGTTGGCGGCTCTGTTGCAGCCTTTACCAATTTATATTTACCTCAGATACACAGAGCAGGTTATGTTGCCCCGAACCTAGAGCCAGAGAACTGGATTGCTAGCCCTGGTGGCTATGTGATGGACTCCATCCCTAACCTGTATGACTCCGTTCTGGTGCTCGACTTCAAAAGCCTATACCCGTCCATCATTCGTTCATTTTTGATTGACCCTATGGGGTTAATCGAAGGGTTGAAATTGGAAATCGGCCCAGCAGAAGACCAAGCCGTTGATGGGTTTCGCGGTGGGCAATTTCACCGCACCAAACACTTCTTACCAGAGATGATCGAAAACCTTTGGGCTGCTCGTGACGTCGCAAAGAAGAACAACGAAAAAGCCTTCTCTCAAGCCATTAAGATCATCATGAACTCTTTCTATGGCGTGTTAGGTTCCTCTGGCTGCCGCTTCTTTGATACTCGCTTGGCGTCATCAATCACGATGCGTGGTCATGAAATCATGAAACAAACCAAAGTTCTGATCGAAGACAAGGGCTACCAAGTAATTTATGGGGATACCGACTCGACCTTCGTTTCCCTCAATGGCAGTTATGACCAAGAGCAAGCTGACGAGATTGGCCATAAACTGGTCGCTTATATTAACAACTGGTGGACTGAGCACCTGAAAGAGACCTATAACCTGGCCTCAATTCTTGAATTAGAATACGAGACCCACTATCGAAAGTTCCTGATGCCAACCATTCGTGGTTCGGAAACAGGCTCGAAGAAGCGCTATGCAGGTTTAATCAACCAAGGCGACCAAGAGAAGATCATTTTCAAAGGGCTTGAGAGTGCGCGAACAGACTGGACACCACTCGCGCAACAGTTCCAACAAACCTTGTATGAAATGGTCTTCCACGACCAAGACCCAACCGACTACGTCAGACAGTTTGTTGATGAGACTTCAGCAGGTAAGCATGACGACTTGCTGGTTTACCAAAAGCGCCTGCGTCGCAAGTTGCATGAGTACCAAAAGAACATTCCGCCACAAGTTCGGGCTGCCAGAATGGCTGATGAGGTCAATGCAAAACTAGGGCGCCCACTTCAGTACCAAAACAAAGGACGTATTGAATACTTGATTACCTTGAATGGCCCAGAGCCCAAAGAGTATTTGAAGAGTGGTATCGATTATCAGCATTACATCGATAAGCAGATTAAACCGGTGGCAGAAGCAATCTTGCCTTTCATTGGTTTAGATTTTGAGAGAGTCAGTGGGCAGCAATTAGGCTTATTCTAAGATTCGTATCGAGGTTCAATCAAAACAAAAAAGCAGAGGAATGTTCAATTCGCTCTGCTTTTTATATCTGTAGGTTACGAAGTTCTATCCGATTCGAAACTCTGTTTTCTGATATTGCTTAACCAGCCATTCCCCAAACCCATCCAGAATGCCAATCACTGAACGTTTCGGAATCGGTCGGCCTGAAAGCAATATACCCAGTCGTTGGATTTCGACTTCTCTGTCTGGGTGATACTTCAAGAACTGCTGACCACAAGCAACGGGGTTATCAAACCAATACTTATCACGATACATTACCAAAGAGTAGCTCGCACGTAGCAGCTTCTTGGCGATGATCACTTGCGCTGCGACTTGCTGTTCAGGCGTTGTTGCTCGCGCAATTTTGTTTCGATATACCGCTAACCAGTTTTCAACGTCCATATTCCAATGCTTGGCTATTTCCCAACTGGTTTCGAAATCACCATAACAATCTGATAAGTCTTCACCGTATACACACACCGACAGGTGCTTGAGCATAAAACCCCACGTGAAGATATTGTCGAAGTCGACCACTTCACTCACCAATGTGGTTTTTATTGCCACTTGAGTGACTTGAGGAAAGCTCTTTTGGAAGCGCCATTTAATGGTGTTTAACAGCGTAGTTCGCTGCTCAGGAAACGGACGGTGTGTCACCACAACCACGTCAAGATTTGAGCGACCAGCTACAGCTTGCTTGCGAGCAACACTGCCATAAATATAGACACTGTGAAGATTAGAACCCAGCCCACCTTTTAAGAAGGTAATCAGATCGTTAACCACAGGTTGAAATTCGGGTTGAAAAGGCTGTGTAGGGTCAATAACAGGTAACTGCATAGGTCGTTTCGGCAAATAAAATCATGATTTAACTGTGACTCTATGATCGCTTAGGTGACTTTATGATTCAAGCTATTCCTATTTATAGCATCTCCGAGATATAATCAGCGGATAGACCCACTAAGGACAAACACAAAATGCCTAGAGCAAGTGAAATTAAAAAAGGTTTTGCTATCACAGTAGAAAGCAAAACAGTCATTGTTAAAGATATCGAAGTAACAACACCAGGTGGCCGTGGCGGTCAAAAGATTTACCGTTTCCGTGGTAACGACGTAGCAACTGGCGTTAAAACTGAAGTTCGCCACAAGGCTGACGAAATCGTTGAAACGATCGATGTAACAAAGCGTGCAGTAATGTTCTCTTACGTTGATGGCAACGAGTACATCTTCATGGACAACGAAGATTACACACAATTCATCTTCAACGGTGAAACTATCGAAGACGAACTACTGTTCATCAACGAAGACACTCAAGGTATGTACGCTATCCTTATCGACGGCAACGCAGCAACACTTGAGCTACCAACGTCTGTTGAGCTAGTTATCGAAGAGACTGACCCTTCAATCAAAGGTGCATCAGCGTCTGCTCGTACTAAGCCTGCTCGTCTTTCTACAGGTCTTACTATCCAAGTGCCTGAGTACATCGCGACTGGCGACAAAGTAGTAGTAAACACTGCTGAACGTAAATACATGAACCGCGCAAGCTAAGATACTTATTATGACCGAAGCTAACGACCTAATGTCTTATGACGACGCAATTGATACTGCATACGACATCTTCCTAGAGATGGCACCCGATAACCTTGAACCTGCAGATGTGATTCTATTCACGGCTCAGTTTGAAGACCGTGGCGCTGCAGAGCTTGTTGAAACAGGTGATGATTGGGTTGAACATGTTGGCTTTGAAGTCGACAAAGAAATCTACGCAGAAGTGCGCATTGGTCTTGTGAATGAAGCTGATGACGTTCTAGACGACGTATTTGCTCGAATGCTAATCAGCCGTGACCCGGAGCATAAGTTCTGTCACATGCTGTGGAAGCGCGACTAATTCGACTGCTAACGCTCAACTTCATGAGTAAACAAGCACTCATGTAAACGAGTTAAAAATCTAGCCGAGCCACTTGCTCGGCTATTTTTATCACGCTACTTCCCTGCATGAGAACTCTCTTTCTTTATCAACTTTATATTCACTGATATGACCAAAGCAAAAACAGACACACAATCCAAAGGCTATGCCTGCATTGGCCTAGTTAACCCAAAGACGCCTGAAAACGTAGGCTCTGTAATGCGAGCGGCTGGCTGCTACGGCGCTAACTCTGTGTTCTACACAGGCACACGCTACGATCATGCGCGAAAATTCCATACCGACACCAAAGAGAAGCACTTAGAGCTGCCACTGATTGGCGTTGAAGAGCTGAAAGACATTATTCCAGTAGGCTGCGTGCCTGTGGCCGTTGATCTGATTGAAGGTGCGAAGCCTCTACCGGATTACAAACACCCACCACGCGCGTTTTATATTTTTGGCCCAGAAGATGGCACGCTAAAGAAAGAGATCACTGATTTCTGCCGCGACACGATTTACGTTCCAACCAATGGTTGCATGAACCTCGCTGCATCTGTGAACGTGGTGCTTTACGACCGCTTGGCGAAGGGTGATAACTTTTCGAATCATAAGTAGAAGATACGAGATACGAACAGATTATAGATGCGCGTAAACGAGATAAGAGATGCGAAGAGCACGCTTACTGCGTTTATGGCAGCATGTTTTCGATACTCGGTTACTCGCATCCCGCATCTTCTATTTGTTCAGATGTAAAAAAACCTGCTAAGTTAGCAGGTTTTTTAGTATTCAGTGCTTTAAAACAATAACGCTTTAAGCTTAAGAAGTCATGTAATTACTGACGTGTTCTTGGCTTAGCTGGTTTAGCTGGACGACCATTGTTCATCTTTGGCTTGCTTTTGTTAGCCTGAGGCTTGCCTTTTGCTGCTGGTGCACTGCGACCTGAATCAGGTGTTGTAGTACCACGAGTAGCTGGCTTCTTACGTTTAGCTTGGTTGCTACGGCCTTTTGGCGCATTTGCGCGCTCTTCGTGACGCTTAACAGCACGACGAATTTTCTGGCTACGAGAACGCTCACGCTTGCGAGAAGTGTTTGAAGGATCAAGGTCCAACAGTGTCTCTTTCTCTGGCTTAAGTTCTACAAGCTCACGCAGGTAGTTTACTTCTTGAAGATCTAGCTCTTTCCAACCGCCACGAGGCAGTTTCTTGTCAAGGTAGATATCACCGTAACGTACACGCTTCAAGCGGCTTACTGTTGTTTCTTGTGATTCCCAAAGACGACGAACCTCACGGTTACGACCTTCGTTAATCGCTACGTAGAAAGTATGGTTCATACCTTCACCACCAGCGTAAACCACATCTTCGAAACGAGCCATGCCGTCTTCTAGTTCAACACCGCGCACAAGGTTCTTAACCTTCTGCTCAGTAACTTCACCAAATACACGTACTAGGTACTCACGCTCAACCTGACGGCTTGGGTGCATTAGACGGTTTGCAAGTTCACCATCGGTTGTGAAAAGCAAAAGACCAGACGTGTTCGCATCAAGACGACCAACCGAAATCCAACGAGAACCACGGATCTTAGGTAGACGATCGAAAACTGTGCGGCGACCTTCAGGATCATGACGAGTACATAGCTCACCTTCAGGTTTGTAGTAAGCAAGTACACGACAAACCACTTCTTCAGACGCTTTACCTGAAACAGTATGGCCATCGATACGGATCACTGAGTTCTCGTCTTCAAGACGCTCGCCCAGTTTCGCAACTTGCCCGTTAACACTTACACGGCCAGATTTGATTAAACCTTCTAGTTCACGACGAGAACCGTGACCAGCTCGCGCTAAAACCTTCTGTAATTTTTCGCTCATTTACTCTTTTCTACCTAATTGTCGTCTTCACAGACGTCGAATGAATTTTTCGCGACCAAATCGCGGTCGCGTATTATCGCAAATTACCTGCCAAAAAGCACTTGTTATTTACTTATGGCAGGCGCTCTGTATCGTTACAGACTGTTAACCAGTAATGCGATTATTCAAACGGCGCTGGATCACCGGCACCACGGCGCAGAATGACAGCATCATCGTCGCTGAAGTCAATCACTGTGGTCGGTTGTTCACCTAAGTAGCCACCATTCAAAATAACATCAACAGCGTGTTCTAGGCTGTCGCGAATTTCTTCTGGATCCGACTCTGTTGTCTCATTACCCGGTAAGATAAGAGACGTAGACATCAATGGCTCACCCATCGCTTCTAACAGGTCTAGAGCGATCTTGTTGTCTGGTACACGAATACCAATGGTTTTACGTTTCGCGTTCATCAAACGCTTTGGCACTTCTTTGGTCGCTTTAAAAATAAACGTATAAGCACCTGGCGTATGAGCCTTAAGCAGACGAAAAGCAACGTTATCTACGCGTGCATACAGTGACAGCTCAGACAAGTCACGGCATAACAGAGTGAAGTTATGCTTATCGTCGATACGACGAATCTTACAAATACGTTCTAGTGCTTGTTTGTTCTCAAGCTGACAACCCAGCGCATAGCCTGAGTCTGTTGGATAAACCACAACACCGCCATTACGAACAATCGCAACCGCTTGATTGATTAAACGTGCTTGTGGGTTATCTGGGTGTACATAAAAAAACTGGCTCATTATTGATCCTCGTTATCGAATCTCTCGACTCTATCATCAGAAGGAGCTGCTTCACTTAGATACTGACATCGCTATCAGATGGTGAAACCGTTTGAAACTCCCAATCTTTCCATACTTCTTCGACCCCAGAAGGTAGCCAGAGATTGCGTCCAAGTTCCATCCAAGGAGATGGATAATGGAAGTCGCTGCCTTGGGAGGCTAATAGTTTGTATTGTATAGCATAATCCGCAAGAGTGCGTCTTTCTTGTTGTGCTTGTTGAGGTTGTGCCACTTCCATCGCGTCGCCTTTTGCCTCAACAAATGCAGTCAGTAGACGCTTAACCCACTTAGCAGTAAAACCATATCGGCCTGGGTGCGCTAATACCGCTTGCCCACCAGCGGCGTGAATGGCCGTGACAGCATCACTCATTGAGCACCAAGTTGGTGGCACGTAACCCGGGTTATTGCGAGTAAGAAACTTTTTGAACACTTGCTGCATGGTTTTCGCATAACCGTTATCGACTAGCCACTTAGCAAAATGGGCGCGAGTGATCGGTGCATCGCCAGCAATCAACTTAACCTCTTCTAATACCCCTTCGCGTGTTGCTTTCTCAAGGCGCTGGGCAATCAGTTCGGCACGGCCAATACGGTGCTGCTTCTGTTGTTCAATAAGAGCTTTCAGCTCTGGAGACTCAGGGTCAACGTTTAAACCGACAATGTGGATATCTTTGTTTTGCCATACTGTGGAGATTTCGATGCCGTTAATCAGCTGAATAGGAAGATTGTTATCCGCAATATAGTTGCGCGCTTCAGCAAGCCCATCCGTCGTATCATGATCTGTAATCGCTAACGCTTCGATGTTAAAGCTTAGCGCTCGGTCAATTAGCTCAGGTGGAGTAAGTCGGCCATCTGAGGCTGTTGTATGACTATGTAGATCAATTCTCATATATTCTTTTTCATTGTTTTCAATTTTTATCGTTATATTTGTGTCAACACACTTGACCCGCAAGCAGAAAACTAGTTAACTAGTACACAAATACGAAGTATCACATTTGATAGGTTCACCATGTTACAAGAATTTAACCAAGACCATAAAGATAAAGTTTTAGAACTTTCTTCAGTAGAAGCAAGTTCAGAGCTTAATTGGTGGCGCACTTGGACAAGTTCTTGGTGGGCTAACGTATACTTCTAATTAAACAGTTTGTTTATAAAAAAGTTATCACTAAGCCCGCTTCCATAGCGGGCTTTTTAATTTGTCGAACATCTCACATTCAACTGACTAACAAATCATCGAATTGACCATATTCTAGATTGGGTGAAAGGTATCTTTATGCGACTATGTACGGCAGGAAATTTAAAGAATCATAAAGGAGGTCTTGTGAACAAGGCCATTGAAATCAAAAAGCTGGGAACCATTGAGGTCATCAATTCTTCAGTTCCTTACTCGCAAGATCCAACCAGTGTTTTCCATACCTTGTGTGAAAACAAAACAGACAGTTTGCTGTTGGAATCTGCTGAGATTGAATCTAAACAGAACCTGACAAGCCTACTCCTTATCGACTCTGCTGTTCGCATTGTATGCCGCGAACATGAAGTAACCTTTCAAGCCCTGACTAAAAACGGTCAAGCGCTTATCGAACACCTAACTCAAAACGTGAAAGCAGAGATTAAATCTGATTTGACGGATAACTTACTGACGCTGACTTTTGTTGAGCCGAGCAACGAATTAGACGAAGACTCACGCTTAAGAGAAGCTTCTTCTTTCGATGCACTACGTTTGGTTCAGCACAGCTTTGAGCAAGACGCTGATAATAAGCACGCGTTATTCATGGCTGGCCTATTCGCTTACGACATCGTGGCGAACTTTGAACCGCTAGGCGATGCTGAAGCAACCAACAACTGCCCTGACTTTGTATTCTACGTGGCTGAAACCCTGCTTCGTTTCGACCACCAAGAGAACCAAGGTCTGCTTCACGCAAGCTTGTTCGCTCAAGACGACAGCATCAAAGCACAACTAACTGAGCGTTTAGCCGACATTCAAACACAATGTCAGTCACTCAAAGCCATCACGGAAGTGACGCCACTAGACAACGTGGAAGCGGTACCAAGCGTTTCTGATGAAGATTTCTGTCAAACGGTTCGTGACCTAAAAGAATACGTAGTAAAAGGCGATGTGTTCCAAGTCGTACCATCACGCCGCTTCACGCTGCCTTGCCCTGCTCCACTAGCCGCTTACAAAGAGCTTAAGCAAAGCAACCCAAGCCCTTACATGTTCTACATGCAAGATGAGCTATTTACGCTGTTTGGTGCTTCTCCAGAAAGCGCGCTGAAATACGAAACTGAAACCAACCAAATTGAGATCTACCCAATTGCGGGGACTCGTCGTCGCGGTAAGCGTCCTGATGGTCAAATCGATTTCGACCTAGACAGCCGTATCGAGCTTGAACTGCGCACCGACAAGAAAGAAAACGCTGAGCACATGATGCTTGTCGACCTAGCACGTAACGATGTGGCACGTATTGCCGAAGCCGGCACTCGCCACGTGGCAGACCTGCTAAAAGTAGACCGCTACAGCCATGTCATGCACTTGGTTTCTCGTGTTGTTGGTCAGCTACGTGAAGATTTAGATGCCCTACACGCTTACCAAGCTTGTATGAATATGGGCACCCTAACAGGCGCGCCAAAAATCCGTGCAATGCAGCTTATCCGTGATGTAGAAAAAACGCGTCGTGGTAGCTATGGCGGTGCGGTAGGTTACCTAACAGGTGAAGGCACGTTAGATACCTGTATCGTAATTCGTTCTGCTTACGTTGAAGGTGGTGTGGCACAAGTGCAAGCTGGCGCAGGTGTAGTGTTCGACTCAGATCCACAAGCAGAAGCCGATGAAACTCGCGGCAAAGCGCAAGCGGTCATCTCAGCGATTCAAGCTGCACATACTAAAACCATCTCTAACAAGAAGGAGTCGTAATCATGGCTGATATTGTATTCATCGATAACTTCGACTCGTTCACTTACAACCTTGTAGACCAGTTCCGCTCATTGGGTCACAACGTAAAAATATACCGTAACAACATCTCTGCAAAGGTAGTGGAAGCGGCAATCAACGAACTAGACAACCCTGTTGCTCTACTTTCACCAGGTCCTGGCGCTCCAGCAGACGCGGGCTGCATGCCTGAGTTAATTCAGCTGCTAAAAGGCAAGGTGCCAATGATTGGTATCTGCTTAGGTCACCAAGCGATCGTTGAAGCTTATGGAGGCACCGTTGCAGGCGCAGGCGAAATCATTCATGGTAAGGTGTCGATGATGGAGCACCAAAATCATGCGACTTACCAAGGCTTACCTTCTCCACTGGCTATTGCTCGCTACCACTCTCTGGTTGCTACCCATGTATCAGATAGCCTAACGGTAACCGCTGAAGTCGATGGTTTGGTCATGTCTGTGGTTCAAGAACAAGACAAAGTATGTGGATTCCAATTCCACCCAGAATCAATTATGACAACCTACGGTGCAACGCTTCTAGCGAACGCTATCGAATGGGCTCTTGAGAAGAACGACACTCTTGATAAAAAGGCTAACTAGGAAACGATCATGGAACAGATTAATAAACTTTACGAACAGCAGTCTCTTACTCAAGAAGAAAGCCAACAGTTATTCGACGTTATCATCAAGGGTGAACTAGACCCAATCCTGATGGCTTCTGCACTGACTGCACTGAAAATCAAAGGCGAGACACCGGACGAAATCGCCGGTGCGGCGAAAGCACTGCTTGCTAATGCAAACCCGTTCCCACGCCCAGATTATGATTTTGCAGACATCGTAGGTACAGGTGGCGACGGTCATAACACCATTAATATTTCGACGACTTCAGCATTCGTTGCTGCAGCATGTGGTTTAAAAGTCGCGAAACACGGTAACCGCAGTGTATCGAGCAAATCAGGCTCTTCTGACCTACTGGATTCGTTTGGCATCAACCTAGCGATGACGGCGGAAGACACGCGTACGGCTGTCGATGAGCTTGGCGTAGCATTCCTATTTGCTCCGCAATACCACGGTGGCGTGCGTCACGCGATGCCAGTTCGTCAAACGATGAAAACACGTACTATCTTCAATATCCTTGGCCCACTGATTAACCCTGCTCGCCCTAACATCGAGCTAATGGGTGTTTACAGCAAAGAGCTTGTTCGCCCTATCGCAGAAACCATGCTGCAAATGGGTATGAAGCGCGCGGCGGTTGTTCACGGTAGCGGACTTGACGAAGTAGCCATTCACGGAGAAACCATCGTTGCTGAAATTAAAGATGGTGCAATTCACGAATATACTGTGACACCAGCAGACTTTGGTTTGAACACTCACCCGCTTGAAGCTATCAAGGGCGGGGAGCCAGAAGAAAACAAAGCTATCACAACAGATATCCTGACGGGTAAAGGCACTGAAGCCCAAGTTGGCGCAGTAGCCGTAAACGTTGCTCTATTGATGCGCCTATTTGGTCACGAAGACCTAAAAGCCAACGCACAACAGGCCATTGACGCGATGAACTCTGGCAAAGCCTACGAGCTTGTACAAAAGCTTGCTGCTCACGCTTAACGAACGACGAATTGAGACAAAGAACATGACACAGACTACCGAAAAACTGTCGACCCACGTTTCAGTTAAAGAAGCTGAAATGGCGGAAGTATTAGCAAAAATCGTTCGTGATAAATACCAATGGGTTGAAGCGCGTAAACAAGCTCAGCCACTGGAAGGATTTAAAGCAGCGTTAACCGCAGCAGACCGCAGTTTTTATGATGCACTGAGCGGCGAACAGACGGTTTTCATTACTGAATGTAAAAAGGCATCACCGTCAAAAGGTTTGATCCGTGACGAGTTCGACCTGGACTACATTGCATCGGTTTACAACAACCACGCTAACGCAATTTCAGTGCTGACCGACGAAAAATACTTCCAAGGTGACTTTGAGTTTTTACCTAAGGTTCGCAGCATCGCTAAGCAGCCAATCCTGTGTAAAGACTTCATGGTGGATACCTACCAAGTTTACTTAGCTCGTCACTACTCGGCAGATGCTATCTTGTTGATGCTATCGGTGCTGAATGACGAAGAGTACCAAGCTCTTGCTGAGGTTGCTCACTCACTCAACATGGGTGTCCTTACTGAAGTCAGCAACGAAGAAGAGTTGCATCGCGCAGTCGCTCTGAACGCTAAGGTGATCGGCATTAACAACCGTAACCTGCGTGACCTGTCGACGGATTTGAATCGTACAAAAGAACTAGCCCCACTACTGCGTGAACTAGCACCTAATGCAGTCGTAATTTCAGAGTCTGGTATCTACACACACCAACAAGTGCGTGACCTTTCAACATTTGCAGATGGCTTCCTAATTGGTAGCTCTCTTATGGCTGAAAAGAACCTTGAACTGGCCGTTCGTAAAGTAACGCTAGGCGAAAACAAGGTGTGTGGTTTAACTCATCCTGACGATGCTGCCAAAGCGTATCAAGCTGGCGCGGTATTCGGTGGTCTGATTTTCGTGGAAGCGTCTAAGCGTCATGTGGATATCGAAGCGGCTCGTTTAACGATGAGCGGTGCGCCATTGAACTACGTGGGTGTGTTACAAAACCACAGCGTGGCAGATGTGGCTAACACGGTTTCTGAGCTCGGTTTGTTCGCTGTACAACTGCACGGAGATGAGTCTCAAGCCTATGTTGATGAGCTAAAACAATCACTGCCTGAAAAAGTTGAGATCTGGAAAGCTTACGGTGTGGCTTGCGACGCAGAGAGCGCGTTACCAGAATTACTGGAAAGCAACGTGACTCGTCACCTGCTAGATACTAAAGTGGGTTCTCAAACTGGCGGTACCGGTCAAGCGTTCGATTGGAGCCTGATCAACAACCAAAACGCAATCATGTTGGCCGGTGGTCTAAACCCAGAAAATGCTAACCAAGCGGCTAAGTTGGGCTGTTTAGGGTTAGACCTAAATTCTGGTGTTGAATCTGCTCCAGGTAAAAAAGACGCAGACAAACTGCAACGCGCTTTTGCAGAGATTCGTAATTACTAGTCAGGCTTTTAAAAGCAATAATCAGCACTAGAGCTAGAAAGCGGAAATTAAAACATATTTGTGAGCTTTGCCTTAGCGAGGCTCAAACAAGACTAAAAGACTTGGTGTGAAGACACGCCAATAGAATTGAAGGAATAAGATAATGGCTAAACTCGATGCCTACTTCGGTGAATACGGTGGTCAATACGTACCGCAGATCCTAGTGCCAGCACTAGACCAACTTGAACAAGCATTTATCGATGCACAAGCCGATCCTGAGTTCCGCAGTGAATTCATGACGCTTCTTCAAGAGTACGCGGGTCGTCCAACGGCACTAACGCTAACTCGCAACCTAACTAAAGGTACAAAGACCAAACTTTACCTAAAACGTGAAGACCTACTTCACGGTGGTGCACACAAAACCAACCAGGTACTTGGTCAGGCTCTACTTGCTAAGCGTATGGGCAAAAATGAAATCATCGCTGAAACAGGTGCGGGTCAACACGGTGTTGCGACGGCTCTCGCTTGTGCTCTATTGGGTCTTAAGTGTCGCGTTTACATGGGTGCTAAAGACGTTGAACGTCAAAGCCCGAACGTGTTCCGTATGAAGCTAATGGGCGCAGAGGTTATCCCTGTTCATTCTGGTTCTTCTACGCTAAAAGATGCATGTAACGAAGCACTTCGTGACTGGTCTGCAACTTATGAAGATGCACACTACCTACTAGGTACGGCTGCAGGTCCTCACCCATTCCCAACCATCGTTCGTGACTTCCAACGCATGATTGGTGAAGAAACCAAGAACCAAATTCTAGCTCGTGAAGGTCGCCTTCCTGATGCTGTTATCGCTTGTGTTGGCGGCGGTTCAAACGCTATCGGTATGTTCGCTGATTTTATCGAAGAAGAAACGGTTCGCTTAATCGGTGTTGAGCCAGCGGGTAAAGGTATTGATACCGACCAACACGGCGCGCCGCTTAAACATGGTAAAACGGGTATCTTCTTTGGTATGAAAGCACCGTTGATGCAAGATGAGAACGGCCAAGTAGAAGAGTCTTACTCTGTATCTGCGGGGCTAGATTTCCCATCAGTTGGCCCTCAACACGCGCACCTGAACGCAATTGGCCGTGCTGAATACGAAAACGTAACCGATGATGAAGCGCTAGAAGCGTTCCAATCTATCGCACGTAATGAAGGTATCCTCGCAGCGCTAGAGTCATCTCATGCTTTAGCTCATGCAATTAAAATGGCTCACGACGAACCAGAAAAAGAACAACTATTAGTCGTTAACTTGTCTGGTCGTGGTGACAAAGACATTTTCTCTGTACACGACATCCTTAAAGAGAAAGGAGCACTATAATGGATCGCTATCAATCACTATTCACTCGCTTAGCTGAAAAGAATCAGGGTGCATTTGTACCATTCGTAACGGTTGGCGATCCTAACGCTGAACAGTCTATTAAGATCATGGAAACTTTGGTTGAAGCAGGTGCTGACGCCCTTGAACTTGGTATCCCATTCTCAGATCCACTGGCTGATGGTCCAACAATCCAAGGTGCGAACATTCGTGCGTTAGATTCTAAAGTAACGCCGGATGTGTGTTTTAATCTTATTGGTCAAATCCGCGCGAAATACCCAGAGCTACCAATTGGCCTACTGATGTACGCGAACTTGGTTTACGCACGTGGTATTGAGAACTTCTACGAGCGTTGTGCGAATGCTGGTATCGATTCAGTATTGATTGCAGACGTACCAACCAACGAAAGTGGTGAGTTTGTTGCGGCAGCGAAGAAGTTTGGTGTTCACCCAATCTTCATTGCTCCGCCAACAGCGAGTGATGAAACGCTCAAGTCTGTTTCAGAACTAGGTGGTGGCTACACTTACCTACTTTCTCGTGCTGGCGTAACAGGCGCAGAAACTAAAGCAAACATGCCAGTAACCGCACTGCTTGACCGTTTGAACAAGTTTGATGCGCCACCGGCACTGCTTGGTTTCGGTATCTCGGCTCCTGAGCAGGTAAAAGAAGCTATTCAAGCAGGTGCTGCCGGCGCAATCTCTGGCTCAGCGGTTGTGAAAATCATTGAAAACAACGTTGAACAACCAGAAGAAATGCTTAAAACACTAGCAGAGTTCGTTGCGCCGATGAAAGCGGCAACACAGAAGTAATGGTTAGCACCTACTAAACACGACGTTAAATTCAAAAGGCGCCACAGATGTGGCGCCTTTTTTATTGCCGCTAGAAACCCTGGCTAATCATCGGATTTCATCGCTTTCTTAATCGCAGCCTCATTTAGCGTCGCTTTTATTGGATCAGTGATTTTATCCACTAAATCGACAGGCATGGGAAATACGATGGTGGTGGTACGCTCATTCGCCACTTCGGTCAATGTCTGCATATAACGCAATTGGATGGCATTAGGCGCTTTGTTTAGCACATCGGCGGCTTCCCTTAGCTTGGTGGATGCTTCAAGCTCACCAGTCGCGTGTATTACCTTAGCTCGACGAGAACGTTCTGCCTCTGCTTGTTTAGCCAGAGCACGCACCATGCTGTCATCCAGATCGACATGCTTGATCTCAACGTTGGCGATCTTGATCCCCCAGTTATCGGTGTGTTGATCAAGAATCGATTGGAGATCTCTGTTGAGCTCTTCACGTTCAGACAACAATTCATCTAACTCATGCTGACCTAAAACCGATCTCAGTGTGGTTTGAGAAAGCTGACTGGTCGCTTCGAGATAGTTCTCAACATTATTGATCGCCATCTTAGGATCCAGCACTCTGAAGTAAACCACAGCGTTAACCTTCACTGACACGTTATCTCTGGTGATCAAATCTTGTGTGGGAACATCCAATACAATGGTTCGTAGATCGACTCGCACCATTTGTTGAATGAAAGGAATGATGATAATTAATCCTGGCCCTTTCACGTCATAAAAGCGCCCGAGGAAGAAGACCACTGCACGCTCGTACTCGCGTAGTACTCTGAACATACTGGCGATCAGCAAGACAACCAGCACGATGACAATACCTATAGTGTGTATAAACATAACCGCCCCCTAATGGTAACGATGACTCAACAATGAATAATTCTTTCGAGTTGATCCTCTCATCAAGCACTAACCAATTTTCGATGATGTCTCATCAGGAAGAGCTTCAACATCTAAAGAAAGCCCTGTTAGCTTGGTGACTCTGATATTCTGCCCTGCTTGCAGTTCACTGGTGCATTGAGCTTGCCAAATTTCGCCAGCAACAAGCACTCGCCCCGCGCCAGGAAAACCGCTGACTACCTTGCCTGTCTCACCGACCACCGCTTCCATCCCAGTGGTCACAGGCTTGCTTCTTACTCGAGCTAACATAGAGAGTGTTACGACGATAAAGGCAACGGAGAACAAACTTATCCCGATAATTAGCGGTAATGCGATTTGGTAGCCAGGTACTTCAGTGTCCATCAACATGATGGAACCGAGTGAAAACGCAGCTACGCCACCCAAGCCGAAAATACCAAAACTCGGACTAAAGGCTTCGGCGACCATCAAGGCGATACCGAGCAAAATGAGGGCGAGACCTGCATAGCTCACAGGCAACATTTGTAAGGAATACATCGCCAGCACCAAACAGATGCCACCAAGCACCCCTGGCAACCCGACACCTGGGTTATAAAACTCAAGCAGCAGACCATAAATACCAATCAGCATTAAGATATAAGCGACGTTTGGATTCGTAATCACAGAAAGCAAACTAAAGCGCCAATCTTGTTCTCGCTCGACAAAGGCCACGTCATTAAGTTCTATGTCCTGATTGATGCCATTAATCATGATGGTGCGACCGTTACTCATTTCCACCAGCTGTTGCAGGTCACTGGCAACAAAATCAATCACATTCAGCTCAAGGGCATTCTCGGAATCCAAACTCGCCGCTTCTCTTACCGCTTTTTCTGCCCACTCTTCATTTCGATTGTGTAGCTTCGCCAAACTGACAATGTAAGCCGCAGCGTCATTAATCACCTTCTTCTCCATCGCGGTGGTCGCTTTTACCTGCTCTGAACTCTCTTCTTTGAGTGCACCCTGCTCATCGGCAGTGGCATTGTCGTCTTTATTGGTGTCATCTTGTGGAGATAACGGATTGGTTGGCGCTTTCCCTCCGCCAAGTGACACTGGAGTAGCTGCACCCAAATTGGTTCCGGGAGCCATAGAAGCGATGTGGCTAGCAAGCAAAATGTAAGTCCCTGCACTTGCCGCACGTGAACCGGCAGGTCCAACCCAAGTCGCGACAGGAACAGGTGAAGTAGTAATGGCTCGGATGATGTCACGCATCGACGTATCTAACCCGCCGGGCGTGTTCATTTTTAATATGATGAGCTTGGCTTGCTCTTTGTGGGCTTGTTCAATCTCTCTTGTGAGGTAATCACTGGTTGCAGGACCAATACCTCCATTCACCTCAATAACCCAGACATCATCGGCCTGAGCAAACACAGAGCTGAACAACAGAAGAAATGCAAACAAGTACTTTAAGATAAAAGTCATGTCCCTCTCCTTACAACTGAGATGCTAGATAGACGTTTTATTTAAAGCGCAGAGGTAACATCTTGGTAATAAATAGATACCTTAAGCATAGTTCAGGCTAAATTTCGCACAACACACTCACTTAAGTTCACCACCTTCTGCCTGCTCAAAAAAAGCCCTAACTTGAAAAGAAAATGTTAATAGGTGTTTATCAACATCAGACAACCAAATTCATTCACAAAACACGCAGTCAGAACGCTTTTATAAATCAACCAAATATCACTCTAAGAAAAAACCAAAGCAAACGTTTGCTTTGGTATAAAAAAACACCAAATAACGTTAAGCCTACAATTTTTGGCGCACTTTCATCTCAGCTCATATTGATAAATGTAAAGGATACGTGTAAAACTCTTCGCGAAATATTTATCCAATGGTACATCGTACATTGGTCAGTAGTTCTGGGAATTTTATATTTAGTAGCACAGAGGTTATGGAAGTGTTAAAAGAAAAGAGTTTACTAAGCAACATTGGCGTTCAAGTCGTTATTGCAATGTTCATCGGTACCCTAGTCGGTGCGATGATGGGTGACAGCGCAACAATGTTCGCTCCACTGGGTGCTATCTTCATCAACTTGATCAAGATGCTGGTTATCCCTCTCGTTGCGGTTGCCCTAATTTCAGGTGCAGCAGGCCTAGGCAACAGCTCATCTGCTGGTAAGGTTGGTATCACAACCTTAGGTTACTTTGCACTAACGTCTGCACTTGCTGTAGCACTAGCGCTTGTAATGGGTGAAGTGTTCGAACCAGGTCGTGGTATCGATGTTTCTGGCGTAGAAGGCATGTTCTCTTCTGAATACGCTGCGAAAGGCGAACTACCAACGTTTTGGGCAACCATCACTGGCATGATCCCTACTAACGTTTTCCAATCATTGAACGAAGCAAACATTCTGCAAATCCTAGTTTTCTGCTTATTCTTTGGTATCGCACTTTCTAAGCAAGCGAAAGAAAAACGTGATCCTATCATCAATGGCGTAAACGCGATTGTTGATGCTATGGTTTGGATGATCAACAAAGTGATGATCATCGCACCACTTGGCGTATTTGGCCTAATGGCTGAAGCAGTTGGTACATTCGGTTTTGGCGCACTAATGGTTGTATTCAAACTGTTTGTTGTTTACATCGCTGCGATCCTAATCTTCGGCTTTGTTGCTTACCCACTAATGATTCAAATCTTCACTAAGACTTCAGCTAAGAAGTTCCTAGTTGCAATGAAGAAGCCTCAAGCGGTTGCTCTTTCAACAGCATCTTCAATGGCTACACTGCCTGTAACCATGGACACTGTAGAAAACGAGCTTGGTGTACGTAACTCTACGGCTTCGTTCGTTCTACCTCTAGGTGCAACGATCAACATGTCTGGTAACGCAATTTACTACGGCCTAGTGGCTATCTTCTTCGCACAGCTGTTCAACATCGACCTATCTATGGGTGCTTACGTTGCTATCATCGTAACATCGACATTAGGCGCAGTTGGCCAAGCAGGTGTTCCAGGTCCTTCTTTCCTAGTTGTTGCGGTTCTTCTAGCGGCTGGTATCCCTATCGAAGGTCTACCTCTGTTGTTCGCTCTAGACCGTATCTTCGACATGATTCGTACAGCACTGAACATCACTGGTGATGCAGCATGTGCAGTGATCGTTGACTCTCTAATTGAAGACGAAGCGAAAGAAGCTGAGCTACAAAAACAACAAGCATAAGTTTCGATTACGTCGGAAAACAAAAAGCCACTCTATGAACTGACCCCCAATAGTTGGACACCAATTATTGGGGGTCTTTTTATGTCCAAATATAGCCGAGAGCTAAAATGTATCATTGCTAAGCAATATTTAGATG
>NZ_VTYC01000049.1:0-24488 GCF_013114115.1 Vibrio sp. 070316B | reverse complement strand
ATGACTGTTGAGCTAATCGCTCCAATCGCAATGGACGAAGGCCTACGTTTCGCTATCCGTGAAGGTGGCCGTACTGTAGGTGCTGGTGTTGTAGCTAAAATCTTTGCATAAGATTTGACGAACCACTAGTAAAAAGGGCATCATTTGATGCCCTTTTTCTGCGCTAAAAAAAGAGTTGAACGAATTGGCATCAATTTCAGCTCTTAGTAAAGAATTAAACAGTCTTTTTGACTAAAATGACTGTTAGATGTGTTGTTCTGCAACGCAAAGGAATGTGCCCTGCAACAGCGGGGTTATTGTCGTCTATATTTAAGACTTATCACAGGTTGGTTTTATGAAAGCAAACGCTGAAACTCCTGATAGCTCAAGTGCAGCAGATACAATGAAGTGGGTAGTCGCTTTTGTACTGTTAGCCGCTGCTGTTGTGGGTAATTACCTGTATGGTGAATTGTCTGTTGTAATTCGCGCTGCAGGTGTAGTTGTGCTGATTGCTGCCGCACTAGGCGTTGCAGCAACAACAACTAAAGGTAAAGCTGCGATCGATTTTGCAAAAGAATCTCGCATGGAGATTCGTAAAGTGGTTTGGCCTACTCGCCAAGAAACTATGCAAACTACATTGATCGTTTTAGCTGTATGTATTGTTATGTCTCTAGTGCTTTGGGGAATTGACGGCATTATGGTCCGTTTAGTTTCTCTAGCGACTGGGGTGTAGAGGGTTCTGATTCATGAGTGAAGCTCCAAAAAAACGTTGGTATGTAGTTCAAGCCTTTTCTGGTTTTGAAGGTCGTGTTGCACAATCGCTACGCGAGCATATTAAAATGCACAACATGGAAGAACTATTTGGCGATGTGCTAGTACCTACTGAAGAAGTAGTGGAAATGCGTGCTGGACAACGTCGTAAAAGTGAACGTAAATTCTTCCCTGGCTACGTATTAGTTCAAATGATCATGAATGATGAATCATGGCACTTAGTACGCAGCATTCCGCGTGTTATGGGCTTCATTGGTGGTACCTCTGATCGTCCAGCACCAATCACTGATAAAGAAGCTGATGCTATCTTGAACCGTCTAGAGAAAGCGAGCGAAGCTCCACGTCCTAAGACTATGTTCGAAGCAGGTGAAGTGGTTCGTGTTAACGATGGTCCATTTGCTGACTTCAACGGTACTGTTGAAGAAGTAGATTACGAGAAGAGCCGCATTAAGGTATCTGTATCGATCTTTGGTCGTGCAACACCGGTTGAGCTTGAATTTGGTCAGGTTGAAAAACTGGACTAAGACTCGATTAATTGAACTAAGTTGTGGATAACTTATTAGCAACTTGTTCAAAATAAAAGAGTATAAAAAATCACCTTTTTAGGGTTGTTAAAGGCGCGAATTATGATTATAATTTCGCGCCTTTTTGCTTCTATGGAAGTAAAAAGCGTTAATTGAATTTATGGGGAGCTTGCCTTACGGCTAGCGCATGTACCCAAATATTAGGAAATATCATGGCTAAGAAAGTTGAAGCTTATATCAAACTGCAAGTTGCAGCTGGTATGGCAAACCCGTCGCCACCGGTTGGTCCTGCTCTAGGTCAACACGGTGTTAACATCATGGAATTCTGTAAAGCGTTCAACGCAAAAACAGAATCTGTTGAGAAAGGTCTACCGACTCCAGTAGTTATTACTGTATACAACGACCGTTCTTTCACGTTCGTAACTAAGACTCCACCTGCTGCTGTTCTTCTTAAGAAAGCTGCTGGCGTTAAGTCTGGTTCAGGTCGTCCAAACACTGAAAAAGTGGGTACTGTAACTGACGCTCAAATCCAAGAAATCGCAGAAACTAAAGCTGCTGATATGACTGGTGCTGACATCGAAGCAATGAAGCGTTCAATCGCTGGTACTGCTCGTTCAATGGGCCTAGTGGTAGAGGGTTAATAAGATGGCAAAACTTACTAAGCGTATGCGCGTAATCCGCGACAAAGTTGACGCGACTAAAGAATACGAAATCAACGAAGCTGTTGCACTTCTTAAAGAACTAGCGACTGCTAAATTCGTTGAGTCTGTAGACGTTGCTGTTAACCTAGGCATCGATGCTCGTAAATCTGACCAAAACGTTCGTGGCGCAACTGTGCTACCTCACGGTACTGGCCGTGAAATCCGCGTTGCTGTGTTCACTCAAGGTGCAAACGCAGAAGCAGCTAAAGCAGCTGGCGCAGATGTTGTTGGTATGGAAGATCTTGCTGAGCAAGTGAAGAAAGGCGAAATGAACTTCGACGTTGTTGTTGCATCTCCAGATGCAATGCGTGTTGTTGGTCAACTAGGTACTATCCTAGGTCCACGCGGCCTTATGCCAAACCCTAAAGTTGGTACTGTAACTCCTAACGTTGCTGAAGCGGTTAAGAACGCTAAAGCTGGTCAGGTTCGTTACCGTAACGACAAGAACGGCATCATCCACACTACTATCGGCAAAGCATCTTTCGAAGCTAACCAGCTTCAAGAGAACCTAGAAGCTCTTCTAGTTGCTCTTAAGAAAGCTAAGCCTTCTTCAGCGAAAGGTACTTTCCTGAAGAAAGTAAGCATCTCTACTACTATGGGTGCTGGTGTTGCTGTTGATCAGGCTAGCCTGAACACTCAAGCAAACTAATTTGCTTAGGCGCAGATTTAGTGTATACTTCTGCGCCTAATATTTGTGGTTGGGTGATTTGAAGCAATTCAAATTATCTATCCCAAGACCGTAGGCGCTGTACTTTTCGGAGCTACAGCTTAATAAAACCTACGTAGGCGGTGCCTAATTTAAATGAAGTGATTCATATTTATTAGCATCGTAAACGCTCATTACACACTGTAATGGGTGCTGTAATCACAACCAGAGGTTAATCCAAATGGCTTTAAATCTTCAAGACAAAAAAGCAATTGTTGCTGAAGTCAACGAAGCAGCTAATGGTGCACTTTCTGCAGTTGTAGCTGATTCTCGTGGCGTTGAAGTTGGCGCAATGACTTCTCTACGTAAACAAGCTCGCGAAGCGGGTGTTTACATGAAAGTTGTTCGTAACACACTAGCACGCCGTGCGGTTCAGGGTACAGACTACGAGTGTCTAACTGACACTTTCACTGGTCCAACTCTGATCGCGTTCTCTAACGAGCACCCAGGTGCTGCAGCGCGTCTTTTCAAAGACTTCGCTAAAGAGAACAAAGATTTCGAGATCAAAGCTGCTGCATTTGAAGGCGCAGTTACTGATGCTGAAGTACTAGCGACACTACCAACTTACGACGAAGCTATCGCACGCCTAATGATGTGCATGAAAGAAGCTTCTGCTGGCAAGCTGGTTCGTACTATCGCTGCACTACGTGACCAAAAAGAAGAAGCAGCGGCTTAAGCCTTGCTTTTCACTGGTTGCAAATTAAACTTATTGTTGACTTAAAAGAGAATTGTTATGTCTATTACTAACGAGCAAATCCTAGACGCAGTTGCAGAAATGTCTGTAATGCAAGTTGTTGAGCTTATCGAAGCTATGGAAGAGAAATTCGGCGTATCAGCTGCTGCTGCAGTTGTAGCTGGTGGCGCTGCTGGCGGCGACGCTGCTGCTGAGCAAACTGAATTCGACGTTATCCTAACTTCTGCTGGTTCTAACAAAGTACAAGTTATCAAAGCTGTACGTGGCGCAACTGGCCTAGGTCTTAAAGAAGCTAAAGGTCTTGTAGACTCAGCTCCAGCACCTCTAAAAGAAGGCGTTGACAAAGCTGAAGCTGAAGCTCTTAAAGCACAGCTAGAAGAAGCTGGCGCTTCTGTTGAAGTTAAGTAATTATTACTTAATTTCTTAGCCGCAAGGCTAATGGCTGGTGGTTATTTAACCACCGGCCTTTTTGCGCTGTAGGGCTATGACGAATTTTCCGCTGTTTAAGCGTCATAACCCGAGCAAAAAAACAGTCATGTTTTCGATATGATTGTTCACTACATTAAACAGCTGTTAGTCACTACCCCCTCTGAGGAGTGTTTTGGGTAGTTTGGGTCACTTATCAGCGAGCTGAGGAACCCCATGGTTTACTCTTATACCGAGAAAAAGCGCATCCGTAAGGACTTTGGTACTCGTCCACAAGTTTTGGACATTCCATACCTGTTATCGATCCAGCTTGATTCTTTCGATAAATTCATCGAACAGGATCCAGAAGGTCAATACGGTCTTGAGGCTGCTTTTCGTTCTGTATTCCCAATTCAGAGCTACAACGGCAATTCTGAGCTGCAATACGTTAGCTACCGTCTTGGTGAGCCAGTTTTTGATGTTAAAGAATGTCAAATCCGTGGTGTAACTTACTCAAAGCCACTACGCGTTAAACTACGTCTAGTTATCTTTGATCGAGATGCGCCAGCAGGTACTGTAAAAGACATTAAAGAACAAGAAGTCTACATGGGCGAAATTCCGCTTATGACAGACAATGGTACTTTCGTAATTAATGGTACCGAGAGGGTTATCGTATCCCAGCTGCACCGAAGCCCAGGCGTGTTCTTCGACAGTGATAAGGGTAAGACCCACTCATCTGGTAAAGTTCTTTATAACGCACGTGTAATTCCTTACCGTGGCTCATGGTTAGACTTTGAGTTCGATCCTAAGGATAACTTATTCGTACGTATCGACCGTCGTCGTAAGCTACCAGCTTCAATCATCCTTCGTGCACTAGGTAAGTCAACTGAAGAGATCCTAGATCTGTTCTTCGACAAGGTGAACTTCGAAGTGAAAGACCAAACTCTTCTTATGGAGTTGGTTCCTGATCGTCTACGTGGTGAAACTGCGTCATTCGACATCGAAGCAAACGGTAAAGTTTACGTTGAGACTGGTCGTCGTGTTACTGCTCGCCACATCCGTCAACTTGAGAAAGATGGCGTTGAGCACATCGAAGTACCTGTAGAGTACATCGTTGGTAAAGTTGCATCTAAAGATTACATCAACGAAGCAACTGGCGAGATCATCGTTGGCGCGAACCAAGAGATCAGCCTAGAGGCACTTGCTAACCTATCTCAAGCAGGTCACAAAGCTCTAGAAGTACTGTTCACGAATGACCTAGACCATGGTCCATTCATGTCAGACACTCTACGTGCAGATAGCACAGTAGATCGCATCTCTGCATTGGTAGAAATCTACCGCATGATGCGTCCTGGCGAGCCACCAACGAAAGAAGCTGCAGAGTCTCTATTCGAAAGCCTATTCTTCTCAGAAGAACGCTACGATCTATCAACTGTAGGCCGTATGAAGTTCAACAGCTCTATCGAGCGTGAAGAAGAAGAAGAGCGCGGTACTCTGGATGAATCAGACATCATCGAAGTGATGAAGAAACTGATCGGCATCCGTAACGGTAAAGGCGAAGTGGACGATATCGACCACCTTGGCAACCGTCGTATCCGTTCTGTAGGTGAAATGGCAGAAAACCAATTCCGTGTTGGTCTAGTTCGTGTAGAACGTGCCGTTAAAGAGCGTCTAAGCCTTGGTGACCTTGATGCAATCATGCCTCAAGATCTAATCAACGCTAAGCCTATCTCTGCTGCAGTTAAAGAATTCTTTGGCTCTTCACAGCTTTCACAGTTCATGGACCAAAACAACCCATTGTCAGAAGTTACGCACAAGCGTCGTATCTCTGCTTTAGGTCCTGGTGGTCTTACTCGTGAGCGCGCAGGCTTCGAAGTACGTGACGTTCACGTAACTCACTACGGTCGTCTATGTCCGATCGAAACGCCTGAAGGTCCAAACATCGGTCTAATTAACTCACTGTCTGCATTTGCACGTTGTAACGATTACGGTTTCCTAGAAACTCCGTACCGTCGTGTAGTAGATGGCGTAGTAACAGACGAAGTTGATTACCTGTCTGCAATCCAAGAAGGTCAATTTGTAATCGCGCAGGCGAACACCGTTCTTACTGAAGAAGGTACGTTCGCAGATGAGCTAATCACTGCTCGTCAAAAAGGTGAATCTGGTCTTCACCCTCGCGACCACGTTGACTACATGGACGTTGCGACAAACCAAGTAGTATCTATCGCTGCATCGCTTATCCCGTTCCTAGAACACGATGATGCGAACCGTGCATTGATGGGTGCGAACATGCAACGTCAAGCGGTACCAACACTTAAGGCTGATAAGCCTCTAGTAGGTACTGGTATCGAACGTAACATCGCAGTTGACTCTGGTGTTACGGCGGTTGCTAAACGTGGCGGTATGATTCAGTCTGTGGACGCTTCTCGTATCGTAGTTAAGGTTAACGAAGATGAACTAGTACCTGGCGAAGCTGGTATCGACATCTACAACCTAACTAAGTACACGCGTTCAAACCAGAACACATGTATCAACCAACGTCCTACCGTGCTTCCAGGTGAACCTGTATCACGTGGCGACGTACTAGCTGACGGTCCTTCAACAGACCTTGGTGAGCTAGCACTTGGTCAAAACATGCGTATCGCGTTCATGCCTTGGAACGGTTACAACTTCGAAGACTCGATCTTAGTATCTGAGCGCGTAGTTCAAGAAGACCGTTTCACGACAATCCACATCCAAGAACTATCTTGTGTGGCTCGTGATACTAAGCTGGGCTCTGAAGAGATCACAGCTGATATTCCAAACGTAGGTGAGTCTGCTCTGTCTAAACTAGACGAGTCAGGTATCGTTTACATTGGTGCTGAAGTTAAGGGTGGCGACATCCTAGTTGGTAAAGTAACACCTAAAGGTGAAACTCAACTGACTCCTGAAGAGAAGCTACTGCGTGCAATCTTCGGTGAGAAAGCATCTGATGTTAAAGATACTTCTCTACGTGTACCAAACTCTGTTTCGGGTACTATCATCGATGTACAAGTCTTCACTCGCGATGGCGTAGAGAAAGACAAGCGTGCACTTGAAATCGAACAGATGCAGCTTAAAGAAGCGAAGAAAGACCTAACTGAAGAGTTCCAAATTCTTGAGGGTGGCCTTCTTAACCGTGTTAAAGCTGTACTTCTGTCTGGTGGTTACTCTGAAGCTAAGCTTGATACGATCGGTCGTAAGCAATGGCTAGAGCAAGTTCTAGAAGACGATGCGCTACAAACACAGCTTGAGCAACTTGCTGAGCAGTGGGATGAGCTAAAAGCAGACTTCGATAAGAAGTTTGAAACTAAGCGTCGTAAGATCACTCAAGGTGATGATCTAGCGCCTGGCGTTCTTAAGATTGTTAAAGTTTACCTAGCGGTTAAACGTCGTATCCAGCCTGGTGATAAGATGGCGGGTCGTCACGGTAACAAAGGTGTAATCTCTAAGATTAACCCTGTTGAAGACATGCCATACGATGAGAAAGGTCAGCCTGTAGACATCGTACTTAACCCACTGGGTGTACCATCGCGTATGAACATCGGTCAGATCCTAGAAGTACACTTAGGTCTGGCAGCGAAAGGTATCGGTGACAAGATCAACCAAATGGTTAAGGAACAACAAGAACTTCATAAGTTCCGTGAGTTCCTACAGAAGGTTTATGATCTTGGTGATACTCGTCAGAAAGTTGATATTGCTGAACTGTCTGATGATCAAGTTCGTACACTGATCAAGAACCTACGTGGCGGTCTACCGATTGCTACTCCTGTGTTCGATGGTGCTTCTGAAGCGTTAATCAAAGAACTACTTAAACTGGGTGATCTGCCAGAATCTGGTCAGCTTAAACTGTTTGATGGTCGTACTGGTGACTCGTTTGAGCGTCCTGTAACTGTAGGTTACATGTACATGCTGAAACTGAACCACCTTGTTGATGACAAGATGCACGCTCGTTCTACTGGTTCGTACAGCCTAGTAACTCAGCAACCACTTGGTGGTAAAGCTCAGTTCGGTGGCCAGCGTTTCGGTGAGATGGAAGTATGGGCACTAGAAGCATACGGTGCTGCTTACACGCTTCAAGAAATGCTAACAGTTAAGTCGGATGACGTTAACGGCCGTACTAAGATGTACAAGAACATCGTAGATGGCAACCACAGCATGGAACCTGGCATGCCAGAATCGTTCAACGTACTGTTGAAAGAGATTCGCTCGCTAGGTATCAACATCGAGCTAGAAGACGAAGAGTAATCCCTTCTTTCTTTCTAGAGAAAAGAGATTATTTGGTTGAAGGTGCTCACTTTTGCGGGTGAGCCCCTTTTAACTCCTTACAGGAGCTGATTGTGAAAGACTTATTAAACTTTCTAAAAGCGCAGCATAAGACCGAAGAATTTGATGCAATCAAAATCGGTCTATCTTCACCAGACATGATCCGTTCATGGTCTTTCGGTGAAGTTAAAAAACCTGAAACGATCAACTATCGTACGTTCAAACCTGAACGCGATGGTCTGTTCTGTGCGCGTATTTTTGGTCCAGTTAAAGACTACGAATGTCTTTGTGGTAAATACAAGCGTCTGAAACACCGTGGTGTTATCTGTGAGAAGTGTGGCGTAGAAGTTACACAAACTAAAGTTCGTCGTGACCGTATGGGCCACATCGAGCTTGCTTCACCAGTTGCTCACATCTGGTTCCTAAAATCGCTACCGTCTCGTATCGGTCTACTAATGGATATCCCTCTACGTGATATCGAACGTGTTCTTTACTTCGAAATGTACGTAGTAACTGAACCAGGTATGACTGATCTAGAAAAATCTCAGATGCTTACTGAAGAAGAGTATCTAGATCGCCTAGAAGAGTGGGGTGATGAATTCACTGCTAAGATGGGTGCAGAAGCGATCAAAGATCTGCTTGCAACAATGGACCTTCATCAAGAAGTGGAAGAAATGCGCGAAGAGTTGGAAACAACTAACTCTGAAACTAAGCGTAAGAAGATCACTAAGCGCTTGAAGCTAGTTGAAGCGTTCATTGCATCGGGTAACGATCCGCAATGGATGATTCTGACTGTACTTCCGGTTCTTCCGCCAGATCTACGTCCTCTAGTACCACTAGACGGCGGTCGTTTTGCGACTTCAGATCTGAACGACCTTTACCGTCGTGTGATCAACCGTAACAACCGTTTGAAGCGTCTTCTAGAGCTAGCTGCTCCGGACATCATCGTACGTAACGAAAAGCGTATGCTGCAAGAGTCTGTTGATGCACTTCTAGATAACGGTCGTCGTGGTCGTGCAATCACAGGTTCGAACAAGCGTCCTCTGAAATCTCTTGCTGATATGATCAAGGGTAAACAAGGTCGTTTCCGTCAGAACCTTCTAGGTAAACGTGTAGACTACTCTGGCCGTTCTGTAATCACAGTAGGTCCATACCTTCGTCTACATCAGTGTGGTCTTCCTAAGAAGATGGCACTTGAGCTATTTAAGCCGTTCATCTACAGCAAGCTAGAAACTCGTGGCATGGCTACGACAATCAAAGCTGCTAAGAAGATGGTAGAGCGCGAAGAAGCTATCGTTTGGGATATCCTAGACGAAGTTATCCGCGAACACCCAGTACTGCTTAACCGTGCACCTACACTTCACCGTCTAGGTATCCAAGCGTTTGAACCAGTACTAATCGAAGGTAAAGCGATTCAGCTTCACCCACTAGTGTGTGCGGCATACAACGCCGACTTCGATGGTGACCAAATGGCGGTACACGTGCCTCTAACTCTAGAAGCACAGCTTGAAGCACGTACACTGATGATGTCGACAAACAACATTCTGTCGCCAGCGTCAGGTGATCCGATCATCGTACCTTCTCAGGACGTTGTATTGGGTCTTTACTACATGACTCGTGAAAAGATCAACGTGAAAGGCGAAGGTATGTACCTTGCTGGCCCTGAAGAGGCTGAGAAGGCATACCGTACTAAGACTGCTGAGCTTCACGCTCGCGTTAAAGTTCGTATCACTGAGACCGTTGTAGACGAAGATGGTAACAGCACTACTGAAACGAAGCTGGTTGACACAACAGTTGGTCGTGCAATGCTATGGCAAATCGTTCCAGCTGGCCTACCGTACAGCATCGTTAACCAAAAGCTAGGTAAGAAGCAAATTTCTAACCTACTTAACGAAGCGTACCGTAAGCTTGGTCTTAAGGACACAGTAGTATTCGCTGACCAAATCATGTACGCAGGTTTTGCATACGCTGCACTTTCAGGTGTTTCTGTAGGTATCGACGATATGGTTGTACCTCAAGCGAAATACGATGAAATTGAATCTGCTGAAGAAGAAGTTCGCGAAATCCAAGAGCAATTCCAATCTGGTCTTGTTACTGCGGGTGAGCGTTACAACAAAGTTATCGATATCTGGGCATCTACGAATGACCGCGTTGCGAAAGCGATGATGGATAACCTATCTTCTGAAACAGTTATCAACCGTGACGGCGAAGAAGAACAGCAAGAATCGTTCAACAGCATCTACATGATGGCCGACTCGGGCGCACGTGGTTCTGCAGCTCAGATTCGTCAGCTAGCAGGTATGCGTGGTCTGATGGCGCGTCCAGATGGTTCAATCATCGAAACGCCGATCACAGCGAACTTTAAAGAAGGTCTAAACGTCCTTCAGTACTTTATCTCAACGCACGGTGCTCGTAAGGGTCTTGCGGATACGGCACTGAAAACAGCGAACTCGGGTTACCTAACTCGTCGTCTAGTAGACGTTGCTCAAGACGTTGTAGTACACGAACATGACTGTGGCACGCACGAAGGTATCGACATGATGCCTCACATTGAAGGTGGTGACGTTAAAGTTGCACTTTCTGAGCTTGCTCTAGGTCGTGTAGTAGCTGAAGACGTTCTTAAGCCTGGTACTGAAGATGTACTGATCCCACGTAATACTCTGATTGATGAGAAGTGGTGTCAGATCATGGAAGACAACTCTGTAGATAGCATGAAAGTGCGTTCTGTTGTTACCTGTGATGCAGACTTCGGTTGTTGTGCACAGTGTTACGGTCGTGACCTAGCACGTGGTCACCTAGTGAACCAAGGTGAAGCAGTTGGTGTTATCGCTGCACAATCTATCGGTGAACCGGGTACACAGCTAACGATGCGTACGTTCCACATCGGTGGTGCGGCATCTACTGCAGCAGCAGAGAACAGCATCCAAGCTAAGACAACTGGTACTGTGAAACTTCACAACGCTAAGTTCGTAATCAACAAAGACAAGAAGCTAGTTATCACTTCTCGTGCATCTGAGATGACGATTATTGATGAGTTCGGTCGTACTAAAGAGAAGCACAAACTTCCTTACGGTTCTGTACTGAGCAAAGCGGACAACGACGCAGTAGAAGCTGGCGAAGTTGTTGCTAACTGGGAAGCGCACACTATGCCAATCATCACTGAAGTGGCAGGTCGCATCCAGTTCGTTGATATGATCGATGGCGTAACTGTTTCTCGTCAAACGGATGATCTAACTGGTCTTTCTTCTTCTGAAGTTACAGACGCAGCGGCTCGTCCAGCAGCAGGTAAAGATATGCGTCCAGCGATCAAACTTGTTGACGAGCAAGGTAACGATGTAATGATCCCTGGTACTGAAATGCCAGCTCACTACTTCCTACCTGGTAAAGCGATTGTAAACATTGAAGATGGCGCTGAAGTTGGCATTGGTGACACACTATCTCGTATCCCTCAGAAATCTGGCGGTAACAAAGATATCACCGGTGGTCTACCACGCGTAGCCGACCTATTCGAAGCTCGTAAGCCAAAAGAGCCTGCGATCCTTGCTGAGCACACAGGTACTGTGTCTTTCGGTAAAGAAACGAAAGGTAAGCGTCGTCTAGTAATCACTCGTGAAGGTGGTGACACTTACGAAGAGATGATTCCTAAGCATCGTCAATTGAACGTGTTCGAAGGTGAGAAGATTGAACGTGGTGATGTAATCGCCGACGGTCCTGAAACTCCACACGATATCCTGCGTCTACGTGGTATCCACGCAGTAACTCAGTACATCGCGAACGAAGTTCAAGAAGTTTACCGCTTACAAGGCGTTAAGATTAACGATAAGCACATTGAGACTATCGTTCGTCAAATGCTACGTAAGTGTACAATCACACATTCTGGTGACTCTCAGTTCCTACCTGGCGAACAAGTTGAGTACCACAACGTGAAGATTGCTAACCGTAAGCTAGAAGCTGAAGGTAAAGAACTAGTACGTTTCGAACGTGATCTACTAGGTATTACTAAAGCGTCTCTTGCAACTGAGTCATTCATCTCAGCTGCATCGTTCCAAGAAACGACTCGCGTACTAACAGAAGCTGCGGTTTCTGGTAAGCGTGATGACCTTCGCGGTCTGAAAGAGAACGTAATTGTTGGTCGTCTGATTCCAGCTGGTACTGGTTTCGCATACCACCAAGAGCGTCAAGCTAAGCGTGAAGAAGAGCAGGAAGGTCCATCAGCTGAACAAGCTACTGACAACCTTGCAGCACTTCTAAATGCAGGTTTCTCTTCAGAAGAGTAATCTCTAAGAGATAACAAAAAGGCACCTTCGGGTGCCTTTTTTGTATCTGGCGTTTGGGTTATTGGTGTATGGGTTTAGGCCTGCTTTTACTGATGCTAGCCGGTGAATCATAAGCATTGGTGGTTTGCTGGTGGTACTTAGACTTCAACAAAGTTGAGTGGGTAGGGGAATTATGGGCAAAACAAAAAGCTTGCACAGAGGCAAGCTTCTTAAGGGTTCAGTTAACTAAGCGCCTGGTGGAATCGCTAAGCTGTCTGCAATAAGCTGGATAAGATTATCTTCTACTTCAAAACGCACTTCGAGTAGTTCACCTACTTTCGACATATCTCCTTCGAAGCTAGGCAACTCATCGTTTGCACTTACTTTAACGTACTTATCATTGAACTCTAGAAGCGGCTCGGTTGTGAGTACGATCTTCGCGTAAGTTGTATCAATCTCGTCATTGGTTTTAAAGCCTGTTGCTTGCCATTTCTTCATGACCATATCGTAGATCTTAAAATGGCCTTCTGAGATATAATCGACAACATGATCGCAGAATGAGCTTATTTCTTTAGGAGAAGGGAGTTCAACAACGTTTGATTGCCCGTTGCTAGCTGGCTGCAAGGCACCTAGCTTGCAATATTCGACGATGAGAGCTTGTCGAGTTTCGAGCCAATGATCGATGACCTCGCTTGAGCCACCCCATTGTTCTTGTATTTGTTTAAATTTATTTAGCATGACCATGTCCTCATGATCTGATCACAACCTTGTGATCATTGAAATTGCCTAAGCAGGGTCCGTTTATCGATATCTACTAAAAGTAATAGCTTGAAATATTCTCTGCCACAACTCTAGTATGAAATTAGATTGCCAGTAAAATGAACGAACTGCAAGCAATGAGGCATAGGGATGTTAAAAAAAAGTGATAAGAAAATGACAGAGCAAGCTTATTGGTGCGTCGTTTCCGGTAGTGATATTTGGGTTGATAATGACCAGTTTCCTTTCGGCTCCGCTGATGAACTGGGGCTCAGTGTTGAGCACGCAATCTGCATTGGTCAGTATCAAGGTCGCAAAGTGTATTGGTTGAACGACTGTGATGTTGAGCGTGAGCTGACGATGGTCAATCTAAGAGAGTTATTACACTGGCCTGAATCGAGTTTTCTTACTGCAAGTAAAGCCATCCAATATGGCCATATGACCCAGAGCATGCGTTTCTGCCCGCAGTGTGGTGGTCGCAATCACCTAAACCACAATCAAGTGGCGATGCAGTGTGGAGACTGTCGTACTCTGCATTACCCGCGCATTTTCCCATGCATCATTGTCGCTGTACGAAACGACAACAAGATATTACTCGCGCAGCACCCAAGACATAAAACGGGCATGTATACCGTTATAGCGGGCTTTCTAGAGGTCGGAGAGACCTTAGAACAGTGCGTAGCACGCGAAGTGAAAGAAGAAACGGGGATTGATGTAGGGAATGTTCGCTACTTTGGCAGTCAACCTTGGGCATTCCCGTCGAGTATGATGATGGGTTTTCTTGCTGACTATGCTGGTGGTACGCTCAAGCCAGATTATAGCGAGCTATCTGACGCGCAATGGTTTGACGTGACGACTCTGCCAGATGTGGCGCCAGTGGGCACCATTGCTAGACAACTGATAGAGAAAACGGTTGATGACGTGATTAAAGCAGGCGCAGCTGAACAAGCATTGGAGCACTAAATTGCCTACAGTAGTATTTGGCCTATGGGTGGTCAAAAGCTAAAAAAAACCCTCCACAAGTGGAGGGGGTAAGTAAGATGTCGTTATGAGATGCTGAGTAGTGACTACTCAGGTGTTATAATTGTAATTTTCGCTAGCGAACAAATTTTTAACATGCTCCCTTAATTGGGTGCAAATTAAGCATTGATTTAAAAGTTAATAACTTGATCTAGGTTGCAAAGCACACAGCTTTTACCCCTCAATCAGTGTTAGAATACTTGCTATCAAAACTAGACAAGATTGAATTGGAATTTAACGGAATGACCGAATTAAAGAACGATCGCTATTTACGCGCACTTTTAAAGCAGCCTGTTGATTACACACCGGTATGGATGATGCGCCAAGCTGGCCGCTATCTTCCAGAGTACAAAGCAACGCGTGCTGAAGCAGGCGATTTCATGTCTTTGTGCAAAAACGCGGAACTTGCATCAGAAGTAACCCTTCAACCTTTACGTCGTTTCCCGCTTGATGCGGCAATCTTGTTCTCTGACATCCTAACGATCCCTGATGCTATGGGCCTAGGTTTGTACTTTGAAACAGGTGAAGGTCCTAAGTTTGAGCGTCCTATCACGTGTAAAGCTGACGTAGAAAAAATTGGCCTGCCAGATCCAGAAGGTGAGCTTCAATACGTAATGAACGCAGTACGCCAGATCCGTAAAGATCTAAAAGGCGAAGTGCCACTGATTGGTTTCTCTGGTAGCCCATGGACTCTAGCGACTTACATGGTTGAAGGTGGCAGCTCTAAAGCGTTCACTAAGATCAAGAAGATGATGTACGCAGAGCCACAAACGCTGCACCTACTTCTAGATAAGCTGGCTGACAGTGTCATCGAATACCTAAACGCGCAAATCAAAGCGGGTGCTCAATCGGTGATGGTATTTGATACATGGGGTGGTGTACTGACTCCTCGTGATTACAACCTATTCTCACTGCAATACATGCACAAAATCGTTGACGGTCTGATCCGTGAAAACGATGGTCGTCGTGTACCAGTAACACTATTCACTAAGAACGGTGGCATGTGGCTAGAGCAGATCGCAGCAACGGGCTGTGATGCAGTTGGCCTAGACTGGACTATCAACATCCAAGACGCAGTTAAGCGTGTGGGTGATAAGGTTGCTCTGCAAGGTAACATGGATCCTTCAATGCTTTATGCTTCTCCAGAGCGTATCCGTGAAGAAGTATCGACTATCCTTGAAGGCTTTGGTAATGCGGGTACTGGCCACGTATTTAACCTAGGCCACGGTATTCACTTAGATGTGCCGCCAGAAAACGCTGGTGTGTTCGTTGACGCTGTTCACGAACTGTCTAAGCCTTACCATAAGTAATTCTGAGTAAGATAATTGAAAGCGCTGCTGGGTAACCAGCAGCGCTTTTTTTATTGCCTTCAGATTGGTAATTCTATACTCGTTTAATTTCGGTTGTGTGCAGTTCATTAGGCATTTAGATCATAGTAGGCCAAATGCTCTGAGATGTGTTTGCGGATGTAAGGAATAACCTCACTTTCAAACCATGGGTTCTTCTTGAGCCAGATATTATTGCGTGGTGAAGGGTGGGGAAGTGGTAAAAACTCTGGTGCCCAAACCTGCCAGTTTTTGACGGTCTCTGTCAGCGTATTGGTGGTTCTTTGCTTCAAGTAATAGTTTTGCGCATACTGACCAATCAAAAGTGTCATTTGAATATTGGGCAGTGACTGCAATACTTTCTTATGCCAGAGCTCTGCGCACTCTTTGCGCGGTGGTAGATCGCCACTCTTTCCTTTACCTGGGTAGCAGAACCCCATAGGTACAATCGCGACCTTTTGTTCGTCATAAAAGGTATCGCTGCCTATCCCTAGCCACTCTCTTAATCTTTCCCCACTGGCATCATTCCATGGGATGTATGACTCATGCACCTTGATACCCGGCGCTTGACCAATGATTAACAAGCGCGCGTTTGGGTGTGCTTGAATGACAGGGTTGGCACCGTGTGAGAGGTGAGGCTCACACGCAGTGCATTGTCGTATCTCTTTAAGTAGTGAAGAGGACATCAGTAGCCTTTATTAAAATCAATGACATGGTTTAGGGTAAAGCCATCTCGCCACTGTTGGTAATTCTCAGCAAAGATCTCTACCACTTGTCTCGGTTCACTGAGTGCAGCGATATGTGGCGTAATGGTGACTTGTGGTAGCTTCCAGAAAGGGTGATCTTGCGAAAGGGGCTCGCTTTCAAACACATCAAGAAATGCATGCTCAACCCAACGGTTTTTAATCGCCAGCAACAGCGCTTTGTTGTCGATGCCTTCGCCTCTGCCAACATTAAATAGCAGCACGTTAGAACAATAACCAAGGGTCGTTTGGTTGAGCAGTTGGTAGGTTTCAGCGGTCGAAGGCAAGGTGTTGACCACAATGTCCGCTTGCTTGAGAGCTGCCTCCAGTTCATTGATATGGAAAGTGTCTTTAAAGGTTTCTTGCTTCGATGGGATACCAGTACGGTTGACACCAATGGTATGAATGCCAAACGCCGCAGCGGTTTTTTCTAAATGGCTGCCGATAGACCCTGTGCCTAAAATCACCATAGTTTTGTCAGTTAGGCTAGAATAAAGCTGAGGCTGCCAGTTTCGTTGCTGTTGTTGCTGGTGGTAGTGACGGAAGTGTCTAAAATGGCTGATTGCGTAACCCAAAACGTACTCCGCGATAGCTGGGCCGAAGATACCTTTTACATTGGTTAGCGTGTAATCCTGACGAAGTTCTGGTTGAGTGAGCTTATTGATGCCAGCGTAGGTGCTTTGTACCCACTCAAGCGTTTTAAACTCATTAAGACGCTCGGCTATCAGGGGAGGCGACGCTAATACAATCTCAGCTAACTCGGGGTTTTGAGTGATTTCTAGGTCGGGTAAATCCCGGTTTAGAATCAGTTGCGTATAGGTATCGTCATGCTCAGTCATAATATAGAGCTTATTCGTAAAATTGTTCATCGGCTTACCTTTTCCCCCCAGAGTTTATCAAGTACACTTTCGCTGTCTTTTTCTGCAATTATTGAGTGACTATGCTTCAGAATCCACTGCAGGTTCGTCTTGAAAAGTTAGAACCTTGGCAACAAATTACCTTTATGGCGTGTCTGTGTGAGCGTATGTACCCTAACTATGCCATGTTTTGTGAGAATACAGAATTTGCCGAAGCTCGCATCTATCGTGATGTTTTGGATAGCATTTGGGAAATCCTAACGGTAAAAACGGCAAAGGTGAACTTTGAACGCCAATTAGAGAAAGTTGAAGAGCTTTTCCCTAGCGCAGACGATTTTGACTTCTATGGTGTTTACCCTGCAATGGACGCTTGCCAAGGTTTGGCAACGCTTGTTCATGGCCTGCTTGACCGCGAGCACATGTTTGAAGCTGTGATTAAAGTAAGCCAACAGTCGGTGAAGACGGTTGCTGAGCTTGAGTTTGCTCAAGGTGCTGAAGAAGTGACTAACGAAAACCAGAAAGAAAACGAAGCGGTATGTGAAGAGTGGGACGTTCAGTGGGCTATCTTCCGACCATTGCGTGAAACGACGGAGCGTGACATCGAGTTGATTAAAGACCTACGTCATGAACTGCGTGAAGAACCCGTTAGTAACATTGGTGTTGCTCTGTAATTCAACATCGCACCAAATACGAATAAAAACAAAGGCTCCCTTGGGAGCCTTTGTTGTATCTATTGATAGCAAATTACGATTAAGCGTCTTTTTTATCTGCTTTTGACGTTTGCTCTTCATCCGCTGGTTTGGAATCTGAGTTATCGTCTTCTGCTGTAGCTTCTTGCTCTAGCTCGTCTTCTTCGTCGCGGTTTTCGATCACACCGTGGGTCTCTTTCCACTTTTCCCAACGCTGAAATGCCAGTTCCTGCATGTCGGTCGTCTTATCCGCTTCGTCAACGATCTCTTCGCCAACAAGGTGTTCAAAGATATCTTCTAGGGTAATGATGCCTTGGATTGTGCCGTACTCATCAACCACGAGAGATAGCTGTAAACGTTGAGCCATCATTTGGTCAAACGCTTTTGGTAACGGCAAGTTATTCAGTAATACATGAATAGGGCGCATCACATCACCTAGAGATTTCTCTCCGCTGCCAGCTTGTTGAAGCCTAAACAGCTCTAAGCGGTGCACAAAACCGATGATGTTGTCACTCTGCTCGCTGTAAACCAACGGACGTGAGAATGGCGTATCTTTATGATCCGCTAGGAACTGATTGATACTCATCTCAGCATCGACACGGAATACTACTGGTCGCGGTGTCATTACTTGCGTCACAGGTACATCTTGAATGCCAAGTAGGTTGCTTAGGATTTTCGATTCGCCTTCTGCAAATTCACCACTCTCTTTTGCCAAAATCGCCATCGCAGACAATTCATCACGCATTTTTGGTGCTTCGTGACCACGAGCTAGGCGCTTAGTGATCTGCTCAGAGAACCAAACAAACGGTGTTAGGAAGAACACCATCCAACGAAGCACGCTCGCCGATGCTGGCGCAAGTTGACGCCAGTAAGTTGCACCAATGGTTTTTGGAACAATCTCAGACAGTACCAAAATACCTAGAGTTAACACGGCAGAGAATACACCTAGCCATTGGCTACCAAAAACCACCGCCGCTTGTGCACCTGCTGTCGCAGCACCGATTGTATGCGCGATGGTGTTAAGCGTTAAAATTGACGCCAGTGGGCGGTCGATGTCTGTTTTCAGTTTGTCTAATGACTCTGCTGCAGGATGCCCATTTTGTTTTAGTTGAGCGATGTAGCTCGGACTAATACTCAAAAGTACAGCTTCCAAAACAGAACAAATGAAAGAAACTCCAATGGCGATGGAGACGTAAATAGTTAGCAGCAGCATGTTTGCCCTTAAATTAAATTGTACGCTTTATCAGCGATTCAGCGTGGATTATAGAGAAAAAGTAGTGGCTAGGTCATCATTAATTTTGCGCTCAGCCCCTTTTAAACAAGGGCTTGCTTAAATAAATCAGTAACAAATTGTGAGTTATTACTCATATTATGGCTAAAACTACGGCATTAGAGTCAAAGATCGACGACAAACCTTTGCCAGATGGGGCATTTATGTTTTAGAGTGAATTGAATTCAAAAATACAAAGAAGGGAAACCTAAAATGAACAAGACTCAATTAATCGACTTTATTGCTGAAAAAGCGGACCTTTCTAAAGCACAAGCTAAAGCTGCTCTAGAAGCGACTCTTGGTGGTGTAACAGATGCTCTTAAAGATGGCGATCAAGTTCAGCTAATTGGTTTTGGTACTTTTAAAGTAAACCACCGTGCAGCTCGCACTGGTCGTAACCCAAAAACTGGTGATGAGATCCAAATCGCTGCTGCAAACGTTCCAGCATTTGTTGCAGGTAAAGCGCTGAAAGATTCAGTGAAATAATCTAAACTGTACCGAGGTAGTCGTATTCCACCTCGGTACAGGTTTTTATGAAAAAAGCATTTCTTCTCGTTTCACTGTTATCTACATTTCTTATTGGCTGTTCTTCAACAAGCCCTCGCAAAAACCTAGAGCAATTTGAAACCTACACCGGCGGCCAAGTCATGGGCGACGCGACAAGTTTCTACTGGGTGACTAACAAGCTCACACAACCTCATACTTCAGCAGACTACGTCACTATGGGTGATTATGGCTGGTATCAAACTGACTATGCATGGTCGGATGGTGTGCTTCGTGAATTTATTCGTGAAGGTGAGCAGCGCAACGCATCAAGTGAACTGGCTCCATTTCGGGTTCATGTACGTTTCAACAAATCAGGCGAAGCTGTGTATCAGCAGTACCGTATTGACGGTAAAATCCTACCAATCCGCGCTAAGCAGCTTGAAACTTACAAGAATGAAGCCTCACAGACCTTAGATACCACGGCTAAGCAGAATGACGAAGGCTTCAAGTTGATTCAAGGCTATTGGAATGGTCAATCTTTCGAAACTTGCTCGGGTAAAGAGTTTTCAAGTATCGACATTAACCAAGCCTTACCAAACTTTGTGATTAATCGCTTAGCGTCAGTAGAAAGCTATGCTGCGTTTCTTGGTAGTGATTCACTCGGAAAAATCACTGTAGAAGAGCTATTGATGTTAGCGGAAGAAAGCCACGATTGTGTCGTAAGACCATCATTGCTGAAGAGCAGCGAATAAATCATTAAGAGCATTTGGTCTACTGTAGGCCAAATGCTCTTTAGTCTGTACATGTGTACGTAGGACAATAAAAAAGGCGCCCACTAAGGCGCCTTTTTCTGTTCTTCGCTTGCTGTCATTTGCTCACTGTTATTGGATAGTAAGCGAGTGACAATTTTGATTACTGCTCTTGCTCGCGCGCAATCGCACGGTAACCAATGTCATTGCGGTGGAACATACCATTCCAGCTCACTTGCTTCGTTAACGCGTATGCGCGCTCCTGAGCTTCAGAAACTGTGTTACCCAGTGCTGTTGCACAAAGTACACGACCACCGTTTGTCACCACGTCGCCAGCTTCGTTATTTGCAGTTCCTGCGTGGAAAACCTTTTGGCCTTCAACTTCGCTTGTTGGTAGTGAAATTACGTCACCTTTTGCGTAGTCAGCAGGGTAGCCGCCAGCTGCAAGAACAACACCAATTGAAGCGCGTGGATCCCACTTAGACTCAGCTTGGTCTAGTTTCTCGTCGATAGCCATTAGGCAAAGCTCAACAAGGTCTGACTCCATGCGCATCATGATAGGTTGCGTTTCTGGATCGCCGAAGCGGCAGTTGTATTCGATAACTTTCGGAGTGCCGTCAGCATCGATCATTAGGCCAGCGTAAAGGAAACCAGTGTAAGGTGCGCCTTCTGCATCCATGCCACGTACCGTTGGGTAGATAACTTCTTCAAGGATACGGTTGTGGATCTCTGGCGTTACTACAGGAGCCGGAGAATAAGCACCCATGCCGCCCGTGTTAGGGCCAGTGTCTTTGTCGCCAACACGTTTGTGGTCTTGGCTGGTGGCCATAGGTAGAACGCTAGAGCCGTCAACCATCACGATGAAGCTTGCTTCTTCGCCTTCAAGGAACTCTTCGATAACCACGCGGCTGCCTGCTTCGCCAAATGCGTTGCCTGCTAGCATATCTTTGATTGCGTCTTCTGCTTCTTCCAGAGTCATCGCAACGATAACGCCTTTACCAGCCGCAAGGCCGTCAGCTTTAACTACGATTGGTGCACCTTGCTCACGAACGTAAGCGATAGCTGGCTCAATCTCAGTGAAGTTCGCGTAAGAACCTGTTGGGATGTCGTGACGAGCTAGGAAGTCTTTAGTGAATGCTTTAGAGCCTTCCAGCTGTGCTGCCGCTTGAGTTGGACCAAAGATAGGCAGACCTACTTCGCGGAACGCGTCAACCACACCAATAACCAATGGCGCTTCAGGGCCAACGATAGTCAGTTCGATTTTTTTCTCTTGAGCAAACGCCACTAAACCAGCGATGTCTTCAACGCCGATGTTTACGTTTTCAAGTTTTGGCTCAAGTGCAGTACCTGCGTTACCTGGAGCGATGAATACTGTTTCAACGTTTGGGTTTTGTGCTGCTTTCCAACCAAGTGCATGCTCACGACCGCCAGCACCAATAATCAATACATTCATGTTTTAAAATCCTTATAGCTGCTTCAGAATCTTTATTTCTGTGTCAAACATGCTCACTTATAGTCATAAGCTCCGCGTGTTTTCCTTGAACTAAAGTCACTGACTTGCTCTACGTATTTCAAATATCGGAATATTTAAAAAACAAAATTATAAGTTTTGCTCAAAGTAGTTGGTGATGTGGCGAGGCAGCAATTGAGCCCACCCCCGGGAGCATAGCTCGCTATGTGACCGGGGTGGGCGAAAGCAGCTAACGACGCCACAGTGCCAAATACGAAGAGGAAATTAGTGGCGGAAGTGACGCATGCCCGTAAAGATCATCGCCATGCCGTGCTCGTCTGCTGCTGCGATAACTTCGTCATCACGCATAGAGCCGCCTGGTTGGATAACACATTTGATGCCCGCTTCTGCCGCCGCGTCGATACCGTCACGGAATGGGAAGAATGCATCTGATGCCATCACACAACCTTCAACCTGTAGACCTTCGTCTGCAGCTTTGATGCCTGCGATTTTCGCAGAGTAAACACGGCTCATTTGGCCAGCGCCCACACCGATAGTCATGTCACCTTTCGAGTAAACGATCGCGTTAGATTTCACGTACTTCGCTACTTTCCAGCAGAATAGGGCATCTTTTAGCTCTTCAGCGGTTGGTTGACGCTTAGAAACCACTTTAAGGTCATCTTCAGACACCATGCCTTGGTCGCGGTCTTGAACCAGTAGGCCGCCGTTAACGCGTTTCACGTCAAAGCCAGTCGTCTTAGTTGTCCACTCACCACACTCAAGTAAGCGAAGGTTTTTCTTAGCCGCTACGATTTCTACTGCTTCAGCAGAAACAGAAGGAGCAATGATAACTTCAACGAATTGGCGCTCAGTGATAGCCGTTGCTGTTGCTGCGTCTAGTTCACGGTTGAATGCGATGATGCCACCAAATGCAGACGTTGGGTCTGTTTTGAATGCACGGTCGTAAGCTTCTAGGATGTCTCCACCTAGTGCTACACCACATGGGTTAGCGTGCTTAACGATCACACATGCAGGCTCGTCGAATTCTTTCACACACTCAAGTGCTGCATCAGTGTCAGCGATGTTGTTGTAAGAAAGTGCTTTACCTTGGATTTGGCGAGCAGTAGAAACAGACGCTTCTTCAGGGTTTACTTCAACGTAGAATGCTGCCGCTTGGTGGCTGTTCTCACCGTAGCGCATGTCTTGTTTTTTCTCGAACTGTTGGTTGAACGTGCGAGGGAACTTGCTCTTGTTTTCAGGAGAAGGTTCATCACCTTCCTTGTTCTCACCGTAAGATGGAACCATAGTGCCGAAGTAGTTTGCGATCATGCCGTCGTAAGAAGCTGTGTGCTCAAAAGCTGCGATAGCTAGGTCGAAGCGCGTTTCTAGTGTTAGAGACTTCTCGTTCGCGTCCATTTCAGCGATAACGCGGTCGTAGTCGTGAGCGTTAACAACGATAGTTACGTCTTTGTGGTTTTTCGCTGCAGAGCGAACCATTGTTGGACCACCGATGTCGATGTTCTCAACGGCATCAGCAAGCGTACAACCTTCTTTAGCAACGGTTTCTGCGAATGGGTATAGGTTTACAACAACCATATCGATAGGGTTGATACCGTGAGTTTCCATCACGTCATCGTCTTGGCCGCGGCGGCCTAGAACACCACCATGAACTTTTGGATGCAGAGTCTTAACACGGCCGTCCATCATTTCTGGGAAACCAGTGTAGTCAGATACTTCTGTAACAGAGATGCCTTTTTCAGCAAGCAGGCGAGCAGTGCCACCGGTAGATAGGATATCTACACCACGGTTAGCAAGAGCTTGTGCAAATTCAACGATACCAGTTTTGTCTGATACGCTGATTAGAGCGCGGCGAATTGGGCGAGCGTTATTCATGCTTCCATCTTCCTCAAATTCATGGGGTTAAAATAAAGATATTTGCCAAAAAAGAACTTGTTTCTATCTTCTCAACGTGGATTATTTTAGATTCCAGTAAGAGATAAAATATTGGCCAGTTTTGGTAAAGACCTTTGAGGTTAGTCTTACGATTAAGCTATAAGATAACCAACTCCAAATTTGATGGCGCAGATTCTAACTAATTTATTACAAAAAAGCTCGCGCAATCGTTTGGCATCCCAAAAATAATTATGAAAAGTGCCATTTCAGCCTAAAAAGTAACGATAAGGTTAATTGTGAAATGGATGAAGGAATAGGGAAAAACATGTTTCAGATCGGTGAATTAGCGAAACGATGCGGTGTGACAGCCGATACCTTGCGCTTCTACGAAAAAAATAATTTGATTGCACCAGCGAGCCGTAGTGAATCGGGTTATCGCCTATATGATGAAAATAACCAAAAACAGGTGACCTTTATCCTCAAATCCAAAGAGTTGGGGCTGAGTTTAGATGAGATTAAAGAATTGCTCGAGATTCGCCTAGAAGCAACACAACATAGTTGTGCCGAAGTGAAGTCCATCACTACTGCCAAGTTGGAGATGATCGATGAGAAGATTACTGAATTAACCAAGATTCGCACCGCGCTTAAAAAGATTAACGATGCGTGTTGTGGCCATATAGACGACGATGCTAGCCATTGTTCAATTCTGGCAGCGTTAGACTCAGCTAACGTTGAAAAAGGGCGCTGCTGCAGCTAACAGGCGCTCTGGTAAATGGGTAACCTATCCATTATTACCCATTTCTCCGTTATCTAATCTACAAGCCAAAAAAAAGGTTCATCGCGGCTTTCCGGGGAAAGCCGCTTTTATCTTCAAGAAGAAGTAGTCTGTATCTCGATACCCATATCCCATTCGCTTGATTAGCTTTATCT
>NZ_VTYC01000048.1:0-26819 GCF_013114115.1 Vibrio sp. 070316B | reverse complement strand
TATCTTCTTATCTTCTTATCTTCTTATCTTCTTATCTTCTTATCTTCTTATCTTCTTATCTTCTTATCTTCTTATCTTCTTATCTTCTTATCTTCTTATCTTCTATACAGATGTATACAGTGGTTTTTACAGAAAACTACTGTATACACCTGTATAAAGCTCACACTTTTTTCCATTTCTGAGAAAAACGGCAAAATCATTCAAATTTAATTTATCAATTAATTTCATGGACTTATAAGCACAAACTTCATTTCACCATAAGAAATCGTCCAATAATCCCGCAAAAAGCGCTTGATCTTATAAGCAACAAAAACTACTGTATACACATACAGCATGTATATAAGGACAGCAAAATGATTCAAGCACACGTTAAAGCACAACACTCTAGCCCGCTAATTCACGGCGCATTTGCATCAGCTTCTCGCTCAGCTCATCATTCAACTGATGAAGCGTTATTTGCAAAAATGGCGTTGCTGTCCAATCAACATCAATGGCTACTATTTACGGCTCAAACGCCAAGACCATCCGCTAAGCAGCTGCAGAAGCATAACGTATGCTGCGACCGCGTTATTCACATGAAAGCTTCTCACCAAATGACCGAAGCTGAAACAGTAGAGAAAGCGATCCGCTCTAAGAATGCGAGCGCGATCGTTGCTAGCGCATCGATTGATCAATTTAGCCAAGAATACTTAAGAACATTAGGTATGCGTTTCCAGTGTGAGGTTTTCTTTATGGATGCCAACTCAGAGCGCATTCACTAAGCAACATAGCGTTACTAGATAGCTCAGTAATATAGTCCAAATATACTGCCTTCCCCTGCCCTACATTTCGCCTTAAATTTGGTGGATAGTTAGGCAGGGGTTTTTATTTGATTAGTTGATTTAGCAAACGTTTGCTTTTTCTCTGGAAGCAAACGTTAGATTGGGTATAATGCCCGTCTAATCATGTGCACATTGCACTTCTCTGTATGACGTTTGATAAAAGATAGGAATGTCTAAATGAGCCTCGCTGATCAAGTTCTTGCCGTAAATGATGACCTCCCAATCCGCACTGATAAACCTGTCCACAGTGGCAAGGTTCGTTCGGTTTACTGGTTAACTGAAGAAGATAGCCAACGACTAATTAAAGAGAAAGGCTACGACGTAGCACCTGATGCTCCGTTAGCTATCATGGTAATCAGTGACCGTATCTCTGCATTTGATTGTATCTGGCGTGGTGAAGGCAACCTGAAAGGTGTTCCTGGTAAAGGCGCTGCGCTTAATGCTATCTCTAACCATTGGTTCAAGCTTTTTAAAGACAACGGTCTTGCTGACAGCCATATTCTTGATATCCCTCACCCATTCGTATGGATTGTACAAAAAGCGCGCCCAGTAATGATTGAAGCGATTTGTCGTCAATACATCACAGGCTCTATGTGGCGTGCATACGCAAATGGTGAGCGTGAATTCTGTGGTATCGAAATGCCAGAAGGTCTAGAAAAAGATAAGAAACTACCAGAGCTTCTTATCACTCCTTCGACTAAAGGTATTTTGAAAGGCATTCCTGGTGTACCAGAAGCGGACGATGTAAACATCACACGTCAGAACATCCAGGATAACTTTGCAGCGTTTAACTTCTCTCAAGAGAGCGATATCGCGCACTACGAGAAGCTACTCAAAGAAGGCTTTAACGTCATCAGTGACGCGTTAGAGAAAGTAGACCAAACCTTCGTTGATACCAAGTTTGAGTTTGGTTACGTGAACGATGCACAAGGCAAAGAGAAGCTTATCTACATGGACGAAGTGGGCACACCTGACTCATCTCGTATCTGGGATACAGAGCAATACAACAATGGCAACATCGTTGAAAACTCAAAAGAAGGTTTCCGTCAGTTCCTACTTAACTACTTCCCTGATGCCGATATTCTCCTGAATAAAGAGCGTATGCCAGAGCGTGAAGCGCTAGCGCGTGACAATGAATTGCCATTGGATGCACTGATGTCTCTTTCTCGCACTTACCTTGATATCGCAGCAAAGATTACTGGCGCTGAGATTGTACTGAGCGACAATCCTAAACAAGAGATCATCGACGTATTGCGTGCTGACTACGGACTAATCGATTAATCATCTTGTCGATTTAAACACCGTCACGATACAAAAAGGGCCTCAATATTGAGGCCCTTTTTACATGTACGTTTTCAGTCTTGTTTGAGCATCGCTGGCACTGCTCCAACGTTTACAGTCGGATAGTAAACTCTTCTCCAGTATTCCCTGCAATCACTAAATGACTACGCGATTCGATGTACTCAATCTGCTCTTCTTCAAGAGAATATGGCATCACCACTTTGAGTTCATTGATGCCTTCTAATTTGGCAAGCTTAAGCAAAGTCACAATATTTGATTCATCGCTTTTACGTGTAGACATCGATTTCAATGCCATTTGCCATAAGCGATCTTCTGGGCTTGCTAGCTCTTTGATGCTGTCTCGCCAAACGGTGCTGAACACTGGAGCAATGGTGGTGAGTGCCTCCAGAAAAGTCCATTTTTTACTGCATGAGGCGCCAAGAAAAGTTGTGTAATCAAACTCTACACGCGTCTCTTTCTGATTATCCATGATGTCCCCCGACACTTTGGCAACACAATATACTCAATATCTATCAACTTTTTCGTTATAGCAATAGGATATAGAACAATAGTCTTTTATGACCTTTTGATTGGTTAAAAAGGCATATAAAAATCAAACTTGTAACATAATGCGCACCGAAAAATAATATATGCGCCTATTTGATTAATATTTTGGAGATAAAACTTATCTATCTATTTTATATCAATAATTCGACTCGCCTTTTTGTACTGAATACGCCAGCCAGACCAAGTTGGTAGCTCCCATCGTTTCGGCGGTGCTTTTCTACTACCCGACTGATAATGAACGTAAATCAACTTTCTTCCCACAAGGTACTCAACCTCCAAGTTCAAATCAGCAAGAGTGAGTGAGAACGGGTACTTTTCAGCGAACTCTGCATATAACCAACTAGGGATACCGTCAAAAGGAATGTCCGATGCGTCAAACATTTCGAGTTCACTGACATCGGTAACCCCTAGCACTTCAAGCTGCTCAATAAACCACGATTCAAAACTCAGTTGCTCGATATCGGAGGTAAACTTGGTTTGCTCATCCAGCCCAAGTTTCACGCACAACTGCCAGTGCTTTATCTCTTGAGTGCGAACCTTGGCAAAATCAGGAAGCTGAGTGCCACTTACCACCAGATCCACGATAGGTTTTAAAGACAACTGACCTTCTGCTGCAACCAGTTTGGTTGTAACTGTGCGACCTGCGTACACCAAATCCATCTCGGTAAACACACCATCATCATTGACCACGGTTTCACCCTGCTGCCATTCGCCGAGCTCTGCCTCAACCACCAGTTCAAGCGTAATCGGTGCTGTGGTCGTTGCGAGAGTCAGTGTCTGCTTAACCCCTCGCCCAGGAAGGCTGTGGGTATCCAACACCAGCATAGCCTGCGCGTTATCAGGGAAACGATTCTGACGACCAAGTACTACCTCTAGTGACCCGTTAGCAAACGCCTCTCTTCTTTTTAAACGGCGCACAAACACCAACTCAGGATGCAGCTTAATGATGGTTTCAAGTAGCGCTGTTCGTTGATAACGAGAGGCAACTTCCAGCAGAGGAAGCTCAAACACTTCACGCATTTGCTCGGCAAGCCCTTGTGCTTCCGCCAACGCTTGTTGGTCGATTTCAAGGTGCGGATAATCGCGACCACGCACAATCTGAATCAACAAGGTTAAATCACAGCCCTCTTTTTCTTGCTGGGCGAGCGCTTCCAAGTGTTCAGCATTATTAGGTAGCTGATATAAACGAGCAGGCACAGACAATGCGGCCGTGAGATCGACCATCGCCTCTTTCAATGCTTTGGTTTTAATACGGGTAACAATATCGGCATACAAGGCATCAATCGGCAGTGGGTATAGCTTTTTGCCGTGCTCGGTAATTTGATGGTCGTGGTCAATCGCTTCCATCGTCAGCAAAGTTTGTGTTGCGATGTGCAGCGATTTTTCTGGAATGGGATCGAGGAAAGACAAACTCTCCAAAGTGAAGCCACTGCATGCCGCTGCCAACATCGGCTCAGTCAACTCTTCACGCTGCAATTCAGGTGGTGTGACTAGCTCTAATGCCGCATGCTCACCATACAAACGAACACAAACACCGTCCATTACCCTACCCGCACGCCCGGCACGTTGCTTGGCACTCGCGCGTGATATGGATTTCAGCATCAAGGTAGTTCTGCCATTACGTTGAACCGTTCTTCTTTCCAATCCAGAATCGATCACCACACCAATATCGGGAATGGTTAGCGAGGTTTCAGCCACGTTGGTTGCGAGAATGACCTTTCGCAAGCCTCTGCCATCGTTTCTATTCCCACTTTCGTTACCCGTATTGCGACCAGATAACGCGAGGTCTCGCTCCTTGTCACTCACCGAGGCATGCAATTTAACAACTTGCAGATCCGGATGTTTTGCCAACGCTTGCTCACACTGCACAATCTCTTTCTTGCCCGGAAGGAAAACCAAGATATCGCCGTGCGATGCAATAAGTTGATGATTCACTTCTTCAGCGACGCGTTGCTCTAGATGTCGACTATCTGGCAAAGCCCTAGATTCATTTGCTCTGTGCTCGATATCAACCTGATAAGTTCGTCCCTCACAACTGATCCTGTTCGCTTGTAGATAACCAGCGAGGCGCTCCCCTTCGATGGTTGCCGATGTGATGACCAAACGGTGACTCGCCTTCTGCTTGAGGATCGCCACCAGCAAGTCGATGTCCCAACGCCTTTCGTGAAATTCATCCACCACAATCACATCAAAGCCTACCAACCCATCTTCCGCTAACCAACGTAAGGCAATACCGGGCGTAACAAACACTACATCAGTCTGCTCATTGTATTGTGCTTCAAACTTGATGGCGTAACCCACTTTGCTGCCCAGCTTCTCACCCGATTCTTTCGCTAGAAACTTAGCTAACGATGTACAAGCGATTCTTCTTGGTTCTACCACTAGCACACGCCCATGTTGAGATGCCCAAATTGGCAGGCGCGTTGATTTACCCGAACCGGTTTCAGCTTCTACAACAAGGTGAGAATCGGCGATCTGTTGATGGAAAGTACTTTGATAGCTATCGATGGGAAGTTGAGACATAAAAAGAGAGAGCCGCGAAAAAATGTGAGCAAAGTATAACGAATTATGACGTTAGAATTCGATAACTGTGGGATAGGAGAAAGAATATCATTTTGTTTGCCAAGATCGGGGAGAAACTATTTACAATTGAATAACTAAACCGTTATCATTTTTCAGTTACCCTTTCTCCCATATTAGGCATCCAATGAACAACGATAAACGCCCTTTATATATCCCTTATGCTGGTCCTGCTCTACTAAGTACACCCCTTCTAAACAAAGGCAGCGCATTCACTGCTGAAGAGCGTAGCTCTTTTAACCTTGAAGGTTTGTTACCGGAAACAACGGAAACAATCCAAGAGCAAGTTGGACGTGCATATAAACAATATTGTAACTTCGAAAGTGATATGGATAAGCATATCTACCTTCGTAACATCCAAGACACTAATGAAACGCTTTTTTATCGTTTAGTTCAAAACCACATCTCTGAAATGATGCCTATCATTTACACGCCAACGGTTGGCGCAGCATGTGAGAACTTCTCAAATATCTACCGTCGTGGTCGTGGTCTGTTTATCTCTTACCCGAACCGCGATCGTATCGATGATCTACTGAATAATGCGACAAACCACAATGTTAAAGTTATCGTGGTTACGGACGGTGAGCGCATTCTTGGTTTGGGAGACCAAGGTATCGGTGGCATGGGTATTCCAATCGGTAAACTAGCACTGTACACAGCGTGTGGCGGCATCAGCCCAGCTTACATGCTACCAATCGTGCTAGATGTTGGTACAAATAACCCTCAACGTCTTGCTGACCCAATGTACATGGGCTGGCGTCACCCTCGTATCACAGGTGCTGATTACGATGCGTTCGTTGAAGAGTTCATCCAAGCCGTTCAACGTCGTTGGCCTGATGCGCTAGTTCAGTTCGAAGATTTCGCACAGAAGAACGCAATGCCTCTACTTGAGCGCTATAAAGATCGCATCTGTTGTTTTAACGATGATATCCAAGGTACAGCAGCGGTAACTGTGGGTTCTCTACTTGCAGCATGTAAAGCAGCAAACAGCAAACTTTCAGACCAACGTATCACCTTCTTGGGTGCAGGCTCTGCAGGTTGTGGTATCGCAGAAGCAATCATCGCTCAAATGGTGTCTGAAGGTATCAGCGACGAGCAAGCGCGCTCTCAAGTATACATGGTTGACCGTTGGGGCTTACTACAGGAAGGCATGCAGAACCTGCTTGATTTCCAGCAGCGCCTAGTTCAAACCAACGCGAACACTAAAGACTGGGAAAGCGATGGTACTGGTTTCTCTCTACTAGACGTTGTTCGTCACGCAAAACCAACAGTATTGGTTGGTGTATCTGGTGCACCAGGTCTATTCAGCAAAGAAGTCATCAAAGAGATGAACCTTCACTGCGAACGCCCTATCGTGTTCCCACTATCGAACCCAACAAGCCGTGTTGAAGCAACACCAAACGACATCATTCGTTGGACAGATGGTAAAGCACTAGTCGCAACAGGTAGCCCATTTGAGCCAGTGGTTCACAACGGCACAACTTACCCAATCGCTCAGTGTAACAACAGCTACATCTTCCCAGGTATTGGCCTTGGTGTGTTAGCTGTAAACGCTTCACGTATCACTGACGAAATGCTAATGGAATCGAGCCGTGCACTTGCGACGTGTTCTCCACTAGCAATCAATGGTTCTGGTGCTCTACTTCCACCACTGGAAGAGATCCACACTGTATCTAAAAAGATTGCTTTTGCCGTTGGTAAGAAAGCAATTGAACAAGGTGTTGCACTAGAAATCACTGAAGAAGCACTACAACAAGCGATTGACCAGCACTTCTGGCAGCCAGTTTACCGTCGCTACAAGCGTACTGCATTCTAATAGAGCGTACTTGTTCTCAAATACCACTCTTACAAGAGCCCCTGCCATTGCAGGGGCTTTTTTCTTTACATTGTCTTGTCTTTTTAACTGATTTTTCTCATTTTTATTTGGTATTATCGAGCACTCAAAAAAATAATGCTCAGTCAAAGGACTATGCCGAGAGTGAAATTCGATTCTCACATTTGCCGTAACTACTTATTAAAAGCATACAAAAAACTGCAAGGTTTTCTGTATGGCGCTTTCATTGTGTTCTTGATAGGCAGCGCTACAGTTATTGCGATCGATTATTGGGTTTCGTGGCAAGCCGAAGACCGCATCATCTATGACATCGATGAGGTGCCAGAAGTAGAGGTTGCCGTCGTGCTGGGTACCAGCAAATACTTGGGTAGAACGCTCAACGACTATTACAAACATCGTATTGAAGCGGCAATAGAACTGTTCGACCGTGAAAAAGTAGACCAATTTTTATTAAGTGGCGACAACGCTCACCGCTCTTACAATGAGCCGTGGACAATGAAGCGCGACTTGTTAAAAGCTGGCGTTCCTGATGAGCGTATCAACCTCGACTACGCGGGCTTTAGAACCTTAGACTCGATTGTTCGTGCGAAGAAGATCTTCGATACCGACAACTTCCTGATCATCACTCAAAAATTCCACTGTGAACGAGCGCTATTCATCGCCAACTCATATGACATTCACGCGCAATGTTTGGCGGTTTCCGGGCCGACTCACCACTCTGGAACATCAATACGTTTACGTGAAGTGTTTGCTCGTACCAAAGCCTTCCTAGACCTATATATTATGGGTACAACCCCGAAATTCCTTGGCCCGAAAGAGCCGATTCAGCCCAGCCCAAAACAAGAAATATCACCAATTCCAAGCCCTATTTCTGCCCCTTCAGAGACCGATGTGTAGAAATCTACACATTTTGAATTTGTTGCCTCACATTTCCCTACTGTTACACAAAAACACACCAACGCCCCTTTATTAACTTAAGTAACATTCCCTCAACAAAGCCCAACCCTACATGAAGTCAATATTCCTCGAAAAACAATAAGCACAGCTCTATGAAGCAAGTGCATCCATAAACGAGGATAAACAAAAGGAGCGCCTTATGACGGCACTTGTTACTACACTGAAACACTGGTTGTTTACCCGCAACAGCATGATATTAATTGGTAATTTCACGCTATTCGCACTCTTGCTCAACACTCTTCCTTTCGAATCACAAGTCAATACTGGTTTGAGTATTCTCGTGTTCGTTGCGGTTCTATGGTTAACCGAAGCTATTCATGTCAGCATCACTGCTCTGCTTGTTCCACTCTTGGCTGTCCTGTTTGGTGTCTTCAACACACCCGCTGCATTGGCGAACTTCTCCAACCCAATCATCTTCCTATTTATGGGTGGTTTTGCTCTTGCTGCCGCGCTAAACAAGCAAGAACTTGATAAAGCGATTGCTGACAAAGTTCTGTTGATTGCAAAAGGTAGAATGTCGGTCGCGGTCTTCATGTTATTCGGCGTGAGTGCTGGTTTGTCGATGTGGATTTCTAACACAGCAACAACCGCAATGATGCTTCCTCTGGTTCTTGGCATCATGAACAAAGTAGACCAAAGCGAAGACCGTAATACTTACGTGTTCGTGCTACTAGGTATCGCTTACTGTGCGTCTATCGGTGGTATCGCAACCCTAGTAGGTAGCCCACCGAACGCTATCGCTGCAGCAGAAGTTGGCCTTAGCTTCACAGAGTGGATGGCACTTGGCCTACCAATCTCGATGATTCTATTGCCAATCGCAATGTTGATTCTTTACGTGATGACCAAGCCAAAACTTAACCATAAGTTCGAGCTAGACCACGCGCCAGTAGAATGGACAAACAGCAAGAAAATCACACTGTCTATCTTCCTACTCACCGTGACTCTGTGGATTTTCGGTAAACCAATCAACGCAATGATCGGCGGCTTCTCTAAGTTCGATAGCTTAGTTGCAATTGGTGCAATCGTACTGCTTGGCGCTTCTAGAGCGGTAGAATGGAAAGATGTTGAGAAGACAACCGATTGGGGTGTATTGATTCTGTTCGGTGGTGGTATCTGTCTAAGTAACATCCTTAAAGCGACTGGCACCAGCGTATTCCTAGCGCACTCATTAAGTGGTTTCCTAGAGACAGCAGGTGTGCTACTAACGATTCTAGCGGTAGTCGCGTTCGTGGTATTCCTAACAGAATTTGCGAGTAACACAGCAAGTGCAGCATTGTTAGTACCAGTATTCGCCACCATTGCTGAAGCATTAGGTATGTCGCCAGTTATCCTGTCTGCATTAATCGCTGTCGCTGCATCTTGTGCCTTCATGTTACCTGTTGCAACACCACCAAACGCGATTGTATTTGGCTCTGGTCATATCAAGCAGAAAGAGATGATGCGAATTGGTATGGTTCTAAACCTAGTTTGTATCCTAGTGCTAACACTGTTCGCTTGGATCTTCTGGTAATAAACACTGATAAGAGATCTGCATAAGCAAGTGCTCTGACGAAACTGGCTGCAGTTCCCCCGCTCAGCCAGTATAAAAATGCCCACTCAATGTGAAGCCATCATTTACTTGAGGTTATCACTAAGCGGGCATTTAAAAAGAATAATAAAACGATTTCCCTTTTTGGTGGCTCCTCGCCACCTTTTTTGTTTGGGTATTTACATCCCTATCAGGTATTCATTCCCGTTCTAAAAGTCATTTATCACGCCACACTTGGTACAACACGCGTCCAGCCGATAAGCAACATAGAGGCGCACAGCACCCACACCACTGTTGCCAGCGACAGAGTCGACACTAAGCTGTAGCGATAGCTAAACACATACACAGCCCCTAAATAAGCCGCGTATGGCACCAGAGAAAACAGGCCAAACAGTGCGGTAGTACGCAGCTCTACCATGGTTTGCTCTGTGCCGACAATATAATGAGCAATCAAGGCAAAAGTGGGAAACAAAGGTACAAGCCCTGATATGTAAAAACTCTTACTTTTCGACAACAGTGCAATCAACAAAACCGCTGCAGCACCAAGCAAACATTTAAAGAACAGTGAGATCATTTCAATACGTTATCCAAACAAACCAACAAAAACTCTAGAGAGTAAACTCATACAACGCCCACAAAAAACGCCACACGTCACATATGCACGTGTGGCTTATAAAATAATCAAAATAATTTGCAGATTAGTGGCTCAAGATCACCTGATTGCGTCCTGAGTGTTTAGCTTGATAGAGCGCCTCGTCAGCGCGAGCAATCGTCTCTGTCACCCTCTCTTGCTTCATTTCAGCAACACCAATACTGCAAGTCAGTGGGTCACCATGAACCCAAAGGTGTTGGCTAACTAAGAGGAGAATTTTCTCAGCTTTTCTTTGTGCTTCGCCAAGATCAGTCTCAGGGCAAAAAACAATGAACTCTTCACCACCCCATCTCACCAATTTATCTGTCGGGCTGATTGCACTACCGACCACCATACTAAATTCTCTTAGAATATGGTCACCCATTTGATGGCCGTATTTGTCGTTCACACTCTTGAAGTAATCAATATCAAGATAGAGCATGCTTAATTTACCGTGCCCTTGTTTGACATGTTGTGACTGCATCTTCAGCCAATCACGAATCGCATGCCTGTTAAGGATTCCGGTCAATTCATCACGATGCGCCATTTCCGAGAACTCAAAGTTTTGCTCTCTTAATGCTCGGTTAACGTTCTTAAGATGATGATGTCTTTTTTCGGCAATCACCATACGTTTGCGCGAGCTGTGTAACTCTGAAATTAAGAATACGGTGCCAGTACCAACCCAAACAAACAGCAAGATTAAGAACAAGCTCTCGCCGGTGATGTAAGAGCCCTCAAATTCGATACTACGAATAACAATGCGATGATGCCCAAGTTTTGCGCCTGATGCCGTCGCGAACTCCACCATATTTACGTTGGAATACTCGGGAGCAGAGTGCTCTAGCGCGATGTCATTATCTGCAAGCCACCATGTCATCACTTGCAGGTTTTTAATCGGTATTTCAATCACGCCGCCATCGACACCTGGCGAAAACTCCATGCCATTGTACTTATGCGTGTACTCATTATCCGGAACCGAATAAGCAGGGTTGTAATTGCGTAGGTAGGTTCGTAAACGGCCGCTAGAGTCCGCTTCCGCGTGGTAATCGATGTTGACTCTAAAAGTGTGATACTGGGAAAGGTCGAGGCCAACCGTGATATCTGGGTCAATACGAATCGACAAGCCACAATAAGGCCAAGGGTACTCAGACTCTTTCAGTTCACAATCAAGAATGTACTGCCCATTAGCGAAGGATAATTGAGACGTACTCACGCCTCTATCGACCTGATCACTGGTTGCAATAAACTCATATTTGTCTGGTGTAATTGCCGTTATCACGCGATTTCCGCTAACACGGTAGTACTGCACTATGGCAAGCGTCGCGATAACTAAAAAGATGACTATCTTATGGATCCACTTCACATCTAAGCTTCCGGCATATATCCCTATCTTTGGGATTTCACGATATAAAATAAGTGACGTAAATTAGTGATCTTAATACCAAAAATTTACTAGAAAACGTTATATCACGCCTAAACAAAATGTCATACTATATTTTTATGCTTATATTTCATGCTAATTATTTACGCCGAGAATCAAGTATTATTGCGTATAAAAACAGGCGCCATTTGTTATACTCATCGCATAATCATCGCTAACCGTACTGCCTGCTCACAGCGCAAACGAGTCGGCGAAATAACAATCAAAATACAACGAGTAATGTCATGTCTTTATTAGCGAAAGGAACACTCAAGAAGATGAGTGCTTCCCTTGATGGCGCGGTAACCTACCGTTTGCCTGTAGGCGAAGAGTTTGTAGAACTAACCCCTCTGATTGGTAAAACCATCAACCTCACCCACACTGGCAATATTTTTTGCTGCTCTTGTGGCAAGAAAACCAAGAAGAGTTACTCTCAAGGCCACTGCTTTGTGTGTATGAAAAAGCTAGCAAGTTGCGACATGTGCATCATGAAGCCAGAGACTTGCCACTACGACGAAGGCACCTGTCGTGAGCCTGAATGGGGCGAAGCAAACTGCATGGTTGATCACTTCGTTTACCTATCGAACACATCAAGTCTAAAAGTAGGTATCACTCGTCACACTCAGATCCCTACTCGCTGGATTGACCAAGGCGCAACACAAGGCCTACCGATCCTTAAAGTAAAAACTCGCCAAATCTCTGGCCTGATCGAAGTTGAATTGGCAAAACACATTGCCGATAAAACCAACTGGCGCACGCTGCTGAAAGGCGATGGCGACGACATGGAACTGGTAGAGAAAGCAAAAGAGCTGCTTCCACTGGTTGAAGATAAGATCCAAGAGATCAAAGCAAAATTCGGTGACGATGCTATCGAAGTGTTGAGTGAGAACATCACTTCACTGAGCTACCCAGTAGAACAGCACCCAGTGAAGATTGTTTCTCATAACTTTGATAAGAACCCTGAGGTATCTGGTGTGCTGCAAGGCATTAAAGGCCAATACCTAATCCTAGATACGGGCGTGATTAACATCCGTAAATTTGGTTCTTACGAAGTTGAGGTATCTGCTTAACCAGCAGAGCACCATCACAAGTGAGAGACAAAAATGCCCTGAGGCTTCTACTTCAGGGCATTTTTATTTCAGATAGGACGATCTGCTTTAAAAGAGTAAAGAGAAAAGACTAGAGCGTGACCATATCTCCATCCACACAGTTTTTACCATTGGCTTTAGCTCGATAGAGTGATTGATCGGTTAGATTAACCAAGGCATCGATCGTCATGCGCTCTTCACACGCAAGGCTATCACTCATACCAATACTAACGCTCGAATTGAATCGAGTCTGTTCATCGATTTTAAACTCTGCTTGATTAAACTGTTGACGAATTTGTTCAGAGATTTCATGTGACATTTCTGACGTTGCATTTGGAAGGAAGACGATGAACTCTTCACCACCCCAGCGACCCGCAACACCGCCCACACTCTCAACACTGCGCTTAGTAATATTAGCCAACGCACAGATCACCTCGTCACCGACCATGTGACCGTATGTATCATTAATCGATTTAAAATCATCAATATCGAGCAGCATACACACAAGGTGATTGTCAGAGGTCATGTGTTCTCTAAACCACTCATAAATAGCTCGACGATTGAGTAAGTCCGTCATCTCATCGTAATTCGCTTGATGCACGAGCTGCTTTTCTAACATTACTTTCTGGGTTACATCTTCAAGCACAACCTGCATGGCTGGCTTACCTTCCCAAATAACTGCGTTGTCATAGATATTGAAAAATCGATGGACACCATCCAAGCCGATATTCTCAACCACATTACTGGTACCCGACGGCTCACCCGACATGACAGTCTGGTAACGTTGAGAAATACTTTCTACGTTTTGTTTTGGCACCAAATCAAGAATAGAGTCGAGCTGCAATACCTGCTCTATCGACTTGCCACCTTGTAAGTTCACCCAAGATTGGTTAACCATCAAAGGTTTAAAATCTCGGTGTACCAATATTCCCTGCCCCGATTGCATGATCATATCGCGATACATTTGGTCTTGTTTGCGGACAATATTCTGCAGCTGAATAGCTGGGCTAAGGTCAATAACGGTCACTTGTAGCGCCGGTCTTCCCTGCCACTCTGTGACATGATCAATAGAAAAAACCGTGAACTCTCTGCCGTTTCGGTCCACATTGGTAAAGGTGTGAACTTGTGGGTCTCGTTGACCACTAACCGTTTCAAGATAGTTTTGGTAGGCGAGAACATGGAACTCTTCAGGAATTAGATCCAGAAAGCTGTCAATATTGGCCAATAATTCTTCGGGAGATTGGTAACCATAAATACGAGCATAGTTAGCATCGACACTAACTACATTCATATCTTGAATGATTATCACACCGTAAGTGGATTCGAAATTTATAGAAAACATTGCCAACTCCGCAATCTAGCTACACTTCATAAAATGGAGCATAACAACACGCCCTGCCAACGCTTCCATATAATCTCTTACGCGCTTAGGGACATTAATACAAACCGTAGTATATCGTACTGCTGAGCGCTTCTCTACAATTCAATCGCTAGCACGACTTAGTAAAAGTAGACAAGTCTCTCAATCTGATTACGCGCGCCAAAAAACAGAAATAGATAACCTATGGCTATGTAATGATTCAATTTTTTATTTTTCACATCAGTTGAAGCACACAAGCTGCTCACCACGAACTTCAATCGCACTTTCTACTCATCCCAGCCAGAGAAGTAATCGACTAAGAAGTCTATCGCAAGCCGCGCTCGTTGAGGCAGAAAGCGTCGGTTCTGATACACAATCCAACTGCTTGTCCCCGAGCCCCAATACTCTTCTAGCACCGGAACTAGTTTGCCATTACTTAAGGCACCATTAAAACTGCTTCTAGGAAGGTACACAACGCCAAGTCCCTCTTCACACGCTTTCAATACCGCGCTTGAATTGTTACTTCTCCAACGACCATGCACTCTTACCGCATTCAATGGCTTTCCATTTTGCTCAAACAGCCATTGGTCACTATTAGCAATAATACAGCTGTGTTGTTTTAACTGTTCCGGATGAGCGGGCGCGCCATATTGATCGATATACGCTTTGCTTGCCGCCGCTGCCATTGGGCGATCAACCAACTTTCTTGCCACCAGCCCTGAGTCATCTAACCGACCGTAACGAATCGCGAAGTCGATACCGTCTTCAATAAAGTTCACCATCTTGGTGTTGAAGTTCATTTCAATGGCTAGATCTGGATGAGACTTTGCAAACTCCATCAACGCTGCCGCAACATGATTCTCGGCAAATGCGCCCGCCGCACTGACACGCAATGTACCGCTTAGCTGAGTTTGTTGAGACGTCACTTGCTCATTGGCTTGTTGCAGCCCAATCACTAAATCTTTGCACTGTTGGTAGTAAGTGTGGCCAGATTCAGTCAGGCTCACCATGCGCGTTGAACGAGCAAGCAGAGCTACCCCAACTCGCTCTTCTAACCGTGAAACTTGTCGACTCACATGGCTAGTACTGCAACCTAACTGCTTAGCGGCCGCAGAAAAACCGTGACATTCGGCAACCGCAACGAATTCGTTAATCCCTTCAAAGCTATCCATACTTAATCTACTCGCATTTTATCTTTGCTATATAGCAACAATGTTTTGCCTTTTAAGCATATTATCACCTAAATGATTTGGAACTAGTATTAGATATAACAAGACGGCGATAGCTAAGTAACAGTGCACAGGTTAACACCAAGCACGAGTGCTTAGAGAAAAGCGCCAACATCTAACTAGAAGAACAGCAGCTCAAAGGGACGAATCATGAAAAAAATACTAATTCCAGTGACTAACCACGCGACACTTGGCGAGACAGATCAAGCGAACGGTACTTACGCTCCAGAACTTACCCACGCTCTGAAAGAGATCTTGGCTGCTGGGTTCGAATACGACATCGCTTCTATCAATGGTGGCAAAGCACCGCTGTACGGAACTGATATTGAAGGAGATACGGTTAATACTGAAATCTTGGCGAATGATGACTTCCAAAACCGCATTAACAACACGATTCCAGTAAGCCAAATCAATGCAGACAGCTATGATGCGATCTTCTACCCAGGTGGTTTTGGCCTACTTTCAGACCTAGCGGCTAATGATCAATTTGCTAGCATCGCTGCCAAGCATTATGAAGACGGTGGCGTTGTCGCGGCAGTATGTCACGGCCCAGCAGCCCTACTCCCTATCGTACTGAACAATGGCGAAACACTTCTGAGCTCTAAATCAGTGACTGGTTTTACACGTGAAGAAGAGATCGACTTTGGCACCATCAACGACATTCCATTCCTACTGGAAGAGTCGCTTACTCGTGGGGCAGCACGTTTCAACAAGGTTCAACCTTGGCAAGAGCTTGTGATTGTTGATGAGCGAGTGATTACCGGTCAAAACCCGACAAGCGCACACGCTGTGGGTGTCGCGATTGTTGAGCACCTTTCTTAATCGAGCAATAAGCTTGATGGATCTATAGCTTGCCCGACTCAACTACGCGAGTCCCCTAAGCAAGGTCAAAAAAAAAGAGCATACTCCCGACTCAATATTCTTGAGAGAAGTATGCTCTTTTCTAATTCTGTAACCCGCTTTTAGTTATTTCTAACAATGCCCTCAAGCACGTTGAACAGTAGGTCTATTTCTTCAATCGAGTTGTAATGCATACAACCAATACGCACTACGCCCTGCTCTTCAATACCCAACTGCTTCACTAAACCTAATGCGTAGAAGTGTCCGTTCCACACACAGATATTATGCTCGCCCAGCTTCTTAGCGATGAATTCTGGAGAGTGCTTATCAAAGGTGATGGCGAATGTTGGCGTTCTTAGGTTCGAATCAAATTCCGTCTTACCGTAGAGTTTTACCCCTTCCAGATCGCCCAAGCGTTTTAGGAAATACTCGCTCAACTGGCTTTCATGCTTATTATAAAGCGCGTAGCTTTGCTCTAAGCGGGAGCGTAATGAGTCAGTCGGCTCACCAAACTGTGCCAAGTAATCCACCGCAGCAATCACACCCGCTAGGCCTTCAAAACTCTGCGTTCCTGTTTCAAAACGACCTGGGCCAATATTAGTGGCAGGCTCAACCTTGTATGGCTTTAACGTATGTAGCCATTGAGGCGCCACGTAAGCAATGCCCACATGCGGGCCAAAAAACTTGTAAGCCGAACACGCTAAGAAATCACAGTTCAGTTGCTGAACATCAATCAAATGGTGTGGTGCATAGTGAACCGCATCAACATACACTTGAGCGCCATGTTGGTGTGCAAGCTGGATGACTTTCTCCACATCAACAATTGAACCCGTGGTATTTGAAGCAAAGGTCACGGCAACCAGCTTGGTTTTCTCGTTCAGTAACGACTCGAAGTTTGCCATATCTAGGCTGCAATCTGACTCGTCGACACGAACTTGACGAACAATCGCACCCTTGTCGTCTGCTGCTTGTTGCCAGCTCGATACATTCGAGTAGTGGTCTAGCGCAGTAACAATCACTTCGTCGCCAGCTTGCCAATCGCGGCTGATCGCACGGCTAAGCTGAAATGTCAGCGAAGTCATGTTGGCACCAAACACAACATTGCCAGAAGATTCAGCATTCAATAACGCTTGCGCCGACTCTCGCGCTTGCTGCATCAAGCCTGTCGTCTTCTGGCTCGAAAAGTAGTGACCGCCCAAGTTGGAATTAAAGTGACCAAGGTATTCTGTCATCGACGCAAGAACATTCTCAGGAACCTGAGAACCACCCGGGCCATCAAAAAAGGTGACTGGCTTACCGTCGTGGTATTGGCCTAACGCACTGAACTGCTGGCGTACATCGTTAAGAGTGAAGGACATTGCGCGCATCCTTAGCCGTTAGAACAAACACATCCATATAGCCCATCTCATCGTGGTCTATGGTGCGAATTGGCTGTGCGTTGTGCCATAGCTTACTGTCTGCAAGCATTGCAACTTCGCCGTCTTCAAGCACTTTTCTAAAGAATGGTGCTTCATGAGAATCTTGGTACAGCATGATTTCGCCGCCAACAATGTTGTGACGATTCACGCCAATTAACGCGATGTGGTCGAAGCCATCTTGGTGCACGCCTTCAGGCGCAACCTGTGTCTCTTCAAAAATGGCAGCGATACGAATTTGGTGGATTTCGATTTCTTGTCCGTCTTCAAGCCCGTTGGTTTCAATAAACAGTTCACACATCTCTTGCATGCCTTCGCTGCTTAGAATGGGTGCTTCAATTGGCTCGAATTGACGAACAACATCACCTTGAAAGTGATTGATGTCTTCAGACTGAACGAAGTTATGTTTGTCTAGCTCAACGACTTGTCCATTACTGAATTCAACCACAGAGTACCTTCTCAATCGGTACTGTCCGTCTGCGTGCTCTGTGCTAGGTAGCTTAGAGAAAGAAGGTGACAGCTCCTTAACCGCGTGGTTACTGAGATGGGTAATATGTAGGGTGTTTTCGTGAGCGTGTAACATCATCGACTCCTTAATGATTGTTAATTTACTTTCGACATTTAACGTTTTGTTTACATAAAAGGATACTTGAAGATCTTGCCAAATCAACAATAAACAATCATTTATCCCGTCAGAATTAATAATTCAGATTGTAAAACCAAGTTTAAAACCAAAAGCAGTGCATAACACCAGAATAAAAGATGACCAACTCTTAAAACTAGCACACTTCACTAGCTAGTTATAAATACCTATAAAATCAAATTTAACGACATTATTAACTAGCACGCTGTGTTTATTATTTTGCCAGCAATTTTTCATCAATACGCCAGCCACTGCATCAAGGCTCATCTCCCTACTTCGACATACTTTATTTGTATGTTTTTGCACATTGAAATACGAGCTACCTATCAGTAGCCAAGCTATTGATTGTTTACACAACAAACTGGAATTGGTTAATTTATGAGTACGCCAGAATCCACACGCCTTTGCTTGCGCGTCTGGAACAGGTCGAGTTCGGGGGGAACTCGGCCGCCCCAAATAGCTCATTTCTTTTAAGAGAGCGAGTTGATTGTTCTTTTTGTCTAGAAAGTATCGCGGGGAAATTTGGAAGCAAGAGTATGAAGCGTTGAAAATCCACTACGGAAAGGAGTGTAGCTTCAAGAAAAGTGGCACATGTTTACAAACGTGAGTTGCTCTTCCTTCACACATTTATGCCCTTTTTTCTTCTTAGAGTTAGTTTTGCTACCGCTCCTTTTGATCTTTGTTTGATATTACATCATATTTTGACTTTAATTCTGAACTTAGCATCTTGCTTAATAGCTATAACAAGCTAGTTTGGGTTTTAGATAGGAATAATGAAAACATTGAAATAAAAATGACGTTAAATCCTCATGATAAGGTTCCTGTTCTCCTTCTCTAATTAATGACATTCTTATCAAATCAGACCTTGAAAATTTGTTGCCGGCTCATATTTATTTGATCGATACCCTGATATTTAACAAATTTTTAAGATGATAATTATCAAGGTGAAGTACGTAAATGTATTTCCTATTTCAAAGAGAATTAAAGTTACATTAATGAAAAATCACGATTAAAAAACACATGTATTTTCAGAGAAGTTTTTTAACCGATATAGTTTACGTCTATTCTTAGAGTACTGCTCGCTGTGGATTTAGTCAGAGTTAAGCGCTAGTCTTTGAATGATTGTGATTCTTATATCCCGTAAAGTAACATACAAAAAGCTCAGCAATCTAAACAAAGTACCCGAAGTACATTTCACTTCACTAAATAGACAATGGTATCTAGTATTTTTCATACAAGGCAAAGAATCTTATAATTTTTTTTGCATACTCGGCAAAAGAACATAAAAAAAGTATAATCTGTAAAAACTACTGTTCGTTGGAGAAAAAGTGGCTATTTCACATAAGATTAGAGAGTCGATTGTAGAACGAGGAGAACATTTATTCGAACTATATATCTTGATTTTTAACTGTAGATTGTATGTGAATACATATCTTAAAAAGCATACTTTTCTTGCGTTAACTAATAGAGTAGCAACTTGGTCAATTTTTATTATTTTAATGACGATGTCGTTTGAATCGGTCACCAAAATAGATAAAAAAATGGAAATAGCAATAAGAAGTTTTTGCACTGAACAAGGTGAGCTATTAAATTTAAAAATGGCAGATTTTGTGCAAGATAAAGAGCATTATGAATTTTTATCAGAATTCCAGATAAAGAAAACAAGACCTGAGTTAGTTAACCTTCTATTTTTTAAACCAATATTTACAACTATCAATACAAAAGATGAGCGTTCGCTGACACTTTCTCCTGCCACTCTATCACTAGACATGTTTTTAGAATCTTGTACATACCTTTCTAGTGAGCCACAAAAGCTAATGGTACCTATGGGTATTGCTGTTGCGTATTTTGACAATATTATTCCTGATGTTGTGAAGAGCATTCCAATGGTTATGGTTTACGCAGGCATTTTTTCCGTTTGCTTAACTTTTGGTATAGCGCTTGTCAACTTTAAAAAGATCACTTTGCGAAAAGCATATGAGATATCATCACTTTTGCTAATTTCGTCAGCGTTGTCGATCTTTCTCAACACTTTCATTAAAGTTCTAGTTGCTTTCTCCCTTATCGATTTTTCTATTTACAACTATGGTGTTGAACCTAATTCATATCCATTTATTTCACATAACGATAGTGTTTATATAGGTTTGGTTTTGCTTATTTCCTCAGTCTGTACTCTTGTTGTTTTTGTCTTACTGTCTACTTACTTCATTTCACAAGTGCTGCAAGTGAAGAAGCGCTGGGGATTGTTGCATCTGACTTTTGGGTATGTCGCACTTAATGTCATAGGATGGATGGTTATTACGCCAATACTCTTGGCAACATTTAAGTTATACCCAATTCTAAGCCTCTTAATATAGTACGTGAAATTCTGGGGCGTATATTTAAGACTGTCTGTTATGAATGAGCCTTAAGCAATAGGGCTCAGACACAGCAATAACTTTATAATCTAACTATTGTGTACTTTAGACGTTGTTTTAAGCACCAGTTCAGAGCCAGTTTCCAATAAACCAATGCCCGCTAGGATTTCTTGAGTTATTACAAGTTTACCAATTCACGAAAAATATAGTTTGAGTTATTTCGTGATATTTCCTGTTCAACTTTCTCAATAGTAAGAGAGACTACAAACTCGTACACTACAGTAAAGTGAGTTGCATTTAGCATTGGGGCATAAAGTGTTCACTATAAAAACACCTATCAACTCGCATCGTTTACCTTACAATCAGCAATTTACTAATTACTAATTTAGCAAAGGATTAGACACACTTCTGTCCAATAGTGAGTTTCAATTCAAGGGCTCTTAAGGCCTGCTAACAGGGAAATAAATCGTCCTCTTTCGCCCTTTAAGCTTTCAAAATATAGTTGGTCTAACTCTTCCACCTGCGCTATTGCATTTATTGCTAGAGCTTCCCCAGTTTTCGTGAGTCTCAGAGAAAAGCTTCGAGAGTCTCTAACACCTTTATCTTTAGTGATAAGATCATTCGCAACCAGCGCTTTCATCGACTTTGATAATGTCATCTTATCCAAGCCTGTAATATTGACTACTTCTGTTTGCGTGGTTTCACTTTTGTTCTTGTTACACCATAGTATCGAAGCGAGTATAACGAACTGAGTATGGTTGATGTTTAGCGGCTTAAGGAGCTTCATTACCTCCGAGTGCCATTTATTGTAAGCGACCCAGAGCTGTAGCCCTACGCTGTCCGATGGGAGCTCATGCTTAAACATTGTTCTCTGCCCTTTTTTTTAATCCTTCAAGAGTAGACGGTAGTCCATCATAAATTTTCTTACCCACGACTTTCCCAAATAAAAAACTGGTTAACCCCGAAAACTTAACTCTATGAGTTACCTCCGTTATTTCTCCTTTAGCCTGTAACTGGTGCTCAAATGATAGAAGGCAGAATGGCAGTTTGCTCATGACAGTAAAGCTCTTATTTGGCGTAGCATCCGTAATGACTATCTTTGATTTAGGTCCATTGGTCGGCTTTAGAACACCTTTCACACCAACCTCGAATGCCCCCAGTAGACGCGAGTAGACCACTTCTTTATCCCATTGATTCCAGTTTTCTACATCGACATATAGCGAATATATGTCTTGAGGTGATGCTTCAATACAAATACGTTCTTCAAAAATCACTTTTCCCATCCTAGCTGATTGTAACTTGGTAAACTAGTTTACAATAATTCATCGTAGGTACATTTGCAACATCACTTCCAGCCACGAAAACGTTTGTCTCGATTAAGTTCTAAACTATAACGATTAATTACACTTCAGCCCTTGTTTAACCTTTTATTGCCTCCATATTTTCCATACAATCCTAAGCGATTATAAATTAAAACAAATTCAATTTCGGAGTCCTCATGAGCGACGTAAAGCACTGTAATTTATTGATTCTTGGTTCTGGCCCTGCTGGCTATACAGCTGCAGTTTACGCTGCTCGTGCAAACCTAAACCCAGTTCTGGTTACTGGTATGCAGCAAGGTGGTCAGCTTACAACCACAACAGGAGTGGAAAACTGGCCAGGTGATGCAGAAGGTTTGACAGGCCCAGCACTAATGGATCGCATGAAAGAGCACGCAGAGCGCTTTGAAACAGAGATCCTGTTCGACCACATTAACGAAGTCGACCTATCAAACCGCCCTTTCCGTCTTAAAGGCGATTCTGGCGAATACACTTGTGATGCGTTAATCATCTCAACAGGTGCATCAGCTAAGTACCTAGGTTTAGAGTCTGAAGAAGCATTCAAAGGCCGCGGCGTTTCTGCGTGTGCAACGTGTGATGGTTTCTTCTACCGCAATCAGAAAGTAGCGGTTGTTGGTGGTGGTAACACTGCGGTTGAAGAAGCACTTTACCTATCTAACATTGCATCTGAAGTTCACCTGATTCACCGTCGTGACACGTTCCGCGCTGAAAAGATTCTTGTTAAGCGTTTAATGGACAAAGTAGAGAATGGCAACATTGTTCTTCACACTGACCGCACGCTAGACGAAGTGCTTGGCGACGATATGGGCGTAACAGGCGTTCGCATTAAAGATACTCAGTCTGACAAGACAGAAGATATCGACGTAATGGGCGCGTTCATCGCTATCGGTCACCAGCCGAACACTGAAATCTTCAAAGGCCAAGTAGATATGAAAGATGACTACATCATCGTTCAATCTGGTCTTGAAGGTAACGCGACACAAACAAGCATCCCAGGTGTATTCGCTGCGGGTGATGTTATGGACCACAACTACCGCCAAGCAATCACTTCTGCTGGTACAGGTTGTATGGCTGCTCTGGATGCTGAACGCTTCCTAGATGGCCTTAACGATAAGTAAATCTGAGATTGCAGATTTGATTATCGACGCTCTCGCCTTAGTAGATGCAGGGCGTCATCACATTTTATTGTAAACCCCTAAAGCCCAGTGGTATATCCACTGGGCTTTCTTTTGTATACTAGCCGCCCTCAACGAATAATAATTATCATTAAGCCTTCATAATGGATAAGAAAAAACAACGCAGCTTGAATAAGTGGCTTAAGCAACAAAGTAAGTTAGCAAAACGCTGGCTTATGATTGCGATTAGCCTTGGCGTACTTTCAAGTGTGTTTTTAATTGCTCAAGCAGCGCTTCTCGCCTCTATTCTTCACCAGCTGATCATCGAGAATGTCGATAAATCTGAACTGGTTGGTCATTTTGCTGGCTTGGCACTCTCGGTCGTTGGCCGTGCGGGCTGTACATGGGGTCGTGAAATCGCAGGTTATCGCTGTGGTGAACAGATCCGTGTCTACATTAGACAGCTCATTCTAGACAAGCTACGCGAACTCGGCCCTGCTTACATCAAAGGTAAGCCTGCCGGTACGTGGGCAACGCTGTTGCTAGAGCAAGTTGAAGACATGCAAGACTTCTTCTCACGTTACTTGCCACAGATGTCTTTGTCGGTACTGATTCCATTCATTATTTTGGTTGTGGTGTTCCCCGTAAACTGGGCAGCCGGCCTTATCTTCTTGCTGACTGCGCCACTGGTACCGATGTTCATGGCATTAGTGGGTATGAAAGCCGCAGACGCAAACCGTAAAAACTTCAAAGCGCTTCAACGTCTTTCAGGTCACTTTTACGACCGTTTGCAATCAATGACAACCATTCGTCTTTTCGACCGCACTAGCTCTGAAACAGAAGTATTGAAAGGTGCATCTGAAGTGTTCAGAACGCGCACCATGGATGTATTGAAGATCGCTTTCTTATCGTCTGCTGTGCTTGAGTTCTTCACGTCGATCTCGATTGCGATGACGGCGGTTTACTTTGGTTTCACTTACATCGGCGAGCTTAACTTCGGCCACTACGGCGTTGGCATTACGCTATTCGCAGGTCTGTTTATCCTTATCTTGGCGCCAGAGTTTTACCAACCTCTGCGTGACTTAGGTACTTTCTACCACGCGAAGCAACAAGCGGTGGGCGCAGCCGAGAGTATTGTTGAGTTCCTAGAAACTGACATCACTAAGGTTAAATCAGGTGACACTCAACTGGACCCAGCTCAAGGCATCAATATTGAAGCTCAAGACCTTAAAGTATTGAGCCCTGAAGGTGTTCAACTGGTTGGCCCTATCTCGTTCGCACTGAATACTCGCCAATCAACGGCATTAGTTGGTCCAAGTGGTGCGGGTAAGACAAGTTTGATTAATGCCATTCTTGGTTTCATGCCTTATGAAGGAAGCTTGAAAATTAATGGTATTGAACTGCGTGATTTAGACTTGGCATCTTGGCGTAAGACGATCAGCTGGGTTGGTCAAAACCCACTGTTGCTTCACGGCAGCATTCGTGACAACGTCACCCTAGGTAAGCAAGATATTACAGACCAAACGGTTCAAAACGCACTAGACCAATCTTTCGCTAGCGAGTTTGTTACTGAGCACGGCTTGGACTACGTGATTTCTGATCGTTCTGGCGGCCTGTCTGTTGGTCAATCTCAACGTTTGGCATTGGCTCGTGCAATGATCCAAGACGGTCAATTCTGGTTGCTTGATGAACCTACTGCTAGCCTAGATACTCGTAGTGAGCAGCTAGTGATGAAAGGCATCAACAGCAACATTGAAAGTCGCACTGCCCTGCTTGTGACGCACCAACTGGCTCCTCTTCAATCGGTCGATAACATTATGGTTATGCGCGATGGTGGTCTTGTAGAACAAGGTCATTACTCTCAGCTTTCAACTGCGGGTGGTTTATTTGAAGAGATGCTAAACGCGAACTTAGCTCAACAAGACAATAAGGGTAATTTAGATGCGTGATTTACTGCCTTACCTGAAACTCTATAAAAAGCATTGGTTTGGTCTATCGCTAGGCATGCTACTGGCTTTTGCTACTCTGTCGGCTTCTATTGGCTTGTTAACGCTATCGGGTTGGTTCATTTCAGCTTCTGCGGTTGCAGGTCTAACGATTGCGCGTGAAACCTTTAACTACATGCTACCGGGCGGTGGTGTTCGTGGTTTAGCAATGAGCCGTACTGCGGGTCGTTGGGGTGAACGTGTTGTTAGCCACAATGCGACATTCAAACTACTGACTGATTTACGTATCTTCTTCTTCAAGAAGCTGGCTCCGCTGATCCCAGGTCGTATCTCAAACCTACGTGACGCTGACCTACTGAACCGCTTGGTTGCTGATGTCGACGCCATGGACCACGTTTACTTGCGCTTAGTAAGCCCTGTGACGGTTGGTGTGTTTGGTATCTTCTTCCTGACTCTGTTCTTGATGTGGTTTGATACTTCGCTAGGCCTTATCTTAGGTTCTATCCTGCTTATCATGCTGTTGATTTGGCCTGTCTTGTTTTACAAGCTGGGTAAAAGTAACGGTGGTGAGCTTACGCAAAACAAAGCGGATCTGCGTGTTACCACTCTGGATTGGATTGAAGGCTACAGCGAACTGACTCTGTTTGGTGCGGAAGAGCGTTACCGTAATGCGATTCTAGAAACCCAACAGAAGCTGATGGCGAACCAGTTTGTGAACGCTAACCTTACCGGTATGGCTTCAGCAGCGCTTATGTTGTTCAATGGTTTGACGCTGGTTCTTATGCTTTGGCTAGCGGCTGACGGCGTGGGTGGTAATGCTCCAGACCCGTTCATCGCGCTAATGGCGTTCGCAACCATGGCAAGTTTTGAACTATTGATGCCAATCGCAGGCGCGTTCCAGCATTTAGGTCAAACTCTGTCTTCTGCACGTCGCTTGAATGAAGTGATTCTGTCAGAACCTGAAGTTCAGTTCGCGGAAGAGAAGCTAGACATTAACAAGCCGCTTGATATTACGTTCTCAAACGTAACGTTCAATTACCCTGATTCTGAGCGCAGTGTTCTGAACGCTGTCGACCTAACGATTCCTGCAACGAATAAGGTCGCAATTGTGGGTCAAACGGGTTCGGGTAAATCGACACTGATTCAGCTTCTAACTCGCTACTGGGATCCTAAGAAAGGTTATATCTCTATCGCGGGCATTGAACTAACACAATGGAACGAGTCACAACTGCGTAAATCGATCAGTGTGGTAAGCCAGCGTGTCGACATCTTGAATGGCAGCCTACGCGACAACTTGTTGATTGCGAAACCAGATGCCAACGATGAGCACCTAGCTAACATCCTTAAAGACGTTGGCCTAGAAAAGCTGCTGGAGAACGATGGTCTTGATAGCTGGTTAGGTGACGGTGGTCGTCAACTGTCTGGTGGTGAGAAGCGCCGTGTTGGTATTGCACGTGCCATTCTTCATGATGCCCCTATCCTGCTTCTCGATGAGCCTACAGAAGGCCTAGATAAGCAAACTGAGCAGAGTATCATGACACTGTTTGAGAAGCATTTTGAAGGCAAGACGGTTATCTTCATTACGCACCGTTTGATTGGTCTGGAAGCAATGGATTCTATCGTTCTGATTGAACAAGGCGAGATTGTAGAGCATGGCTCTCACGAGACACTGTTGAACGAACAAGGACGCTACTTCCAACTTCGTCAGGCAATCTAATCGCTTCATCGATGACAAAAATATCCAAAGCCCGAGTTCATACTCGGGCTTTTTTATGGTTCATCGCGGATTAGCGGGAACTAAAAACAAAAACGGTAGTAAGTGATATGGTTTAGTCGCCAAACAAAAATCATACACAAACTACCGTTT
>NZ_VTYC01000047.1:0-34569 GCF_013114115.1 Vibrio sp. 070316B | reverse complement strand
AATTCAGGAGCATGTTTAATTCGTGTTTTCTTAGTTGTCATTGTTCACCTCGTTAGTGATTGTACTCACTTAACTCAGTGTCCAAAACTTCTGGTGCGGATCATTTCGAAACTGGTTCTGAGTGATTGAACGGAGCAATTCGTCTTTAATATGTGAACAGTGACATTTTACTTGGTTCCATGATTGTTCGAACAAAATACTTAACATCTCTATTTTTGTGACTTACGCATAAGAAAGCGCTTTCTTTGGTGGGGTTGATCACGGTTTATATTCACGAGATCGATTTATACTCTTTCCATACCAACTGAGCGGTTAAAGCCAATAAGGTTAAGAGTGCATAGTGAATGTGGGCTTAGATTTGATCTTCTTTAAATCTGTTCGATTGGTTTTTTTAAGAAAAATAAAGAAAGCGCTTTCTTTGTGAAAGTATAATTTGGAACATGGAGTTATTATGAAACTTTCTAAGCTTACCCTTGCTTGTTTAGTCGCTACAGCTGGCTTGTCTACTGCACCTGCTGTACATGCCGAAAAATCGGATGGATTTGAATTTCACGGTTATTTCCGTGCTGGTGTTCTATTCAGTGAAAATGATGATTTTAAACGAGCAAAGTTCCCAGCATCTAAAGAGCGTTTAGGTCGATTGGGTGTTGAGTCGGATAGCCACTTTGAAGTTGCACTGCAGAAAAATTTTGAGAATGACGGTGGTCAGAAAATTCGAATCAAAACACGAGCAGCAGCCAACAATGCGGAATATGCAACCAACCAACTTGGTGCCAATGCCGATGCAACCAACAGCGAAATTGGTATGGCAGAAACTTTTGTCGAGTTTGAGGGTGTATCTGAAACCGGTGTTGTATGGGGTGGTAAGCGCTTTTATGGTAAAGATAATTACATCTTTATGACCGACTTTTTCTACACGGATATGTCAGGTACTGGTGTTGGTATTGAAGGTGTTGAGCTAGGTGGTAATAAGTGGGACTTTGCTTATATTGCAAGCGATGACTCTGGCGATACAAGTTTCTGGGGTGACAGCAACAACATCATGCATGCACTTCATGCTGGCGTGAACTTTGGCAGTGTTGAGCTTCACGCTATGGCTAAGTATATGCCAGACAATATGGTCGATTTAGGTTTTGGTAATGGCCCAGAAGCATTCGCTGAGAATGGCTATGAAATGACGGCAATTGTTCACACTGAGTCTGTCTTTGGGTTGTCAGATAAAGGTTTTACAAAATACATCGCGCAGGCTGGTAAAGGCTTAGGTTCGGGTAATCTTTTAGGCGGTACTCTTACGACTTACAACACGTACAAGCCTGGTAGCGACTATCAAAGTTGGTTAACGACAGGCACGGGTTGTGGTACGTCTTGTTTGAAGGCTGTTGATGAAAACGATGTATCACTACGTGCTTTAGCATGGGGTGGGTACTTTTTTGAAAATGGTGTGAATATTTTCCACTCTCTTCAAACCCAGTACAACGATTTTGACAATGGTGACACAGACGGCTGGGTATCAGCAATGGTGCGACCAACGTTCCCAATTTCAGAAAACTTTTTTATCGCTACCGAAGCTGGTTATATGTACAACTACGAAGACCGTAATGGTGAGTCAAAGAATTCTTATGATTACAAGCTAACAGTAGCACCGACTCTAGTTGTGCACTCTGGCTTCGGTCCATCTCCAGAAATTCGCTTCATGGCATCTTACCTTGATGGTGAAATGCAAGACGGCACGGGTAAAGAGGGCGACTTTGTTGTAGGTATTCAAGCTGACATGTGGTGGTAGAATTTTATACCTTCGGGTCTTTAGTGATATCGAGCATACCGGGGAGTAGTATGACGGCCTTGCCTTTAGGGCGGGCAAGGTTCTCGATATCCTATTTATTGCAATAGTTGAGCTCTATCCTAGCAGCACATAGAGATTCATTTTTATTGCAATGAGTCGCTTATGTTTTGAGTCTATCTCAGTAATTCCTTGCCAAAGGCTACTCATCAACCGCTTCGAGAGAGGCGGTTTTTTTATGCCTGTGCATTTAGTCTTTTAATATTCAAAACTCAGCTCTATGGGAAGAATGTTTCTTTCTAAATTCGCGAGGGCTGCATCCATTTTGGGCCTTAAAACACTTGGAGAAATAGTTGCTGTCAGAAAAGCCGCAAGACTCTGCAATGTGTTGGATGCTTTTGTTGTCGTTTAATAATAAGGTTGCCGAGTGTCGAATTTGAAGGTCTTTGACGTATTGGCTTGGGGATGTATTTAAAAACTGCCTGAATAACCTTTCTAGTTGCCGCTTGCTGATATACGCCGCTTGTGCAATGGTTTCTGTATCTAATCCTACTTCTTTGTAATGATGGTCAATATGTGCGAGAGCACGGCTCAATGCCAGGGTTGTTTTTGGTAAGCTATGGGTCTGTTCTTGATATCGCCGAGCAAGTTCTATCGCAAGTTGCTGCATTGTGCTCGTCAATATGATTTCAAACCCCTGTTCTGCGTTGTCGTATTCCGATTTGATTTGTTGTAGAAGCCCATTGACTCGTTTCAACTGAGAAAGTGATAACGTAAGTTTTGCTTGATATTCAGATGCTTGTCGAGCAATTGGTTCTATCTTGAAAAGCGCTTGATAACCTGGCATTTGCCGCATTGAAGGGACCTCAAAAAAAGGCAATGCTGTATCAAACATCAAGTTTACAATCTTCAGTTTATTTACTTCACAAAATCCATGTTCAATATCACCATTAATAACAAATACATCTCCTGTACTTAAAGGGTAAGTGTGGCTAGCTACCGTATGCTTTCCACTACCACTCACAACTAAGAAAAGTTCAGAAAAGTCATGGCTATGTACGTCAAAGTCGAAATCGTGATGACCATCGACATAGGCAAATTTTATCTGAGGATATCTCTGATGACTTTGGAGTCTAAACTTGGTTTTCATGTCGCTATTTTACCTATTTTTGTCGCTTATTTGGTAGTTACACGCCGTAGTTAAGATTACTATTTTTTGAACAAAGACAATATTAACTTTTAGGGCGAGAGGTCAAATTTTTGCTCTAAGTAAAAAAATAGTAGGACTTAAAATGAATACTGTGGAAATTCTCGAAGCACAGAAGCAACTTGCACCCATAAGTCGACAAGCGGCTACTGAGGGCATTGTGCTACTAAAAAATAGTGATTCAATATTGCCATTGCAGGCTAGTGATACGGTGTCTCTTTTTGGTCGCTGTCAGATTGATACCTACCGAAGTGGCACAGGATCTGGTGGAGCGGTGAATGTCCCTTATTCAGTTAATGCATTACAGGGCTTGTATGAGAATCCAAACATCAATCTTAATCTCAGTTTGGTGGAGGTATACCAACGTTGGGTCAAGGACAACCCTTTCAATGACGGCGGCGGTGGTTGGGCAGCTGAACCTTGGTTTCAAGATGAAATGCCTCTTTCAGCTTCTGTTGTGATGGATGCCGCCGCCAAATCTAACAAAGCCATTATTTTTATCGGTCGAACAGCGGGTGAGGATCAAGATAATGCACAGCAGCAAGGCAGTTACAATTTAACCGCGCTCGAAATGCAAATGTTGGAGAAAGTGACGGAACATTTTGATGACGTCATTGTGATACTGAACGTGACCAACATTATTGATATGTCATGGGTAAGCTCACTCAAAGATGCAAGGTCGATCAAGGCGATTTTGTATAGCTGGGCTGCAGGCATGGAAGGTGGGCATGCTTTAGCTGATGTTTTATCAGGTGATGTTAGTCCGAGTGGACGTTTGACCGACACTATTGCGCACTCTTTATCTGATTACCCTTCCAGCGCTAGCTTCGGAAATAAAGAACGTAATCTGTACCAAGAAGATATCTATGTCGGGTATCGGTATTTTGAAACTTTCAATCCTAAAGCTGTTCAATTTGAGTTTGGTTTTGGGCTGTCCTACACCCGCTTTTCCAATCAATTAAATGCGCTAATGATTCTTGGTTCTGGCTCTGAACAAGAGCTGGTATTTGATATTGAAGTTAAAAACATAGGTGAGAAATACAGTGGCAAGGATGTTGTTCAATTATATGTTGAAGCGCCTCAAGGTCATCTTGGTAAGCCAACACGAGCACTGATCGGGTTTGTGAAAACACCGACCTTGGACCCGAAAGAAACGGTGTGTTTGACAATTTCATGTCCGCTTTCTTCCTTCGCGTCATTTGATGACTGCGGTAAAACGGGACAGCCAAATAGTTACGTACTTGAAGCTGGAGAATATCACTTTTATCTAGGAGGAAGTGTTCGCCAAGCAAAGCTTGTTAGTGAGAGCGTTAAAATAGAAGAGCTGTTGGTTGTTGAGCAATTAACGGAAGCACTTGCTCCTGTCACCGGATTTAAGAGATTGATCCCCAAAGGCAACGGGAAAAATGGTGTTTACAGTTACGATTACGAATCGGTGCCGCTACGAACTATAGATTTGAGTAAACGTATTCTGAGTGAGCTTCCAAGTTCTATTCCTCTTAGTGAAGATAAGGGAATCCGTTTACTGGATGTTAAGCAGGGGCGAGCGGACATTGACGAATTCATCTCGCAAATGACCGTAAAGCAGTTAGCGGCAATTGTTCGCGGTGAAGGTATGTGCAGTCCTAAGGCGACGCCTGGTACAGCTGCTGCTTTTGGTGGTGTTTCGCCGAGCTTGTTTGATTTAGGCATCCCTGTCGTTGCGGCTGCAGATGGTCCGTCTGGTATCCGAATGGACAGCGGACATAAAGCATCTCAAGTCCCAATTGGTACATTATTAGGCTGTACATGGAACCCGGAGCTGAATGAGAAACTATTTCATTTAGTGGGGAAAGAGATGCAAGCCAATCATATTGATACGTTGCTTGGTCCTGGGATTAACATCCACCGCCACCCTTTGAATGGTCGAAATTTTGAGTATTTCTCAGAAGATCCATTTCTCTCAGGGGTAATAGCTGCATCTCAAACTCTTGGTCTTAAAGCTGCAGGAGTGTGTGGCACAATCAAGCATTTGGTGGCGAATGATCAAGAAACGTCACGGTTTGATGTTGATAGTGTTGTATCACAGAGAGCGCTTCGTGAGATTCACCTGAAGCCTTTTGAGATAGCGGTAAAACAAGGAGGAGCTTCGAGTGTTATGACCTCCTACAATCCTATTAATGGTCACTGGGCTGCATCCAATTACGACCTCAATACTACGATTCTTCGTGGGGAGTGGGGTTATAAAGGGATAGTGATAACGGATTGGTGGGCAAAAATGAATGACCCAATCAAAGGTGGTTCTGAAAGTCGAAGTTACACATCCTTTATGCTTCGCTCTCAAAATGATCTGTATATGGTTGTTGAGCATGATGGTGCGGAAAATAACGTGTCGAATGACGATACGTTACAGGCGCTTGATAACGGAACGTTGAGCTTAGGGGAGTTGCAACGAAGCGCGATGAATATTTGTCGTTTTATTATGGACTCTCCAGCAATGGGTCGCCCATTAGTCGCTTTTGATCCAGTTAAGAGCTTTGAGGCGACCCAAAATCTTAATAAACAACAGAGGAAAACTGATGGAGACTTTTGCTCTCTGACGGCAGAGCAACATGCAATAGTATTACCACTTAATATCAGAGAAAATCGTAGCATTGTTTTGGAAGTTAAACAGGCTGGTGTGTATCGATGTGCAGGTATTGTTAACTACGATAGCGGCACTTTGGCTCAATCTGCGTGTAGTTTAAGTCTCAATAACGTGTACGCGATGTCTCTATCAGTGAATGGTACTAATGGCGAGACAGTTTCAGTTGAGGGGCTTTCCGTTAAGCTTGATAAAGGCTTTTATTCTTTGGATATTGAATTCATCAAATTAGGCTTAGAATTAGAGCAATTAGAGTTTTCGTTTATGCCTGAATAGGGCTGAGGGATAACAGTCGTTTATTTAACTCTCGTTGCTCAAAAAAGAGGTAAAGTGAGAGAAAATAAACGACTACTTGCGGCTGAGTTATTGTGCTTTTTGATATTGCTTCATCGCGTTAACAAAGGAGTTTCGCATCCCTTCGATTCCTAATCGCTCAGATTCTTCAACGTAAGTCAGTGCTGCACTAAAATCTCCAGATGAAACCGAGTTTTCTATAAGAGTTTGATAAACCTCTTTCTTATTCAGTGTATTTTCCGTTAATAAACCTGATTGGGCTACGGTTGATTCTGGAATAATTTGTTGGACTCGCTTTTGACGGTTTTGTTCTTCAACAACGGTGGTTACCGCTGTGAATTTAAAATCAAAGGAGACTTTCCCGATTGCTGAATGGGGGATGGCGTAGTCCGTGTTATGAGCTATGTTTGCCTGAATATCGCCAGAACGTATCGCCATATCACTTGGTTTTTCGACAGGAGTTGTTTCTGCGAGTGCTTCGCTGGTTGTGAATACGACCAAGTAAGCAGGAGTCTCGCCGTTTAAGTAACGTTCTTGCAGTTCTATTTGTGCGCCATATCGAGCACCATCAAGCAGGCTAAGTGGCTGGTACTTAATACTTTCATTGCCAATGACATCTAGCGGCTGATAATTTTTGTCTAAGACCAAAAGTGACGGAACAAATGCTGAATAATTAGCATTTGAAGTCACTGAAAAACGAATAGCATCTAGTGTTGTAGGAAGCTTTAGCCCTCCAGCAAAGGATCGGCCAGATTTGAACTCGATTTTAGGGCTTGCTGTGGTGATCGAAACAGATATTTCTTCTGGGTTCGTAATGCTTTGATATTGAATGTTACTCAGGGTTTCGCAGCAGTTTTCGTTGTTTCGTAGCGACTCTAGCCCCGGAGATGTTTTGTGATAGCTAACCGGTGACTCTGTCACTGTTGAGCAGGCGCTTAGTGCGAATACCGCTGGTAGTATTGCTAAATATTTCATAATTTACTCACAGTAAAAAAGCATATCTGATTCAGAGTACTTAATTGATAATAGTGATAGACTACAAGAAAGCGCTTTCTTTTTGAGTGACGAACACCAAATTTAAAGAAATACTCGCTAATAATTAGTACGAATTAGGTAACAGGCTGCCGTTGACCTGTTACCTAGATTGAAAGTTAACGAGAAACCGAACTTAATAATTGAGCAAAGCGATCCCAGGATTTTTGGTCAGCTTCATGATGATAGTTGTTAGACCCGAATACTGTGAAGGCGTGTGGTGCTCCACTATAAGTGATCATTTCATGTGGGACTTTGGTCGATTCGAGTTGAGTAGCAAGGCTACCAAAATCCTGCATTGAGATCATGGCATCTGCCGTTCCATGGAACACGACAACAGGTGCTTTGGTTTGTGAGTAGTCTTGTCCTTTTGGTGTAGATAAACCACCGTGGAAGGTGACATAAGCTTTGGATGGAATCCCTGCTCTCGCGGCTTCCAGGACGGCAGCACCACCAAAACAATAACCCATCATCACATTGTTATCTAAGTTACCGCCAAGCCTTTGCGCTTCCATTGCGCCTGCATTAAGTAGTGCGCGCATTTTTTCCCGGTCTTTATACAACTCGCCCGTGTGTTGCTTTTTATCTTTCACTTCTGTTGGGCGAATGTCTTTGCCAAACAGGTCGATAGCAAACACGTTGTAACCGAGTTCGTTGAGCATCTCAGAACGCTTTTTCTCGTAGTCGGTCAAGCCATCCCAATCGTGTATTAAAAGTACTAGAGGGGCTTGATCGCTGGCTTCGCTCCAGTAACCTTCATAATCCATGCCATCCACCTGGTAGATGACGTTTTCTCCAGAGTGTGCTGCAAAAGGAAGCAAAACCGAAAACAGACCTAGTGTAGTAAGTGCTCGCATACATTAATCCTTCAGGTGACGAGTGGCAATCCAATGGAAAGTATAGATAACGTTATGATTCTCGCGAGATTGTCAGTTTGGCTTTGATGGGTAAAGCAGGGAGGATAGCTGTCTTAAACGGAAGAAACTTATGCGGAAGATACAATCACAGTAGTCGTCACTGTGATTGTTCGAATAACAGGTTTAAGAGGTTTGAACCATTACCAAGTAGGGGCTGTGCTGTTATCGCTGCTAGAAAGACTTGTTCTGATATCAGGATACTTTCGTTGGTAGCGTGGTAACATCGACTCGTTTCCTAAGATGCCACCTTGATGAATATAGATAATGGTTTTAGTCGGATTATCTGCCTGCCATTGATCTAAACATTGCCACATCAATGGATCGTAAAGCAGGTCAAACTCAATGTCGGTTTGCTCCTGCAGATCTAGCCATGTCTGATAGTCCTGTTGATACAGTTTACCAAAGTGATGCTTTTTCGGGAGAGGCAATATCTGCGGATGTTCGCTTTCGCCAAGCTCATTGAATTGCTGAGTGAGGTAGTCACTTCCACCTACACAAGCGCAAGTGAGCACCGGGATATTGTGTAACTTTAGATGCTTATGAAGGTACAGCGCAGTACTGCCAGTTCCTGCGGGTAGGGCCACAACAAAATCGTATTGGTTTTCAAAGCGAGTCCAGCTCAGTATTTCCATCGCCAGTTGTTTTACGCCATATTCGGAAAGTTGAGAGCGGCCACCCTCAGGTAACACGATACACTGTGAGTCTGGTTGTCTTATTTGCTCAATATACGCTTGTGGATGAAGTTCAGAGCCTGTCTCTTTGACTGAAATGACTTTAGCGCCGAGGTCGATGGCACCACGGTAATTGCCGATAGGGCGTTCTAGTAGCCACTCGGGAAGGTGGTCGACGTAAAACTCAAGTGTCCAGCCTTTAATCTTTGCCAATGCCGCCAGTGAGAACAGAGAGTTCGCTTGAGCTGAACCGTAGCTGATCAGGGTGGTAATGTTCGGATGATCGTCTTCTAGCAACTTCATAAACTTGCGAGCTTTATTGCCACAAAAATGGGAGTGCAGCTGGTCGTCACGCTTTAAGAAAAAAGTGTGGTCGTTATATTGATGCTGAGTTACAGGGCTATTATTTAGTTTCATCGCACTTAGTAAAAATGCTGACTAAAAAGCCAGCATTTTAAAATCAAATTGGACTTACGAGTATCTAGCAGGTTATTGGCTCTGTAAACCAACTACATCAAGTTTTCACTCGATATTGAATCCAATAGATACTAGTGAATATCGATCGCTCTAAAAGGTGATTTGAGCTGTGCATCCACCGCAAGTTCGGTTGAACAGTTTGAAGTCCCAGTGATAGCGTTGACATAGGTCGTCAACAATCAGCAACCCTAAGCCGTGACCGTTAGGGTTGTATTGATCTTGTAAGCCTTCGCCTTGGTCTTCAATCGTGATGCCGTTTTGAGACAAAGTAATTGTCACAGTACCACTATTGGTCGCAGCAATAGCATTCCTTAGTAGGTTACCAATCAGCATGTTCATGATCGCGCTGGTGGCTTGAATGGTCGGCTCAGACTCAACGGTTAATGATATATCGACCTCTTTGTCAGAGGCCTGTGAAGTGCTTTTTGACACAATAGCTTCTAATTCTTGCTGGCTAAATAAGCGCAGTGGTGCGTCGTCACTGTTTCTTTCATATCTCACGAGGCCAAGCAAGGCATCGACCATCTCCGACATCTGCACGATGGCGTCATCAATACGCTCAACCTGACGGGATTGAAACTCGGTAGTATCACTACGAAGTAATAGCTTATTAGCACCACGTGCAACCGTTAATGGTGTTCTCAATTCATGGCTTGCGTAGCGTGCAAAGGCTTGCTCACGTTTGATAAGGGAGTTGATTTCTCGACGATATTGATTGAGTTGATCGGTCAGTTGACGGAATTCAATCGCAGCATCGTCACTTACTCCAAATTCTTCGTTGAGGTTGAGTTTGTTCGACTCAAGCTGTGTAGAGAGAGAGTTAAATGGTTCAATAAGCCGTTTGGATAATCGATAAAGTATTGAACCAAAACAAAAAATTAGGATAGAGAGCAACGTGAGTATAAACATTGTTGCGTACACTGATTCTGTTTGGTCCAGTTCGATAAGGTCTATTTCAGACAGTAGAATAATAGGATAGGTTTTTCCTTGGTGTGTGTACTCACCAACATAGACCATGCGCGAGTTTGGTTCTTGACCCACTTCGCCAAGGAAGTTTTCTCTGCCTTTTATAAATTTAGAGTACTCTTCCGGTATGAGAGTTGGGTCATTATAGGCGGTGGTCAGTTCATCTATTCTTAATTCACCATTCTCCCCAGCTTGAAACTGACTGATGGCGTAGTTGCGGTCAATCAGGATTCGCCTTTCGCCGACGCTGTCTTCAGACAAAAACAGTGCAGATATAAAGACCACATAGACAAATGCCGTCACAATCACCGCCATTAAGCCAAAGAAAAGCGCTAAGCGGCCTGTTAGGGTTTTTGTACTAGTGAGAACATTGAGAATCAATTGTAAGACTCCAGGCGGAATCCAACCTTAGGAACCGTAATTAGCATCTGGGTATCAAAGGGCTTATCGAGTTGATTACGCAGTTGGTAGATGTGACTACGTAGCACATCGTTGTTCGGTTCGTCTTCTTCCCATAGCTTGTACGAGATGTCTTCACGCGTTACCACTTCAGGTGCATTCTGGCACAGCATCTCAAGAATGGTATAGGTGGTTGGGTTGAGTGCAAGTAGCTTGTCTTGACGGTAAGCTTTGCGGGTTTTCTGGTCGATGGTGAGCTCGTCAAATTGAAGCTTAGAGGAGGCGACTTTTCCACGGTAACGGCGAACCAGCGCATTCATCCTTGCTTCGAGAATATCTAAGTCAAAGGGCTTGGTGAGATAGTCATCTGCACCGTGGTCAAAGCCTTTCAGCATATCTTCGCGGCTATCGAGTGCCGTCAGCATCAGGATCGGCGTTGCGTTGCCTTGATCTCGTAGTTTGTTGCAAACTGTCAGTCCATCCATTCGTGGCAACATCAGATCTAAAATAATGATATCAAAAGAGTTATCCATCGCGAGTTGCAGGCCAAGCTCACCATTGTCGGCATAATCGAGTTCCATGCCAATACACTCAAAATAATCAAATAAGACACCTGCAATTTCACGGTTATCTTCGACCAATAGAACTCGTTTCATTTTGATTCTCATACAGAAATAGACACTAACATTATCCTGGGTGAGCGTGAAAAATATGTCAATAACATAACTTTCACTTATGAGCGCGTAAATTGATCTCAGATTAATAAATAGAAGAACGTATTATGTCTGAACTTCATATTAGCCGACCTAAAGAATCCCTCTCGCAGATCCACCCAGCGGTTTTGCTGTCTATCATTGTGCCTTTTTATAACGAACAAGAGGTGTTGGAAGAGTTTCATTCACGCTTAGCCAAGGTGTTAGATAGCCTGCCGATTACCAGTGAGATCGTTTATGTCGATGATGGCAGTAAAGATAACAGCTTAGACGTGGTGAGCTCATTTACTTCTATCAACAGTTCTATTTCTGTTATCGGACTGAGCCGCAATTTCGGTAAAGAGTCGGCGATGAGTGCAGGCTTAGAGCATTGTCGCGGACAAGCGGTGATCTTATTAGATGCAGACTTACAAGACCCACCTGAGTTAATTCCTCAAATGATTGCCAAATGGCGTGAAGGCTATGACGTGGTCAACATGCAACGTCGCCAACGTGATGGAGAAACTTGGTTTAAGAAGTTCTCAGCGGCGAGCTTTTATAAAGTGATGAATGCAGCGGCGAAGATTGATGTTCCTGAGAATGTCGGTGACTTCCGACTGCTGAGCCGTGAAGTTGTCGATCATATTAACCAATTGCCAGAACGTAACCGCTACATGAAAGGCATTTTTTCATGGCCGGGTTTTCGCCAAGCGACCATTCAATTTAATCGTGATGCGCGTTTCTGTGGTGAGACGAAGTGGAACTACCTCAAGCTGATCGGGTTGGCGATGGATGGTATTACGTCATTCTCAATTCGACCGCTGCGTATTGCGACGGCTGTGGGTGGTTTGGTCGCGCTGAGCGCGTTTATCTACGGGATGGTTATTGTCTTCAAAACTATGATGTTTGGTGAGCCAATCACAGGATACCCATCCATGATGGTGGTTCAACTTGCCCTCGGCGGCATTCAACTTCTGAGTATCGGTTTAATGGGGGAATACATAGGTCGTATCTTCATTGAAACCAAGAATCGTCCTTTGTATTTGATCCAGTCTGTGGTTGATACACCCGCATTAAAAACACACTTTAAATTAGAGGAATCGGCATGAGCCTGAATAGAACACACCTATGGTATTTATTGGCTTTTGCATTGGTTCTGAGGCTCTTATCTTTGGCGACGTATCCGTTGATGGATACCACTGAGGCTCGCTATGGGGAAATGGCGCGTCTAATGGTGGAAACCGGCAATTGGTTAACCCCTCAGTTCGATTACGGCATCCCTTTTTGGGGTAAGCCTCCGATGTTTACTTGGATGAGTGCGATTGGCATTGAGCTTTTTGGGTTAAGCGAGTTTGCTGTCCGTGCTCCACATTGGTTGGCAGGTTTCGCGACAATTTTATTGGTCGCGTATATGGCAAAGCGTACCGGACAAAGTGCGCTGGTTGCGGCAGTGGTATTGGCGACCTGTGGCATTTTCTCGATTGCTGCCGGTGCTGTAATGACGGATATGGCGCTAACTTTATCTATGACGATTGCGATGCTAGGGTTTTATTTGTGTTGGCAGGGAGAAGGCAGTGACAAGACCAATAGAAATTGGGGATATATCGGTTTCATTGGCTTGGCATTAGGTTTACTTGCAAAAGGCCCTGTGGCCGTTGTCATTATGGGTATCGCAGTTTTTCCTTGGTTAGTGTTACAACATGGCTTCTTTGGTGCTTTCAAAGTGTTATGGCAAGGCTTCCCACTGTTGTCTGGATTGGGTGTGATGCTGGCGATAGCCTTGCCTTGGTACATCATGGCAGAAATGGCGACACCGGGCTTTATTGACTACTTTATTGTTGGCGAGCATTTTAAGCGTTTTGTTGTGAGTGGTTGGGAAGGGGATCTTTATGGCTCTGCACACGACCAGACACGAGGCATGATTTGGGTATTCTGGATTCAAGCCGCTGCGCCTTGGTCGATTGTTTTACCGATATTAGCGTTCGTTCGTCGTAAGAAAATCGCTCAAATCAACATTGAGAATCGTGGGCTGTTTTCATTTCTTGTATGTTGGTTAATTTCACCTCTGATTCTATTTACCATGGCAGGTAACATTCTTCCTGCGTATGTGCTCCCGGGGATCCCGGCGCTTGGTTTGTTAGTGGCGATGTTAGTGGTGGAAAAAGACAAGAAATGGTTTTCTAGCGTTGCGCTTGTTTTACCGGTGCTGTTGATGATCGCGATGGTTTACCTGAACTTAGGTAAAGCAAATGAAAAAAGTGACCGTATCATCTTCGAACAAATAACAGATTCATCGCCAAGTTTTTACGTGGGTAAACGACCATTCTCGGGGCAGTTTTACAGCCATGGGCAGGCAAAGAAATTGCTCGATATTGAACAGCTAGATGGTATCGACAAGTTCTACTTGATAGGGAAGAAATCGGAAGTAGAAACCAAGATCAAAGAGAACGCGCTGACCTGTATTTTGGAGCCGACCGTCAAAATAAAGCGAGCTTTGTTCACCTGTCATAGCCAGAACATCAAACCCAATCAATCGTTGAGTCACATTCAAATTGGAAGCTATGGTCAGCCTTAACGCAAGCTTACGCGTTTGCAAAGATAAGCTTCGGGTGTACAGCCAGAGTTTACAATCCCACCATAAGATAATTCGGTTCGCTGTGGTTGGTGTTGGTGGGTTTGTTGTTGATTGCACAGTGTTCTCGTTGCTGCACTACCTTGCCGGGTTGCCTTTGATGAGTGCAAGGATAGGTGCCTTCATTGCTGCCGCCACGACAACTTGGTTGGGCAATCGTGTGCTGACGTTTGAGTTCAAAGGGCAGGGCGGTTGGTCAGATAAGTTGATTCAATGGCAAAAGTTCATGCTGTCAGCATCGATATCGGCAATACCTAATTTGCTGTGTTTTAAGCTGGTGACACAACTACTACCTCAATTCACAGGGGCCGTATTTATTGCAATGGCGGTGGGGATTTTAGTAGGAATGGTGACGAACTATTTGTTCAGTCAGTATTGGGTTTTCGCCCGCTAGGCTTTCTCAAAAGTCATGTCGCTTTAGATTTCCCAAAGAAAGATACAAAAAGCGCAGCTAAACAGCTGCGCTTTGTGTTTTTATGTTCGCGAATGGTATCTGTTTACATACTAGCGTTGTGCAGCTCGTTGATGGTTCTTTCCGTTACCAGCCGGCTTTCCACCTTGGCCGTTACCGCCTTTATTGCGGTTTGGTTTGCCGTTTCCGCTGCCAGTGCCTTGTGATTGACCACCAGGACCTTTCTTGATGAAGCCAGTTGCTGGTTTACGAGAGTTCCCATTACCGCCACCTTTACCTTGGCCACCATTGCTGTTACCAGTAGGTTTCTTACCCCCTGGTTTTGGCTTATTGCCACCAGGTTTAGAGTGGTTACGTGGCTTCTCACCGCCTAAACCCGGTTGAGATTTGCTGTGTTTAGTAGCAAAACGTTGTGAACCATGACGACCAGACTTGCGACGCTGCGCAGGTGTTTGGGCATCAAAGTCATCCTCAGGAACCAAGCAACCTGGTTTATCACCGATTAGGTGTTTTTTACCCATGTCGATCAACGCTTCACGGATCAGTTTCCAGTTCTCTGGATCGTGGTAGCGAAGCAGTGCTTTATGCAGACGACGTTGACGGTCACCTTTTGGCACAGGGATATCTTCACGTTTTTTGTATTTAACGCGTTTCAGAGGGTTTGTCTCTGAGTAGTACATCGACGTTGCGTTACACATTGGCGATGGGTAGAAGTTCTGTACTTGGTCACACTCGTAGTTGTGCTTTTTCAACCACAATGCCAGGTTAAGCATGTCTTCATCTTCTGTGCCCGGGTGAGCTGAGATGAAGTAAGGAATTAGGTACTGTTTCTTACCGGCTTCAGCGCTGTACTTCTCGAACATCTCTTTGAAACGATCGTAAGTGCCCATACCCGGCTTCATCATCAGATCCAGAGGGCCTTTCTCAGTATGCTCTGGAGCAATCTTCAAATAGCCACCTACGTGGTGCGTTACAAGCTCACGCACGTATTCTGGTGATTCAATCGCTAAGTCGTAACGAACACCGGAAGCGATCATGATCTTCTTAACACCTGGTACTTTTCTCGCTGAACGGTACAGGTCGATGGTGTGTTTGTGGTCTGTGTTTAGCTTCTCACAGATTTTCGGGAACACACACGATGGACGGCGACAGTTCACTTCTGCTTTCGGGTCTGAACAACCTAAACGGTACATGTTCGCCGTAGGGCCGCCTAAGTCAGAAATGGTACCAGTAAAGCCAGGTACTTTATCTTTGATGTCTTCGATCTCATCCAAGATAGATTCTTTCGAACGGTTCTGGATGATACGACCTTCATGTTCTGTGATTGAACAGAAAGAACAACCACCAAAACAGCCACGCATGATGTTAACCGAGGTTTTGATCATCTCGTAGGCTGGAATCTTTGCTTTGCCGTACATCGGGTGAGGTACACGCTTATAAGCAAGGCCAAACACGTAATCCATCTCTTCTGTAGCTAGAGGGATTGGTGCTTGGTTAACCCAAAGCTCGCGGTCACCGTGACGTTGAATCAAAGCACGGCCTGAGTACGGGTTTGTCTCTAGGTGTAAGATACGGCTTGCGTGAGCGTAAAGAATACGGTCGTTGTTAAGCTTTTCGAACGCAGGTATACGAACCGCTGTTGTTTTCGCATCGTGACGAGAAGGGCGAATCGTAATTGGCTGCGCCTTTGGCTCTTCATCTTTTTTGGTATCGCATTGCGTTTCCACTTCGTACGGGTTTACTGGTACGTAAGCTTTATTTGGCTTTTCGATACGAGAAGAGTCGATGATCTTGTAACCTTCAGGTGCAGCAGGCAGGTTGATTGCCGTACCACGAATATTGGTGAGGTTAGAGATCTCTTCACCATCAGCAAGGCGGTGTGCCACTTCTACTAGTGCACGTTCTGCGTTACCAAATAGCAGGATGTCCGCTTTTGCATCAAACAGTACAGAGCGACGAACTTTATCCGACCAGTAGTCGTAGTGAGCTACACGACGCAAGCTCGCTTCGATACCACCCAATACGATTGGTGTGCCTTTATAAGCTTCACGACAACGCTGAGAGTAAACCAGAGTTGCACGATCAGGACGCTTACCACCTTCGTTATTTGGCGTGTATGCATCATCGTGACGTAATTTGCGATCAGAGGTATAGCGGTTGATCATGGAGTCCATGTTACCCGCGGTGATGCCGAAGAATAGGTTTGGTTTACCTAGCTTCATGAAGGCATCTTTATTGTCCCACTTCGGTTGAGCGATGATGCCCACGCGGAAGCCTTGAGCTTCAAGAAGACGGCCGATGATAGCCATACCAAAGCTCGGGTGATCAACATAAGCGTCACCAGTTACAATAATAATGTCACAGCTATCCCATCCAAGAGCATCCATCTCCTTTCTACTGGTAGGCAAAAAGGGTGCAGTTCCGTAGCACTCGGCCCAGTATTTTTTGTGTTCGTGAATAGGAGTGATATCGCTGTACATATTTCGACCTCTGATTTTTGAGGCGGGAATTATAGCGGCATGCGCCCTGACTAGCCAGTAGAACATGCCCCTGTTAGTTCTGATGTCTTTCGTCATTTTGCTGATAAAAACAACAAAAGAGCCAAACAACAGCATAGTTGAAGCCTTGAATAACGTCGCTAATTTGTGATTTTGATTAGTGTTCACAGCAGTTTTTGATATTATTCGCGAAAATAAGTCTAGATAAGTAGATCCACAATGGTCGAAACATTATTACTGCAATTTGCTCCAATGTTATTAGGAGCTCAACTGATCTTAACCCTGATTCTGGTGAAGGGAGATATTTGCCCGGGGCAACGTGGTCGTATCCACAAAATGTTACCTGCGATTGGCGTACTTTGGTTAGCCGTGGCTTCAGTGAAAATTGAGGCATTTCTTGTCGTTTTCGCAATCTTTTATTTCTATTCTCAAGTTCAGACTAAGAAAACACGTGATTCGGGCCCGATTTGGGTGATGTATCTGGCGTGTGGTTTAGCGTTGTCTTACGTTGCTATCCAAGCATTTGAGCAACCAACCGTTGTAGGTATTATCACGACATTATTGTTGGTGGTTTTATTGGGCGCGGCGTTTGCTCATCTATTACTGACGATTGCAAGAACGCGCTTACAAGCGTTTCACCGTGTGCTGCCTGTTGTCGGTGTATTGACTGGGATGCTGGTAGTACTTGCGACGGTTGTGAATGTTTACTCGCTTTCTGAAGCTCAGTTAGAGCCTGTTATCTCAGCATTGCTGTTTAGCTTTGCGCTGCTTATCTCTTCAATCGTGGTGTGGTGTTGGCACCTACTGTTTGTTAAAACGCCAGAGAAGGTTCAGCTTACTGTGTCATTGCTGATGTTGTTAGCCGCTGTCGTTGGCCTAACACCAATTTGGGCGCTGTAATTACCCGTTTGAGTTAAGAAGTGTGATCTGTTTTTTAGCGAGAGGCGAGTTAGCGTTCTAAACTTAATCTAGTCAGAGTGTTCGTAAGGAGTACGAGATGGATTTAAGCAACGTCAAAAGCCTAGATAGCATTATTTTGCTTGGAATAGTGAATGAAAAACTGCGCTTGGAATGCGACAGTTTTGAAGAACTAATTAGCATGTATGAAATGGATATAGAAAGTGTCGTGGGCAAGCTAGACATGCTTGGCTATCAATACGACCCACTGACGAATCAGTTTAAGTCATACGCAAGATAGTCTATTTTTCGCGATTGAACAGATATCGTAAGATAAGCGTTACTGAACCTAAAAAGTCACAGGTAATCTGTGACTTTTTTGTTTTTGTACTTTGTGTTGATCTAATAACCGATATGGTTAAACGACTTCAATCCCATCCAAGTGGCTCTTACTCTGCTGCCTTGCAGTGCTGAAGAATGCTTGCAGATAACGTTTGTCTTTCTCTGAGTTTCTTACCGCAGCGAATAGCCTTCTTGAAAGCCCTTTACCCAGAGGCTTACTAGCAATTAATCCCTGTCTTGAAAACTCGCTGATTGCCCAGTTTGGCAAGGCTGCGACCCCTAACCCTGCTGATACCATTTGCACTAACATCAAGGTGTTGTCTGCCTGCTTCCACTTCTTCGGTTCAATACCTGCAGGTTGCAAGAAGTGTTTCACCACATCTAGACGCTGCTTTTGAACTGGGTAGGAAAGCATCGTGAGATCGCTAAGATCTTGCGGATCAATGCTTGGTTTCTCGGCCAAAGGAGAGTTAATCGCCGTGATCAAACGCATCTCGAAATCGAAAAGTGGCTCATAGTGGATCTCAGAGCGAGGTTGAATGTCTGAGGTGATCACTAAATCCAACTCGCCGGCCATTAGCGCGGGTAGCGGTTCAAAGCCAAAACCGGACGAGAAATCTAGAGTCACGCTTGGCCAAGCGACTTGATACTCTTTCAATGCAGGCATTAACCATTGGAAGCATGAGTGACACTCGATCGCCATATGCAGACGCCCATTCACGTCCTCTTTGAGGCTCGCCAACTCATTCTCTGCTTTAGCGATTCTTGGTTGAATCTCATCAGCGAGCTTAAGCAAGATCTCCCCCTCTGAGGTGAACTTTACTGGCCGAGTTTTGCGCAGGAACAACTGCCCACCAATACGTGCCTCTAGATCCTTCAATTGATGAGAAAGTGCCGACTGAGTCAGGTGGAGAGAGGTTGCTGTTGCTGTGAGCGAACCGCTATCTCTCAAGGTCGTCAATGTTCGCAGATGTTTAAGCTCTATCATGAGTATTCCTCATATTCCCTAAGCTAATTCAATATTTCTTAATAATCACCCTACGGGTTTTTTTATCATTTGTAAACGTCTAGATGTCCAGATGGATTTAACTATATTCATCTCTGACTCGCTGATGATGAATATTTTTAATAAACAAGATGAATATTTGGACGTTGTTCAGCGATTCGATTCGGTAGATAGTTTAGCCATCCAGACGCCTTTTTATAAAAGCAAGAGCACAATAGGCAATCTGAAAAGAAACTAACAATTATTGAATAAGGAACAGGTTCATGACGACAACAACGCATATTCTTGGCTACCCACGTATCGGTGAAAAGCGCGAACTGAAATTCACACTCGAAAAATACTGGCGTGGTGAAATCAACCAATCAGAACTCAAACAGTTAGGTAGCGAGCTGAGAAATCGTAACTGGAATGTACAAGCTGATGCGAATCTTAGCTTTGCAACTGCGGGTGACTTCGCATGGTACGACCATGTACTGACAACGACTTTGCTATTGGGGCATGTACCAAAGCGTCATGCTGGTGGTAGCGAAGAGGAGAAAGCTTTTCCTGATTTAGATACCTTGTTCCGAGTGGGACGTGGGCAATCACAAGTTGAAGCTGCTTGTTGTGGTGGGAAACATGCTTCTGAAGGCACGAAAAACGGTGCAGCGGCGTCAGATATGACCAAGTGGTTCAATACCAACTATCACTACATCGTTCCTGAGTTCAGTAAAGATGATTCGTTTGAGGTGAGCTGGCCACAATTGTTTGATGAAGTGAATGAAGCCGTTCAAGCAGGGCATAAAGTGAAGCCTGTCCTTCTTGGTCCACTGTCTTACTTGTACTTAGGGAAAGAGGTAGAAGAGGGCTTCGACCGCTTAACCTTGTTGCCCCGCTTGCTGACTGCCTACCAAGCGATTTTGGCGAAGCTTGCCAAGTTGGGGGTTGAGTGGGTTCAAATTGATGAGCCAATTCTTGCCCTCGAGCTTGAAAAACAATGGGCTGATTCATTTAAACTGGCATACCAAGTTATTCAAGGGGAAGTGAAACTGCTATTAACCACGTACTTCGATTCGGTGACAGATACTTTAGACAAAATCGTCAAACTACCGGTTAACGGGCTGCATATCGATCTAGCTGCAGCGCCACAGCAGCTTGATGAAGTCGTTAGTCAATTACCGGCGGAGTGGGTGTTGTCTGCTGGTGTGATCAACGGACGCAATGTTTGGCGAGCAGACTTAGCGACTCAACTAGCGAAACTGCAACCGGTGAAAGAGAAGTTAGGCGATAAGCTTTGGGTGGCGAGCTCATGTTCGCTGCTACACAGCCCGGTTGATTTAGAGCTAGAGGATTCGCTTAGCAACGAAGTGAAAAGCTGGTTTGCTTTCGCGAAACAGAAAGTGACGGAGGTGAGCTTATTGGGTGCCGCGCTAGACGGAGATCAAAATGCCATCTTAGCGTGTGAGACTTATAGCCAACCGATTGTTGCTCGGAAAAGCGCGACACACGTAAACAAGCCGCAGGTACAGGCTCGTATTAATACAATCACTAAAGCATTGGCAGAGCGTAGTGCCCCTTATGCAGAACGCGCTGCACACCAGTCTGAAGTGTTGGGTTTACCGTTGTTACCAACCACAACGATAGGTTCGTTCCCGCAGACAGGAGAGATTCGTGTTCAACGCAGCGCGTATCGCACCGGAAAATTGAGCGAAGCGGAATACACGACCGCACTAAAAGGTCATATTGCCGATGCGGTGAAGCGTCAAGAAGCACTTGATTTGGATGTGTTGGTGCATGGTGAAGCCGAACGTAACGACATGGTGGAATACTTTGCTGAAAACCTAGCAGGCTTCCAAACCACCAAGTTTGGTTGGGTACAAAGCTATGGCTCTCGCTGCGTGAAACCTGCGATTGCGGTCGCGGATATTGAGCGTGAAAAACCGATGACGGTCGAGTGGACGACTTATGCACAATCTCTGACATCTAAGCAGATGAAAGGCATGTTGACTGGCCCTGTGACAATTCTGTGTTGGACCTTCCCGCGTGAAGATATCTCGCGTAAAGAAATTACGAATCAGTTAGCGTTTGCATTACGCGATGAGGTATCTGATTTGCAAGATGCAGGAATCAACATTATCCAAATCGATGAACCAGCTATTCGTGAAGGCCTGCCGCTTAAAAAGCGTGACCATGCAGAATATTTAGAATGGGCGGTAGGTGCTTTTAAGATTTCATCGGCAAGTGCTAAACCAGAAACTCAGATTCATACGCACATGTGTTACAGCGAGTTCAATGAAATCATTGATTCAGTGGCCGCATTAGATGCTGATGTGATTACTATTGAGACGTCTCGCTCGAACATGGAACTGCTTAAAGCGTTTGAAGAGTTCAACTACCCGAACGCGATTGGCCCAGGTGTTTATGATATCCATTCACCAAATATCCCATCGCAAGAGTGGATTATTAGCCTACTTAAGAAGGCGGCGGAAAAAATACCGGCAGAGCGCTTATGGGCAAACCCAGATTGTGGTCTTAAAACTCGCAATTGGGCAGAAACAGAAGCAGCACTGACTAACTTAGTCTCCGCGACTAAGGAATTGCGTAAAGAGTGGGAATCTGTTGAGGCATAATTTAGTCTAGGATTTTGATTGTTTAATAAAACAAAGGCCTCGCAAATGCGAGGCCCTCTAGTTTTATACTTGTTCGAATCTCGAATCTCGAATCTCGAATCTCGAATCTCGAATCTTAATTAGCGCTCTGGCAAGTATCTTTGCTTATCAGCTTCTCAACCATCAGTTGTCCGCGTGTGTTGCGGATCTTGATGTTGTAAGCCAAGCCCATATCTAGGTTTGCTCTTACTTCTGAGTTAGTACAGTAGCTATTCACACTCATATCGACAACTTGGTTTAAAGGCTTAGCACCTTTAGCATCTTGGTTGTAGATCATCATGATTTCAATCACGGTGTTTTTTGCTAGTACTCGCATAACAGACAGTGGGCCATACTCAATAGGTAGGCCTGCAGATAGCACGCCAGCACGATGCTGCGCCATCATCTCGAGTTGTCTTTGTTGGTCTTGCTCACTTGAAGCACAGCCTGCAAGCAGGATCGCGGCCAGTGAGCTAATAATCCATTTTTTCACGTTAAAATACTTTCTTGAATGGTTTTACGATGACATTTTGGTAGACACCAGCGTCGATGTACGGATCTGCGTCTGCCCATGCCTGTGCGTCTTCTACAGAGTTAAACTCAGCGATTACTGTTGAACCTGTGAAACCAGCTTCGCCAGGGTTATCTGAGTCAATCGCTGGCATTGGACCCGCTGTTAATAGGCGGCCTTCATCGTGAAGTGTTTGTAGGCGTTCTAGATGTTGTGGGCGAACACTGAGGCGTTTTTCTAATGAATTTTCGACATCTTGAGAGAAAATCACGTACCACATATTGGCATATCCTTATTTTACTTCACTGAATTTGGGAGATTATAAAATAGCTATCTTGCTAATTTACGCGAACTAATTGGTATTGGAAGAGCTAATGATAAGAAATTGTGAATTGGTGCGAGAGACTTGTATGGTCTTTAGTGGTTTCACTGGTTGAGACTAAAGACCATTCCCGAAGCAAGCTAGCTTATTTCTTGATGGTTCGAGGCTTGCCACTTTCATCAACGGCTACGTAGTTGAACGTTGCACCACATACCTTGTAGCGGTCGCCAATGCCGTGATCCAGGACCGGCTTAACCCAGACTTCTAGGTCGATATTCATCGAGCTACGGCCAATCTTTGTGCAGTCACCATAAACGCACACCACATCACCAACGGATACGGGCTGCTTGAATTCAATGCTCGAAACCGACACGGTAACAATTTTGCCGTTAGAGATCTCTTTCGCCAAGATGCCGCCTGCAAGGTCGAGCTGAGACATTATCCAACCACCGAAGATTTGACCTGCTGCATTGGTATCAGAAGGCATCGCTAATGTGCGAAGAAGTAGGGAACCAATTGGGTTCAAAGTTGATTGAATCGTCATTGTTGTACTCTTGGTGGTATTGATTATCTAAATAAAAACAGAAGTGTTGGTTGGTGAAGCGCATTGGCAAACGAGCGCAATGAACAACAGAGATCAGATAGCCAATGATTTAGTGCGATTTACATTAAATAATAGGCTTTATTTTGACCAGTTTCCGCAACACAAAAAAGCTAACGGCCAATGATCACAAGTATCATTGGCCGCTAGGTATAGCATATTGACAAGAATTGTAACAAAAACGGAATGAGGACTCACCCCTTGGGGTTACTTCTTGTCAGTATTTTTATCAGTTAGCTCTTGCTGCTCTTTTTGGAGCTGTTGATCTTTTGGTAAATGCTTATAGATGTAGACGCCCGTAAGCAGCGTAAATAGTAATGTTGCTATTAGCAGGCCAAACACCTTGAAGTTAACCCATACATCCAATGGTAGGTTAAAAGCAACATATACGTTTATGATTGCGCATAGAGTGAAGAAGAATGTCCATGCCCAGTTGATCTTGCCCCATACAGCATCCGGAAGTGTAATCTCTTTACCCAACATGCCTTTAATCGTAGGTTTACCCATTAGGTGGCTTACGGTTAGGCCAATAGCGAATAGAGCGTAAACGATGGTGACTTTCCACTTTATGAAGTTGTCGTCGTGCAAGAAGATGGTCATTCCACCAAATACCGCAACCATCAGAAACGTTATCACCTGCATTTTTTCTATTTTTTTGTAGATGAAGTACGTCAAAACGATTTGTAGTGCAGAAGCGACAATCAATGCCCCAGTAGCCGTATAGATGTCGTACATCTTGTAAAGCGCGAAGAAAATGATGAGAGGGATGAAATCAAGAATTTGTTTCATATGGACTGAATATCCGGTTAGTTGAGTTACCGACAGTCTAACTAAAATTGTCTCGATGCAAAACAGCTCGAGACAATTGGGTATTAAACTGATTGAAGCTGGCAGAATTTCAACGCATCGATGACGTTTGGTAGCGAGGGATCAGCTTCTTGATATCTTCTAAATAACCTTCGCTCTTCAGATTGTCTAAAGTGTTCTCCAGCTCTTGTTCACTCATCGCGAAGCAGGTGGATTTTCCTGTCGTTAGGTCAAGATACTCGTGATATTCACGCTCAGTAAAGTGGCCGACTCTGTCCATTAACAAGGTTTTAATTCCATGGTGAATTAAGCCGTAATACGTATGTCTTTGTAAGGTCATAGCCTATCCTCCGTGACAAGCTGCAATGATGGTAAGTGATGCAACCTGCTGTATATTGGTTGGGTTATCTATGACAAAGCAATTCAAATGCCATTTTGTCTAGTTTTGCAGAACATTTCCCGTGCCATTCTGAAATGATCTTCATTTCAGATAGTTAAATGAAAGTGTTCTCGCTTCTCACTGAAACAATACGTAGCTGGCGGATAATAGTTTTATTTTGAGAGGCATTTTTCGCCTTCAATTTGAGAATTAATGTGCTGTTGTTGAGTCCAACTGATTCGTTCCCATATCGAAAAGCTTTTGTTTTATGGGTATTAGGCTTTTGGTGATTCGCTAATTGAGATTTGATTCATGTGTAAGCTGGAGAGTTTCAATTTGAGAAACTAATGATGGTAGAAGGTTGTTTTTTGTATCGGTATGCGAAAACTCTTACTGTGTTGTTGTGTGGTGAGCTTATTAAACAGTATCCATATTTTGTTTAACGCTACTTGCTGAATGGCTGTGAACTTGACGTTATAAAGTACGCTGCTGCTATAACGTCAGGTTTATCATGTACCGTATCTTTTTCTTTCAGTTAATTTCTTTGATTACATTGGTGTTTTTCGCATCACAAAAAGCACAAGCTGATGAATCAATTCAACTAGGAATTCAAATCTCAGATTTTGCTCCTTATGCTCAATCACAACAAGGAGAGGTTTCGGGCTTACTGCCTGACTTAGTTGATTTCTACGTGAAAGATGGACTCGATGGTGTGGAGTTTGTTGGTTACCAGTCACCGTCTGAACTCAACAATATGCTAAAAACGGGTGACGTGGACGCCATCATCACGGCAGAGCAAAATGTTTCAAGTGGTGGCGTTATCTACTCGAAACCGATCTTGTCGAGCCGAATGATCAGTTTGAGCAGTGAACCTATTGAGAGTCATTTGCTCATGAAAGGGCGTAAGCTTGCTTACTTTGAAAACTCGAGTAATGCATCGTCTGTGAAGTCCTTACTTCCGTTTTCTTCATTTGAATCATATTCATCATATCAGGATGCGATAGCCGCTGTTGCGCGTGAGAAAGTGCTCGCAATTGTGGATGATGGCGTGTTGTTACACAGTAAGCTGATGAATAGCCCCTATGACGCATCACTGTCTGTGAATTTGCATGATGGCTTGCCTCTGAATAACTACGTTATTGCTTTACTTGATACTCCTGAGAATAGGAAGCTATTGAACATCATCAATACTTCAATTAAACAAGATAAGCCAAATCAAATCGTTAATATCCATAAGAAATGGTTAAACGAAATACAAAGACGTTTACTATTGGTTGTTAGCAAAAATAAGTTGTTATTGACAGAAAAAGAGCAGCAATACCTATCATTGAATCCCAATATTTATGTGTCCTACATTCGAGATTCAAAACCTATTTCATTCGTGAACAGCGAAGGGCAGCCTGATGGTATCTCGATCGATATCTTGAATGAGATCTCTCGACTTACGGGGCTAAACTTCATTTTTGAAAATGACTTTGGTATCGAAGGGAACGATTTACATACGGTTTCTCTACCGCTGATCCATACCAAAGCGACTCCCTTTGCTGGTGTGGATGATCGTCACCTTTACTCGAAACCTTTTATGGTTGAGCCGTGGGCGCTGATTGGTAAAAGCGACAGTAACAAGGTCGATGTGTTTGGTGAGCTTTCTCAGAACGCTATTATCGGTACTACTGACGATAGCGTTGGTTCCCAATTGGCTAAGCGTTATTGCGAAGCTTGCCCAATAAAAAAGTATGACTCGGTTGAGCAAGTGTTAGAGGCGGTTGATAAAGGGCAAGTTGACTCTGCAATGCTCTCTTTATATCTCGCATCACCGCTTCTTCAAGGACAGTATTCAGGGTACTTGCGAGTAATTAGCCTGCTTTCTAAAGACAATGATGTGCCAGTTGCATATAGCGTGGAAGCTAACCAAGAGATATTAGGTAACATCATCAATAAGGCGCTTTTTGCGATTCCACATCATAAATTCCAGCAGATTAAAAAGAATTGGTTAGATGTTTCTTACGAATCTGGAGTCGACACTAAAGATGTGATTCTGGGTGCTGCCATTCTTATTTCTGTCGCATCTGTTCTTATTATGGCAATCATGGCATGGAGCTGGAAATTAAGCCGTGAGGTTGAAGATCGCAAGCGTGCTGAGTCTGCGTTGAAGCATCAAGTCGAGTTCGAGCGTTCACTACTTAACGCAATGCCGTTTCCAATTGTGGTACGTGACCTAGATAACCAACTTGTGAGTTTCAACAGTGTGGCTAGGGCGCTAAAGGATTTTGACTTAATAGAAGAAGCAATCATTAACAATCCAGACGAAGACGCCATGATCCACAAAGGGAATGTTTTGCCTCGTTTGGAAAAAGAGGTGGTCTCGCCATTTGGCAGTAAGCACTACGCATATTGGAAGTGCCCGTACATATCCAATGGAAGTATCGAAGGTTCAGTAACGATTCTCGATGATTTGACTGAATTGTATGAAGCGAAAAAAATCGCCAAAAGTGCGGATGACCGCGTCCAAAAACTCGCGAACAACTTACACGGTGCGGTGATACAACATATCCAGCCTAAGCGAAGCTTACACGATATCGAGTTCGTATTTATCAGTAATGGAATTGAAGAACTTCTTGGGCTGACGCCTTCTCAACTACGTCGTTCTCCTACGAGCTTCTTTGCGCCGCTAAATGCGAAAGACCGCCGTACTCTGATTCGAAAAATACGTTGTGGCAACAAAGATGGAAAGTTGAGTTTGGATATTGGCGTCAATATCGAAAATCAGAATCGTTGGCTTAACCTACAAAGCAAAATATCCGATCGTGGTGATTATTACGAATGGGACTCTGTACTGACGGATATTACCGAGCTAAAGCAGCAGCAAGAAGAGCTCACTCAGGCAAGGCAGAGTGCGATTGAAGCAACAGAAGCGAAATCGAGATTTCTAGCCAACATGAGTCATGAGATCCGAACGCCTCTTGGTGGCATTGTGAGTTTGCTAGAGCTTTCCGAGCAATATGAAGTGGGTCATGAAGTACAAAAGATTCATACAACGTTAAGCCAGTCCGCTAATAACTTATTGCACATCGTTAACGACATCCTTGATTTTTCTAAAATTGAGGCAGGTAAGCTGACTTTGGATTACCAGCCTGCAAGCCTTGATACCTTGACTCTTAGGGTGACTCAACTGCAAGCAAGGCAGGCGCATGCCAAAGGGTTGCAGTTCAAGTTCTGGCTAGACCCTGAGTTAAAAGACTCGGTATTGATGGACGACATCCGCCTCGGTCAAGTACTGAACAACCTGTTGAGCAATGCAATTAAATTTACTGAGCATGGAACTGTTGGTTTGACGACAAAGTTAGTAAGTCAAAACGATGGCCAGCAACAAGTCTGTTTTGAAGTTTTCGATAGCGGAATTGGTATTAGCGAAGAGCATATCCGAAACCTATTTAGACCTTTCGTGCAGGCGGATGAAGGCACCACGAGAAAGTATGGTGGCTCGGGTCTTGGATTGACTATCTCAAAGCAATTGATAGAGCAAATGGGCGGGACGCTGAACGTGACTAGTAAGATGAACTTAGGCTCAACATTTACTATCTCGGTACCTCTAGCATCACTTGATGATAACCAGTATCAAGATATGACAGGTAAAGTCGCTTTGCTCACCAAAACCTTCATGCAGCATCAAGAGTTGGAGAGCTATCTGACATCTTGGGGTATTAAGGTGATTACAAAGAGCGTGCAAACCACGAAAGAGTTAGCGCATTGGCTAGAGACCATTGAGCCTAGCTTTGTGTTCGTCCCTCATGAGCTTGCTCAGGCTATTAATACTCCTGATGAGAACGTGAATTTTATCTGTCTAAGCGAACATGGGATGCTTTCGCCTGCACCTTGTAAGTTAGGTTGGAATTTATCGGCAAACCCATTACTCCCTTCACAGCTAAGACATTGCTTGAGTAATAATCCAACCTTTATCGAAGAAATAGTAAAGGAAGAAAACAACTTACGATTAAGCACCGAATCACGCGAATCGGCGATGGAAAATAATAGGCTGATACTGATTGCGGAAGATCACCCAATCAACCAACAGATCATTATTAAGCAGATAGAGCAGCTAGGTTTTCATGCCGATATGGTGGACAACGGTAGAGAAGCGCTAGCGGCGCTCGATAAGCAAGACTATGGCTTACTTATCACAGACTGTCATATGCCTGAGGTGGATGGCTATGAGCTAACGAAACAGATTCGTTCGAAAGAGCAAAGTCAGAATATACCTCGATTGCCTATCATTGCGCTGACAGCAAACGCCGTTAAGGGTGAAAACGACAAATGTTTTGAGATTGGTATGGATGACTTTTTGTCTAAGCCTACCAAGCTCAAAGTGATTGGTGACACGATCAATAAACATCTTATGAAAGGCACACCGGCTGTTAGCCAGTTAGCGGCCAACGATACGAGTGTTGAACCTAGCCTTACGCCTATTGATATTCAAAACCTGATGGAATTATTTGGAGATCAGGACCTCATCGAGCAGATCATCAAGGATTTTATTCAGAGTCACTGCTCAGACTTGCCTTTGTTACTCACTGCATGTGAGAGCGAGAGCCTCGATGAAATCAAACAAGTTGCCCACAAAATGAAAGGTGCAGCGAAGATGGTTGGCAGTGCTGAGATGGCTGACCAACTGCAACAGCTAGAAGACGCCTCTGCAAACCATAGAGGTGGGTACTTAGAGTATTTCCATGAAGTGGAGCGACTAACGCAGAAGTTACAAAGCTTCTACTCCACGTATGCTCAATAGGCTGAGGGAACACTATGGATAAAAATATTGTTGTAATCGAAGACCACCCCTTTCAGTTGAATGTCATGACCATGGTATTGAACAGCTTGAGTGTCGGCAAGGTTCATTCTTTCGAGTGTGGGTGTAAGGCGTTAGACCACATTGAACAGTCTTCGGTCGACCTAATATTGTGTGACCTCAATATGCCAATGATAGATGGGATCGAATTGCTAAAAAGGTTAGCTAATTTGAACTTCAAGGGCAACATCATCATAACGAGTGCTGAAAACCAAACCGTGCTCGATGCCGCTAGTAAAATGTGTAAGGCATTTAATCTCAATTTAATGGGGGTATTAGAAAAGCCGATTGATCGTGCGCGGCTGCTAGAGCTAGTAAGCAGGGACACTAAAAAAGCAAAGTCGGCTTCAAGTTCAAATCGAGATATCGTGATCACTGATGAGGACATCGTAAAGGCTGTCGAGAACCATGAGATGGTTTTGCACTATCAACCCATCGTTTGTATTCACACGGGAGAATGGAAGGAGAGTGAATCTTTAATTCGTTGGCAGCATCCCCATTATGGTGTCCTTAGTCCATTTTTCTTTTTGACGCGTCTCATTGACTCAGGGTTAATGTTGAATGTATTGAAGCAGTTGCTTGATCAAGCGATTAACGATCAACGTTTCCTATGCAGCCGCAGGTTTGTTTTGAACTTAACAGCGAAAGATATGATCGACGGTGAAATTGTCGATTATATTTTTAAGCTTATCGATTACGGTAGGTTAGATGTTGAACAGATCAAGCTTGAGTTAACGGAGTCCGATTTAGTTGAAAGCGTTGCACTTGCTTTAGCGTCTACAACAAGAATATGTATGCGTGGTATTCCTCTCGCGATTGACGATTTCGGAACGGGTTACTCCTCACTGAAACAACTCGAGGATCTGCCATTTTCTGCATTGAAACTGGATATCGACTTCGTTAAAAACATCCAGCAAAGCCGCTCTAGTCGAGCAATTGTGAGAGCTTCACTTTACCTCGCTAAATTATTGGATTTAACAACCGTAGCAGAGGGCATTGAAGATATATCAATTTGGAAAGATATACGTTCAATGAGTAATAAAGACACACTGGCTCAAGGGTATTTTATTGCGCGTCCGATGCCTGCTGATCAACTGCCTGAGTGGAAAAGTAGCTGGGAAAAGAAAATAACCGAGTTCAATTTACTGGCGTAGGGGTAATAGGGGAGCCATTTAAACATAAAGTGATATTTGTTTAGTGAATATGTTCACCGATAAAAGTGAACTGGCGGTAACATAATTATCAATTTGCGCTAATTCAATAGAACCTTATGCTACTGTCTCGTTATATCAATATAAAAGTACAATTCGTCGTTCTTTTATCTATTATCTCGCTCAGTTTAGCGGCGATAATTACCATCAATGTTTTTATTCATCGCGATAATAGCCAACGACTAACTCAGTTAGAAATAAGTTATTACCCTGCATTAGAGCACGCCACTAAAATTCACTCGCTGTTGCCAAATGTTCAACAGCAGTTCGAAGCCGCTGTGATCATGGAAGATGAGCAGGCTCTCGACTATGCGCGCCAAATATCTTCTGAACTTCAAGTTGAAGCAAGTAAAGGGGCCAATGTTTTACCTTCACAGGCGCAAGCATTTAACAAGGTGTCGAGCTCGCTAAAAAAGTACACGGACTCCGCGTACGCGTTAAGTCTAGATTTTATTAACTTGAATGACTCCTTCGCGAATCTCACAGCAAGATCGAATACGCTCACTGCTGAATATGATTCGTTACTCGCGGCAAGTGAAATGCTGCGCTCGTCAGCGAGTCAAAATGTCGTAAATACCATATTGCACTCAGAGAATGCCGCAAACGACGCTGCTCAGCAGTCAATCTGGCTTGGCGTTTTCTTTGTTTTGTCTGTCTTTGTAGTGGGCTATGCGATTTTCAAATCTGTTATCAGTTCAATTCTGCTCGTCACTGAGAAAATGCAAGCGATCGCAACGGGAGATGGTGATTTAACCGTACGCATCGATTATTCCGGCAAAGACGAAATAGCAACCCTTGTACAAAGCGTTAACCAGTTTATTGAGAAGCTTCAAGGGATCATTGCAAGCACGTTGAGCATTGGGCAGGAGCTTGAGGTTGTGAGCGACAAAATCCGCAGTGAATCCAATCAAACCTTAGCGTTGAACAGCACCCAACGTGACCACATCGAAGAAGTGACTGACGCAGTTAACAATATCATTGCTCTTATTGAACAAGTGGTTGGCTTTGCATCACATGCCGATTCACAAGCTCAAAAGACCAATGCCAGTGCTCAAACGGGTACCCAAGTCGTTTTGAAAACAAGCCAAGAGATCGAAGAGCTTGCCACCAATATTCGCGATACCGCCGGAAAATTAAAAGAGCTCGACCAAAATGCCAGCAATGTGGGCTCAATCCTCAGCACGATTCAAAGCGTTGCCGAGCAAACCAATCTGCTGGCCCTAAACGCGGCGATTGAAGCAGCTCGAGCAGGAGAGCATGGGCGCGGCTTTGCTGTTGTGTCTGATGAGGTACGTGTACTCGCTAATAACACCCAACAATCAGCAACCGAGATTAATGCCTTACTCGGCGAGCTTAAGTCGGGTTCGAATGCGGCGGTAGGTGCAATGGACCAAGGTCTCGCAAGCTCCTCTCAAGCCGTTGGAGATGCACAAAACGCTGGTGATTACCTATTAGAAATTAGCGGACAGGTTGAAGAGATTACCGAGCTGAATCGTCAGATAGCGAGTACCACTGAACACCAAGCTCGTGCTTCAAAACAAATTCATACCCATATGGATGATTTTAGACAGTGCTCTCACCAAGTGTCTCAGTCTACCGATCAACTAGAAGCTCTGAGCCACCAGTTGAGTGGCATCGTGACAGAGCTGAGTAAATCAACATCACAATTCAAAGTATAACGGAGAACAATAATGACTAACTCCCCATTTCGCTTATTGCCTGTAGCAGTGGCGCTTGCGGCATCGTTTGCTGCACATGCTTCAGATGAGCAAAAATTGGCCGAGCTAGAGAAAAAGGTCGCTATCCTTGAAGCGAAAGAGCAAAACTCAATTGCTGATAAATTTAGTTTCAATGGTTTTGCATCTTTGAACATGCAACTAGGTAATCAAAACCACGGCTTCATGAAGTCGGAGAATAAAGTACGTTTTGATGAAGGTTCTTTGTTTGGTTTACAAGGTGAGTTCGAAGTTAATGAGTCAACTTCAGCCGTTGTTCAAATGGTTGCTCGTGGTAACAAAAAAGAGAACTGGTCTCCAGATATTGAGTGGGCATTCTTAAGCCATAAAGTGACACCAAACTTAACGGTTCGTGGCGGTAAATTACGTTTGCCACTGTTCATGTATTCTGATTATCTAGAAGTGGGTTACGCACAAGTTGGTGTGCGAGTGCCGAATGAAGTGTACGGCTCAGTAGTGCTTACCTCTCTAACGGGCGGTGACTTCATTTATGATGTAGAGCTAGATGACAGTACTCTTTCATTCCAAGGCTTTGCCGGTTCACAGAAATTGTCGGCATCAAAGCATAGCTACAATGCTGATACACAGTTTGATGACATTGCTGGTGGTGTAGTTAACTGGACTGATGATACTTGGACGCTACGTGCTGTGTACGCACAGTCTGTGATCAGCTCTTCAACTAACTGGAATGTAAACAGCAAGCCGGTGTTGAATTCAACGTTTGATGATGAGAAAGCGAAGTTTTACGGTGTTGGTGGTCGATACGAAAACGGCAACCTAATGCTGGTTTCAGAAGTGACGCGAACAACCGTTGAAGGGTTTTACTACGATGTAGATGCAGCTTACTTAACAGCAGCATACCGTCTAGATGAAGTAACGCCTTACATTACCGTGTCACACATGGAAACGCAGGACGATGACGAGCGAAATGCAGAAGCTAACCGTCAGCTTGCAAATGTACTTCAAAACCCAACCAGTGCGTCTGCGAAATACGCATACGGTTCAGCAAAAGCATTAGCTGATAAGCTAAACACACAGCGCACAACATACAGTGTTGGTGCTCGTTGGGACTTCCTACCGAATATTGCGCTAAAAGGTGATATTAGCTACCTAACTGGCTTTGGTTCAACGAATGGTGGTGTAGCGTCGGAATATAAGAACGACGATAACATTTTGTACACTGTAAAAGTTGATGCGGTATTTTAAGGAAGAGAATCATGTTGAAAAAAACATTAGTAGCCGCTGCTCTTCTTAGCAGCATGAACGTATTCGCTGGCCTCGTTGTCGTTGGTAACCCTGCTATGTCTGAGCTTGACGCTTCAACGGTTAAGAAGTTGTACTTAGGAAAAGCGAAGTCACTACAAATCGAAGCGGTTGATTTGGAAGACGGACATCCAAAGAAAGGTGAATTTCACCAAGCTATTACTCAAAAAACCGAAGCGCAGCTGCAAGCATACTGGGCAAAACGCGTATTCACGGGTAAAGGTCAACCACCTAAGGCTGTTGGTCAGGAGAGCCTAGCGAAAGACATGGTTGCTAGCTCGACAAATACGATTGCTTATATCGATGAATCTTTAGTCGATAGTTCAGTTAAAGTGATTTTAAAACTTTAATTTTATATGTGGCGCTCAATATGAGCGCCACTCTTACATTGGCTTACGTTTGAGCTGATCGTCCTTACATTTAAGATAGCTAGCCTTACTTAACCCTTACGTGATATTGCTTAGCTATATGTTATTGTTTCTTAGAGCAATTATTCAGTTTGATTTTAATTACATTATTTAAAACACATATGAAATTTAGATTTCTAAGTTTTGATTATCTAACGGTGTACTAAATGTGTGTTTTTTCATATTGAGATTGTTTCTTAGAGTTATAAAATGTGCGGTAAATGTAAACAAGCGGGTGGGATATAATCTGATGCCAAAAGAAAAAAGAGAAGAAATATTAAGTGCAGCAGAAAAACTATTTATTTCTCAGCCTTATAATAAAGTATCAATTCGCTCTATTGCCAAATCTGCAGGGGTAAGTCCTGCTTTAATTCTTTATTACTTCAATAATAAAGAACAGCTTTTTGATCAGCTCATTGAAGAGCATACAAATCGATTTAAGGAACAGTTTTCAAAATATCAAAGAGTAGAAGGGGTACAGCTACAACAGTTAATCTCAGAGCTTATTGAGTTTTGGGAAAGTGCGCCAAATATATTTTTATTATTCACCCTTGGTGGTAACTCTTTTAATCACGATAATGTTCAAAGGTTGAAAGAATCTAAGTTCGGTTTCATCTATCACAAAACTCTTGAAAACCTCCTTTATTTAGTTGATGGCTGTAACGAATCCAACTTTGATTATTATCAGATGCTGGTAAGTTCACTGGTCTCTCAGCCTTATTTAGAAACAAGACAGCAAAAGTACAACTCTGAGAGTTCGACGTTTAACTTGATGCACTATCAAGAAGTTATCGCGAGCTTGTTTAAAGAAGAGAATAGCTACGCATACTGAGTGACGCGTAGAGCATCAAAAACATTGAAGCCTCCGAATTTAGCTCAGCAATGATCTTATCTTAAAACGCAAAAAAGCCACTCATAGTGAAGTGACCCCGTAAAGTTGGACATTTCTGTTAAGCGGCTTTCAAGGCCTGAGTTCGATATTCTATCGGAGTCAGGCCTTTTAGTTTCACTTTTATA
>NZ_VTYC01000046.1:0-35457 GCF_013114115.1 Vibrio sp. 070316B | reverse complement strand
GCCATCTAAATATTGCTTAGCAATGATACATTTTAGCTCTCGGCTATATTTGGACATAAAAAGACCCCCAATAATTGGTGTCCAACTATTGGGGGTCAGTTCACTTTCTTAAGTCGGCTTTTTTATACCTGCAATTTGAAAACGAAGCCGTCTGTGATGATCTTTTGAACGCCATCTGGCAAAATATTGCCCATTAGCGGCAAGTTTTGTCTAAAGCGATACGCTGAGTTGCCGATACAGATATCATAGTGAGTGAAATGTAATTGAGTTTGGGTTGTCCAAAAGCTCGATTCGTTTTTAAAACCGATAAAAGAGTGCAGGTATGAAGCTACGAATTGTGGCAGCTTCATTGATAATGGCGCTGAGCTCACCCTTGAGTCATGCAAATTTGGCTGATGTCGGGGAGCCAGTTCCAATATATACAGAAGCTGAACTGATTAATTTAATCGAGAATAATCAACACCTAGAGCGAGTGAAAGCTGATAAGTGCCAGTTAGTTGAAGATATCGTTGCTCGTGCAACGCGTATTAGCTTGCCTTCTTATGAGTTTTTATACGGCGATATGCTGGCGTGGGGCGTGTGCGTTCCTCAAGATGTAGAGCTTGGTCTGTACTATATGGAAAACGCGGCACACCAAGGTTTACCTGCAGCACTAGAGCAATTGGGTCGTTATTATTCTCGTGGAACCTTGGTTCAACAAGACCAAGAGCGTGCGATCCCATACCTGCGTGAAGCGGCCTCGCTGGGGAATCTGAGTGCCAGTATTCATCTAGCAGAATTGCTGTTACGTGATTATGGCAGTCCATTAGATTACGAAGATGCCTACCGCTGGTTGTACAACTCTGTCACGGCAGATCAAAGGCAACATAAGCGTATTACTGTATTGCGAAGTGGTTTGGAAAAGAGAATGCCAGACAATATTATCGCTCGAGCAAAACGTCGAGACGTATTCTGGTAATACAGAACAAGAAACCTGTAATGATTCCTGCACTCATTATTACAGGTCACAAGATCTAGAAAGCCCCGCCTAACTGAATTAGTGCGGGGCTTTTTACGTTTAGATGGTCATGTTATTCGATAGCGAACTTATTGGACTACTTCACCAGATTCGATAACGGTTTCACGAACTACCTTAGTGAAATCGAGCGCTTCCTGACGAATTTTATCTTCATCTACTGTTAGCATGTCTCGATCTTGCATGATGATCTTGCCATCGACGATCGTGTGACGAACATTGCCAGAGTTAGCTGAATACACCAGTGCTGAATATGGGTTGTAAACAGGAACCATGTTTGGTGCTTTAGTGTCGATCACTATGATATCTGCTAGCTTACCGGCTTCAAGGGAGCCGATCTTGTCTTCCATGTGTAGCGCTTTTGCTGCGCCCATTGTTGCCATGTCGATCACTTTGATCGGCGGCATTGCTGCACGATCTTTATTGACTAGCTTATGAACTTTAGCAACTTGGTTGAATTCATCAATGGTGCTCAGAGTGTTGCCAGACATTGGGCCATCAGTACCTAAACCAATACGTACATTCTCATCATACATCTGTAGTGCAGGTGATACGCCTTTCGCCGACTTGATGTTCGCACTCATGTTATGAGCCACACCCATATCCGACTTTTTAACAAGCTCAATGTCATGGTCATCAACTAGGATCATGTGTGCGCCAACTAGGTTTTTGTTGAGTGCACCAATGCTATCCATGTATTGAACCGGCGATAAGCCTTCTGAACGCTCTGCGATCTTTTCCACTTCACGGTGCGATTCTGCAAGGTGGATCATCACTGGTACATCGAGCTCTAGTGATAACTTAGAAATCTTCTGCAGGATCTCTGTAGTGTTGGTGTAAGGCGCATGTGGTGCAAATGCCGGAGTGATACGTGGGTGATCTTTGTATTCTTCAATGAAGTTCAGCGCGTACTTGATACCTTCTTCGGCGTTAGCCGCATCGGCAACCGGGAACTTAATCACGGTTTCACCAAGGATGGCGCGCATACCAATCTTATCGACAGTTTTTGCGACTTCATCCTCGAAGTAGTACATGTCGGCGTAAGTCGTCACACCACCTTTAACCATCTCAACGTTACCTAAGTTGGCACCAATACGTACCATGTCGCGTGATACTAACTTCTTCTCTAGTGGGAAGATGTAGCGGTGTAGTCGATCTGGAACATCATCAGCCAGTGAACGGAAAACCGTCATTGATACGTGGGTGTGAGTATTGATAAGACCTGGCATCACGATGTCGCCATCCACGTCTAGCACTTGCTCAGCCTTGTATTGCTTCTTTAGTGAAGCATCGCCAACCGCAATGATTTTGTTGTCTTTGACGACAACCGTTCCGCTCTCATAAACCGTTTTGTCTTGGTTCATGGTTAGAACCATCGCATCGGTAATCATTAGGTCAGCTTTTTCCATCGCAGAACTTGCGAATGGGAATAGCGCAAGGCTCGCCATTGCTGAAGCCAATAAGGTGCGTTTCAATTTCATATCAATACTCAGAACAGGAGTTGGTAAAAGTGTCTGGATAATAGTGCATTTCATTCGTGAGGCAAACGTTTGTTTTATCGTTTGCGCGAAATTCTTATGGTAGTTTGTGATGATGAAGTGATGTTTCACAAAATGAAGATATGTATCAATCTGAGGTTATTTTCGGGTTTTCTAAAGCATATCTGTAGCTTACCTCTAGCATCGGATATACTAGGGGTATATACCTTCCTTGCTTAAGCAGGCCCGCCTATGTCAAAAAACACACCGATGTCAGAAAACACGACAGCTAGCACTAATGTTGACCCTTTTGCCGATCGAGAGTCGAAGAATTACGACAATCCAGTACCAAGCCGAGAGTTCATTTTATCGTTTCTAACGGAAGCGAATATCCCAATGAACCGCAATGACCTATTCGAAGCGCTTGGCCTTGCTGGAGAGGAGCAATATGAAGGGCTACGTCGTCGTTTACGTGCTATGGAGCGTGATGGACAACTGGTCTTCACTCGTCGCCAATGCTACGCGTTACCTGAAAAGTTAGAGCTAGTGAAAGGTTACGTGATTGGTCATAAAGACGGTCATGGTTGGGTTCGCCCTGATGGTAGCAAAGGCAAGGATGACGATATTCTACTGCCACACCATCAGATGAAAACCATCATGCACGGTGACTACGTATTGGCTCAGCCAACGGACAACAGCAAGCGTGGCCGTCGTGAAGGTCGTTTAGTTCGCGTACTTGAAGAACGTACCACGCCAATTGTTGGCCGTTTCTTCTTAGAGTATGGTCACTCTTATGTGGTTGCTGATGACTCACGTATCAGTCATGACATCCTTATCCCAACCGAGCATAAAGGCGGAGCTCGAATGGGGAATGTGGTTGTGATTGAAATTACTGACCGTGGCGGTCGCTCTCGTAACATGATGGGTAAGGTAACTGAAGTGCTTGGTGAGAACATGGCTCCGGGCATGGAAACCAAGATTGCTATCCATACCCACCAGATCCCAAATGAGTGGCCTGAAGCTGTCGATAAGCAAATTGCTAACTTGGGTGAGCATGTCCCTGAAGAAGCGAAAGAAGGGCGTGTTGACCTGCGTAAATTGCCATTGGTAACTATCGATGGTGAAGATGCACGTGACTTCGATGATGCGGTTTATTGTGAAGCGAAGAAAGGTGGAGGTTGGCGCCTATGGGTAGCGATTGCTGATGTAAGCTACTATGTTCGCCCTGATACTGCGCTAGACAAAGAAGCGATCAACCGTGGTAACTCGGTATACTTCCCGTCACAAGTAGTCCCAATGCTGCCAGAAGTGCTTTCTAACGGCCTATGTTCGTTGAACCCACAAGTAGACCGTTTATGTATGGTGTGTGAGATGACTATCTCAGACAAAGGCAAACTGTCTGGCTACAAGCACTATGAAGCGGTGATGAACTCTCACGCTCGTCTTACTTACAATAAAGTAGGCGCAATCCTAGATGGCAACGAAGAACTTCGTGAGCGTTACGTACAAGAAGTACCGCATCTAGAAGAGCTGCACAGAATGTACAAAGTACTGAAGCAGACTCGTGACGAGCGTGGCGCAATTGAGTTTGAAACGGTAGAGACTAAGTTCATCTTCAATGCGGATCGTAAGATTGACCGTATTGAACCCGTTGTTCGCAACGATGCACACAAAATCATCGAAGAGTGTATGATTCTAGCGAACATCGCGTCTGCATCTTTGGTGGAGAAAGCGAAAGAGCCATCGCTGTACCGTATTCACGAAACTCCAGGTGAAGAGCGCTTAGCAGGCTTTAAAGACTTCCTAAGTGAACTTGGTTTATCGCTAGACGGCGGTTTGTCTCCGTCACCAACGGATTACGCAAAGCTAATGCAGCAAATTAACGAGCGTGAAGATCGCGAGTTAATCCAAACTATGCTGTTACGCTCGATGAAGCAAGCGGTATACAACGCTGATAACGTAGGTCACTTTGGTCTAGCGCTAAAACGCTACGCTCACTTTACCTCGCCGATCCGTCGTTACCCTGACTTGCTACTGCACCGTGCAATTAAGTACCTTATTGCGAAAGAAGAGGGGCGTAACAGCGAACGTTGGACACCAACGGGCGGTTACCACTACACTTTCGATGAAATGGACTTCTACGGCGAGCAGTGTTCAATGACTGAGCGTCGTGCCGATGATGCAACTCGTGAAGTGAACGACTGGCTGAAATGTGAATACATGCAAGACCACGTCGGTGAAGTGATGGACGGTGTGATTGCCAACGTTACCGGCTTTGGTTTCTTTGTGCGTCTAACGGAATTGCACATTGATGGTCTGGTACACATCTCGGCGTTAGCGAACGATTACTACCAATTTGATGCGGTTGGTCAGCGCCTAGTGGGTGAAAGCTCTGGTAACATCTACCGCTTGGGTGACTCGGTTAAAGTGAAGGTTTCTGCGGTTAATCTAGAAACTCGCCAAATTGATTTTGATTTGGAAGACACTGCTCGTCAGCCTCGTGGCAAAGGTAAAACAGCTAAGAAGCGTGCTGCTGAAGCAATGAAAAAGGCGAAAAGTAAGAAACGCGCCGCAGTGAAGAGCAACAAACCAGGTATCGCAGCTAAACCATTGGTTGAGCCAACTAAGCGACCAGACGGTAGTTCAGAAGCTTCTGAGAAGAAGAAAAAATCGCGTAATAAGACCGGTGCAGCCAAAGCTCGAGCGAAGAAAAAGCGCTCAGCAACTCGCAAGGCAAGGGCGGATAAGTCTTAGGGCACCGTCAAGCGTTAACAACGAATGTAATGCGAGAGTATCGGGCGTGAAACGCATACTCTCGAAATAAACAACGCAGAGCTGAATGCATTGGAGTTAGTGCCGTTCATCTCTGAGCAATAAGAGTAATTTGAGACAATGAGTAACGAATTTATTTACGGTATTCACGCGGTGAAAGCCGTATTAGAAAAAGATCCAGCACGTTTCATCGAAGCGTATGTGCTAAAAGGTCGTCAAGATGAGCGTCTTTTACCACTACTGAATCAGCTGCAACAGTTTGGTGTATCAATCCAACAGATGGGCCGTAAGCCGCTGGATGACAAAGCACAAGGTGCAAACCACCAAGGCATTATCGCTAAGGTGAAGCCGGCTAAACAGCTTAACGAAACTCACCTAGATGACATCCTAGCGCAGCACGAACAGCCATTGCTGTTGGTTCTAGATGGCGTAACAGACCCTCATAACCTAGGTGCTTGCCTGCGTAATGCGGATGCGGCTGGTGTTGCGGCGGTTATCGTGCCTAAAGACCGCTCTTCTCCATTAACAGCAACGGTTAGTAAGGTTGCATGTGGTGCTGCTGAAACAGTTCCTCTAGTACGTGTAACCAACCTAGCTCGCACAATGCGCGCACTGCAAGAACAAGGTGTATGGTTTGTGGGCACGGCAGGTGAAGCAACGCATGACATCTACCAAGCGAAACTAACAGGCCCACTTGCGGTTGTGATGGGTGCAGAAGGTGACGGTATGCGTCGTCTAACGCGTGAGACCTGTGATGACCTGATCAAGATCCCGATGGCTGGTAGCGTATCAAGCCTGAACGTGTCTGTGGCTTCTGGTATTTGTCTGTTTGAAGCGGTACGTCAGCGTCTAGCGCAGTAACCTTTAAAGAGACGCCGGTTTAAGCGACTTAAGTCTATGAATTTATTAACGCTCACCACTTGCTGGTGGGCGTTTGTTTTTAGGGCTTCGAGTGACAAATTGACAGAATCACAGATGGTAAGGGGCTGTTGCTCTTTCGTGGTTGAGTTTTGTTCGAGATAAAATCGTTTTAGGCGCGGCGAAGATTATGTAGCCTAGTCATTCTAAGCAAATATTCTTCAACAAAGCATAAAACGATTTTAGTGGGGGCGCCTAGCTCGAACCCTTCGGGCAGCCTTTGTGGTTCATTTCTACTGCGTTATCGGCTTTTTATGTAGGCTAGCTACACGTCAAAGCCTCTGTCTTGTATCAATTTCCCACAAAGAGCCGCAAAAGCCAGCTCGAAAGATTAACAGCCCCTAAATGGCGAAAGAAAAACTGTTTCATTATTCGCCAAATACCACTTGCCAATACAGGGTTCTTTCTATAATATTTGCCGTCCTTAAAACTCGGTCATTTATCTTTAGTTCCTTGCTTCCTCTGGACGACCGAGCCATTCGTGGAAGCTAATAATCCGTAAGGAGCAACCAAATGCGTCATTACGAAATCGTATTCATGGTTCACCCTGATCAAAGCGAGCAAGTTGCTGGCATGATCGAGCGTTACACTGGTTCTATCACTGAAGCTGGCGGTACTATCCACCGTCTAGAAGACTGGGGTCGTCGTCAAATGGCTTACCCAATCAACAAGCTTCACAAAGCTCACTACGTTCTTATGAACGTTGAAGCTGGTCAAGAAGTGATTGACGAGCTAGAAACTGCTTTCCGTTTCAACGATGCAGTTCTACGTAACATGATCATGCGCACTAAAGGCGCTGTGACTGAGCAATCTATTATGCTTAAGCAAAAAGAAGAGCGTGCAGAGCGTGCTCCTCGTCGTGAAGAGCGTACAGAAGCTAAACCAGAAGCAGCTGCTGAGTAATTCTTTTTTGGCTTAATGCCTTAAAAAATTCTCAACTTGTTTTAAGTCTTTCACCACTTTCCGAAGTTTTGAAAGGCTGCATTATTAAATTTAAGATCAGGAGATAGCCCATGGCTCGTTTCTTCCGTCGTCGTAAATTCTGCCGTTTCACTGCAGAAGGCGTACAAGAGATTGACTACAAAGACGTAGCAACTCTTAAAAACTACATCACTGAAGCTGGTAAAATCGTACCTAGCCGTATCACTGGTACAAGCGCTAAGTACCAGCGTCAACTAGCTCGCGCTATCAAGCGTTCTCGTTACCTAGCTCTACTACCGTACACTGACAAGCATCAGTAATCGGTAATAGTTAATAATAGTTTAAGAGGACTAAGATAATGCAAGTTATTCTACTTGATAAGATCGGTAACCTAGGTGGCCTTGGCGACCAAGTAAACGTTAAATCTGGTTACGCTCGTAACTTCCTTATCCCACAGGGTAAAGCAGTTATGGCAACTAAAGACAACGTTGCTATGTTCGAAACTCGTCGTGCTGAACTAGAAGCTAAAGTTGCTGAGCAACTAGCTGCTGCTGAAGCTCGTGCAGAGAAAGTTAACTCTCTAGAAGGCGTTTCTATCGCTTCTAAAGCTGGTGACGAAGGTAAACTATTCGGTTCTATCGGTACTCGTGACATCGCTGACGCTATCACAGCGGCAGGTGTTGCAGTAGCTAAGAGCGAAGTACGCCTACCTGAAGGCGCTCTACGTAACATCGGCGAATTCGAAGTAAGCATCCAACTTCACTCTGAAGTTTTTGCTACTGCGAAAATCGCTATCGTTGCAGCTGAGTAATTTCAGTACCAAGACGAATTCTTTCTTTATGAAAGTTTTAAACACCAGTTTCGGCTGGTGTTTTTTTATGTCTGGAATATAGGAAAAGGTAAGGGAGGGCTACAGTAGGTAAAAGCCTACTATGATCAAAAAGCTCTAATGGCTGAACAAACAGCCATGGAAATTAGAATTGGAACAACAGGTTTATGGAGAGAACCGAGTCTTCTTTATCTAGCCCTTCGGGAACCTTATCGTGGTACTGGCGAGAGTGTGCAATCTTAAGCGCGATATTGTCAGTAATATCGTTGATCGCTTCTAACTCAGTATCGAACTTCAAGTTACTGTGACCAGACACTAAGGTCACATCGGCTTTTAGCTGCAAATTCTTCAACACCTGCCAAGACGTATTCACGTTGCCACGGAAAATCGCTTCTTCAACGATCTCTGGGAAGATGATGTCATCATCGTCTAGCTCATCGAGGTTTGGTTCTTGGTAACGAAAGCCCGGGCCCACTTCGACTTCCAATACAAACTCTTCGGTATTAGAAAACTGGTAACCCAGGCCGCTCGAAACGGTGTAGTCCTTAAAGTAAGCACTGTATCGTGAATCGACGCCTTTAAAACTGCCGTAAAGATAGGTTTTAGGGCTTAACTTGTAGTCACTCTGAGCCGTGTAAGTTGATTGCCTTTTATCTTCTTCGCCATCTTTATAGAGGTTGTAGTATTTCCATTCGCCACTGGTTCTGTGGCGGCCAGCCGTGTACTCACCGTTTAGGCGTGCGTTTAGAGAGCGTGAATCGGAATTACCAGTATGCGACTGATATCCAAATTCGACTTCAGTTTTTAGTGGGCTTGGCAGTTCAGTGTCACTCGTATCACTTGGGGCGATATCCATATCTTTTTCTTCTGGTGCTGGTGCAACGACGATCGGCTCAGCAGTAGGTTCTGGTACTACTATCGAGTCGAGGATTGCATCAACATCGGTTTTAGCATCATCAGCTAAAGCCATCGGAGCGCTCAGGAGACCAGTGCTTAGAAGGCCTGTGCTCAGAGCCAATAGTTTGGACACGCATACCTCAGTTATACAGTGAATGAATGGCGAGATCGTAATGCTACCCTTGGTTAATTCCGTCAGCAATAAGTAAATTCTTCCTGAAGAATAAAACAAACTCATAGGATCGGATTACAAATGAGTGTTCTTGGGTATAATGAACGATCATTATTAGTTATTGAGTGTAGTCATAGTGGATACCAAAAGTCAGAAATCAGCCAAAGATCAGGTGGACGCCATCAAGGTCCCGCCACATTCATTAGAAGCTGAGCAATCTGTTATTGGCGGTTTGTTATTAGATAACGAACGCTGGGATACGGTTGCTGAAAAGGTTGTGGCCAAAGACTTTTATAGTCGTCCTCACCGTCTGATCTTTGAAGCGGTAAAAGATATCCTTGAAGAAAGCTCTCCTCTGGATCTTATTACACTCTCTGAACACTTAGAGCTGCGTGAGCAACTTGAAGAAGTGGGTGGCTTTGCCTACCTTGCTGACCTAGCTAAGAACACGCCAAGTGCGGCTAACATTAACGCTTATGCGGATATCGTCGCTCAGCGTGCATTGGTTCGTAGCCTGATTGGTGTGGCGAATGAGATTGCTGATTCTGGTTATGACCCTCAAGGTCGTACATCAGAAGACCTGCTCGACCTTGCTGAGAGTAAAGTATTCGCGATTGCAGAAGGTCGTGCGAGTGAAAACGAAGGCCCTCAAAACGTAGATAGTATTCTTGAGAAGACGCTAGAGCGTATCGAAATCCTGTACAAAACTCCGCAAGATGGTGTGACTGGTGTCGATACTGGCTTTAATGACCTCAACAAGAAAACCGCCGGTCTACAAGGTTCTGATTTAATCATTGTGGCGGCACGTCCATCGATGGGTAAAACCACCTTTGCGATGAACTTGTGTGAAAACGCGGCGATGAAACAAGACAAGCCAGTGCTTATCTTCTCGCTAGAGATGCCGGGCGAACAGCTGATGATGCGTATGCTTGCATCCCTGTCTCGCGTGGACCAAACCAAAATTCGTACCGGTCAACTTGATGACGAAGACTGGGCTCGTATCTCTTCGACCATGGGTATCCTCATGGATAAGAAGAACATGTACATTGATGACAGCTCTGGCCTAACGCCAACCGAAGTACGTTCTCGAGCGCGTCGTATTGCTCGTGAACATGATGGTCTTTCAATGATCATGATCGATTACCTTCAACTGATGCGTGTCCCTTCACTGTCTGATAACCGTACCCTTGAGATCGCCGAGATTTCACGTTCCCTAAAAGCGCTAGCGAAAGAGTTGAACGTTCCAGTTGTGGCACTTTCTCAGCTTAACCGTTCCCTAGAGCAACGTGCCGATAAACGCCCAGTTAACTCGGACTTGCGTGAATCGGGCTCGATTGAGCAAGATGCCGACTTAATCATGTTCATCTACCGTGACGAAGTGTATAACCCAGACAGCTCACTGAAGGGCATCGCTGAAATCATTATCGGTAAGCAACGTAACGGCCCGATCGGTTCGGTTCGTCTTACATTCCAAGGGCAACACTCCCGTTTCGATAACTATGCAGGTCCTGCATTTGATGACGAGTAATCGCTAATGACGTATATGAAAGCGGCGACCGCGAGCATTGATTTAAATGCGCTTGAGCACAACCTGAACCAAATTAAGTCGAAAGCCCCGCAGTGCAAAGTGATGTCTGTTGTCAAAGCCAATGGCTATGGTCACGGCTTACTGCACATTGCTAAGCACTCTAAAAGCTCAGATGCATTCGGTGTGGCTCGTATTGAGGAAGCACTGCAGCTGCGTGCTGGTGGTATTGTTAAACCTATTTTGTTGCTCGAAGGCTTTTATTCTTCGGGTGATTTGCCGATCCTTGTCACCAATAACATTCAAACGGTGGTGCATTGCGAAGAGCAATTAAGCGCGCTAGAGAATGCTGACCTAGAAACACCGGTTGTGGTGTGGCTAAAAGTCGATAGTGGCATGCACCGCTTGGGTGTTCGACCAGAGCAATACCAAGATTTCGTTGAGCGTCTGCATCAATGTGCGAATGTGGCTAAGCCTCTTCGTTACATGAGCCACTTTGGTTGTGCTGATGAGCTGGATAGAACCACTACGGTAGAGCAGACCGAACTGTTTTTGTCTCTTACTGATGGTTGTGAAGGGGAACGCTCACTGGCCGCTTCTGCTGGTTTGTTGGCTTGGCCTGATAGCCACCTTGATTGGGTTCGCCCTGGAATTATCTCTTACGGTGTATCGCCGTTTGTTGATAAATCAGCACAAGAGCTTGGCTTTATGCCTGTGATGACTCTTACCTCGCACCTGATTGCCGTTCGTGATGTTAAAGCGGGTGAAAGCGTGGGTTACGGTGGTAACTGGACTAGTGAGCGTGACACTAAAGTGGGTGTTATCGCGATTGGTTACGGTGATGGCTACCCTCGAACCGCCCCTAACGGTACACCTGTGTTTGTAAATGGTCGAAAAGTGCCTATTGCAGGCCGAGTTTCTATGGATATGTTAACGGTCGACCTTGGGCCGGATGCTCAAGATAAAGTCGGTGATGAAGCGACACTTTGGGGGAAAGAGTTACCTTCTGAAGAAGTCGCAGAACATATCGGCACGATCGCTTACGAGCTGGTTACTAAGCTTACCTCGCGTGTAGCGATGGAATATGTGAAGTAGCTATGGATTCAGTACAGTAAATGATGTTCAAGCGAACCACTCGACACCTAGTGATGTCAGCAATGGCATTACTCGGTGTGAGCTTTTCCTCTTCAGCTCTGAGTGAAGAAAAAGACTCAGCCTTTGTCCCTTTCTACTTCAGCACTGAAACCATGGGTAATACCTTTGGGGTTGCTGGTGTCGCAAAGGGTGTTTGGCAACCTCAAGCGGCTCTGTTTGGTATGGCGTTGTATTCAGACAAAGACAGCTACGTTGGTTTCCTATCAGCTTTTAACTTTGCACTGTCTGAGAACATACTGTTCAGTACTCAGATGTACCAAGCTCGCTTTAACGAAAACCCGTATTACATTGGTTCCCAAGGCGACAACGATTCATCAATTGATGACAAAACCATTGCTGATGGCTTGGAAGAAAACTATCAGTTTGAGTTTAAGTATCTGTTGCCATGGGGCAATGTTGCAGAATATGGCTTGTTAGGGGCATTTCAACCGATCAAAGACGTGAGCCTTGCTTCGCCCGTTGAGTCGGGTGTCAGCTCGATTGTCTTTACACCTTTTTATACTTCCCGAGAGTTAGAAGGCTTAAACAATTCTGAAGAGGCGACGGGCTTTAGTTTGGCGTTTGATTGGGATAACCGTGATAGCACACGTAACCCAACCAAGGGCTCTCATACTAACTTAGAATTCACCACCGGAGCAGAAAGCTGGTCTAATGATGACTTGTGGCTCAAGTGGACCTTCCAAAATAGTCAGTACTTTGCTTTAGGTCCTTTAGGGGACTTATTTGATCAACAAGTTTTAGCATTCGATTTCTATACGGCTGACACGCCTACATGGGATAACTGCTCTGGGCAAGATTGTGCTCGTCCACCGGAGACCGAGCAAGCTCGATTAGGTGGCTTGTATCGATTACGAGGTTATACCGGAGGCCGTTATCACGGTCGCTCTGCAGTGCATTACTCTGCAGAGTATCGAGTGCTTCCTGACTGGCAACCTTTGGGCGATATCCCACTGATTAACTACTACGACTTGCCTTGGTGGCAATGGGTAGCGTTTGCTGAAGTAGGGCGCGTTGCGGATGAGTACGACATTAAAACACTGCATACAGACATGAAGTGGAGCTTAGGTGGCGCAGTTCGTTTCCAAGTGGAAGGCATTGTTGTTCGTGCTGAATTAGCGCGAGGCGGTGATGAGGGGACCTTTAGGGTCATGATAAACCAGCCTTTCTAAGTTAAGGTTTATCTGCTCAATTTTCTATTACTCAAGGGGGACGCATTTCTGTGTCCCCCTTTTTATTTCCCTACTCTAGGCTTGGTTACGATGAGCTACTCTCCTTGGATAGTAGCTATCACAGTGCGGCTACCACCGTAGTCTCGGTGCTCCCCTAAGTAAATGCCCTGCCATGTTCCTAAAGCTAAACGACCATTGGTGATCGGAATTGTCACACTGTTGCCAAGTGTCGATGCTTTAATGTGAGCTGGCATATCATCATCACCTTCATAAGTGTGCTTGTAGTAGGGCGCTCGTTCGGGCACAAACTTGTTGAAGTGTGACTCCATATCACTACGGACGGTCGGATCGGCGTTTTCATTGAGCGTTAAGCTGGCAGAAGTATGCTGAATAAATAGATGTAATAAACCAACAGATAAAGAGTTCATCTCGTGTATCTGTTGTTCAATTTCATCAGTAATGAGATGAAATCCACGCTTTTGTGCATTTAGGTGTATAGTCTTCTGAATCCACATACGCCATCCTTTATAATGTATTTGGAAAAAAAGTGGTTTGAGGCTATCTTTTGAACTTGAATTTATCAGGTCTCGCTCACATTTAATTATGTTAGAGCCAGAGTCTGTACCGATTCCTGTCTCAGGAAATCTAATCCTGATTTATCTCAAGGTACAGCTCTTGATATACGGCATAATACGTCGTGAAAAAAAATTACAAAGAATCTTTCAGTGGTGACGCGGTTTGGTCATCACAGAAAAATATAAACTTTCGCCTAATCGGGGGTTCTATTCATCACCAAGGTGACGTTTAGAATAAAACCTACAGTAACATCGGGATAGATACCATGTTGAAAAATATCAACCCAACGCAAACACAAGCGTGGAAAGCTCTAACAGCTCATTTCGAGTCTGCTCAAGATATGGATATGAAAGAGCTTTTTGCTCAAGATGCAAAACGTTTCGAGAGCTTTTCTACTCGTTTCGGTTCAGACATCTTGGTCGATTACTCTAAGAACCTAATCGATGCAGAAACGATGCAGCACCTATTCGCTCTTGCAAACGAGACTGAAGTTAAGTCTGCAATTGAAGCGATGTTCAGCGGTGATGCAATCAACAAGACTGAAGGCCGTTCAGTACTTCACACTGCACTGCGCAACCGTAGCGACAAGCCAGTAATGGTTGATGGCAAAGATGTAATGCCAGCAGTTAACGCTGTACTAGCAAAAATGGAACTGTTCACACACCGCATCGTTTCTGGTGAGTGGAAAGGTTACACAGGTAAAGAGATCACTGATGTTGTGAACATCGGTATCGGCGGTTCGGATCTTGGTCCATACATGGTGACTGAAGCACTAACGCCATACAAAACTCGCCTAAACATGCACTTCGTTTCGAACGTAGATGGTACGCACATCGTTGAGACACTTAAGTCTCTGAACCCAGAAACAACGCTATTCCTAGTAGCATCAAAAACATTCACGACTCAAGAAACAATGACGAACGCACACTCTGCTCGTGATTGGTTCCTAGCAGAAGCTGGTGATGAAGCGCATGTAGCTAAGCACTTCGCTGCGCTATCGACTAACGCAACAGCGGTAGCTGAGTTTGGTATCGATACTGACAACATGTTCGAATTCTGGGACTGGGTTGGTGGTCGTTACTCACTATGGTCTGCGATTGGTCTTTCTATTTCTCTTTCTGTAGGCTTCGATAACTTCGTTGAGCTACTAGAAGGTGCTCACGAAATGGATAACCACTTTGCTTCAACTGAGTTTGAAAGCAACATTCCAGTAATCCTTGCGCTTATCGGTATTTGGTACAACAACTTCCACGGCGCTGAGTCAGAAGCGATTCTACCTTATGACCAGTACATGCACCGTTTTGCGGCTTACTTCCAACAAGGTAACATGGAATCAAACGGTAAATTTGTAGACCGTGAAGGTAACCCAGTAGAGTACCAAACAGGTCCTATCATCTGGGGTGAACCAGGTACAAACGGCCAGCACGCTTTCTACCAACTGATTCACCAAGGTACTAAGCTGATCCCATCAGACTTCATCGCTCCTGCAATCAGCCACAACCCAGCATCTGATCACCACCAGAAGCTAATGTCTAACTTCTTTGCTCAAACTGAAGCACTAGCATTCGGTAAGACAAAAGAAACGGTAGAAGCTGAATTCCTAGCGGCTGGCAAAACTGCAGAAGAAGTAGCTGAACTAGTACCTTTCAAAGTGTTTGAAGGTAACCGCCCAACGAACTCTATTCTTGTTAAGCAAATTACACCTCGCTCTCTAGGTAACCTAATTGCGATGTACGAACACAAGATCTTTGTTCAAGGTGTTATCTGGAACATCTTCAGCTTCGACCAATGGGGTGTAGAACTTGGTAAGCAACTAGCAAACCAAATTCTTCCAGAGCTTGCTGATGACGCAGAAGTGACATCTCACGACAGCTCAACGAACGGTCTAATCAACGCATTCAAAGCACTTAAAGCTTAATTGAGTTGATAGCATAGAAGTAAACGCCAACCTTAGGGTTGGCGTTTTTGTATCTGTAGAGTAAGCAATGGTTAAATCGCAGGTAATAAAAAAGGCTAACGTATCGACGCCAGCCTTCTAAATATTTTGCTGTAACTACTTCTATTCGAAACAGATCTCGATGAAGGCATTACCCCACTGAGATGAGAATGGCATGATGATGATTGCGCCTTCGCATTTGTGACGAATAGTGTGGCCTTTACCAGAAACCACAATCGGTGTTGCCATGTCGAAGTCGAAGCCGCTTTCCGCAAGAATACGTTTTGCACCACCAGTTACCATGTTGGTGATCTCACCAACCATGTCGGTTACTTCTTCGTTCAAACCGTTTGGTCGCTCACCAAGCATGTTTTCCATGATTTCCAGAGCCAGACCTTCATCAAAGGTAATCGACATTGAACCACGAGATTGTGGACCAACCATACCGATTAAACCAGAGACATCACCACGAGCGATTTCATCTTTCTTAACTCTTGGTTTTTGTGGCTTCAATTCTAGAGAAGCCATCGTTTTTAGAACGTTCATCAAAGAAGCTAAAAACGGGTTTACAAATTCAGCGCGCATAATGTTCTTCTATAATCTTATTCTTTCATATCGGAGGAGCAAGACTGGCAAATGCCATGCGACTCAATGACGTGGTTGGTCAATTGAAATCCATGCTTCTCAGCGTTACTCGCGAGCAGAGTTACAAGGGAATCGTCTTGTAGTTCTACCACTGTGCCACATTTATCGCAGATCAGTAGTTGGGAGAAATGTTTGTTGGCATTACAAGAACAGCAGCATATAAAGCTATTGGTTGACTCAACTCTGTGAATGAAACCTTGCTCCAACAAGAAATCCAAAGCGCGATATACTGTAGGTGGCTTGGCTTGCGGCTCACTGACTTTCAATTGCTCTAATAATTCATAAGCACTAGAGGCTTTCTTATTAGAGAGGATGAGCTCAAACACTCGCTTTCTTTGAGGCGTTAATCTAACGCCACGCGATGCGCATATCCCTTCAACTTGCTCTATTAATGTGTGGTCCAAATTCTTCACCATTCAATCGGACATCCTTAAACAAACCCTATTTTCAGGTTATTTCGGCTAAGGAGCCATTGATTTCTATTAAAGTCAGGTACAGAGCGTATTGTGACCCACGACTTTGAATAAGACAAGGTAACTCAAAATGACATTGTGACTCAAGGCATAACTGATTAGTGAAGCTGAATTAGAGATCTGGTGAATGGTTTATAAAAAAGTGTGAGGCAAAGTTCATATAGCACAAACAGAGCATAGCCTTTACAATAGCCGACTTTGCTTTTGCTGGGTATTCCAGCATCTTTGTTTGACTCGCTACTAGGGTACTTTGCCATGACACATTCATGTAGGTTGTCTGTCGCTCCAATGCTCGATAGTAGCGAATTTTTACTAACCTAATGAATTTAAGCTATTTAATTATTGGTTTGTGCCCACTGCGTGCCCATAGTTAACTTTTCACGTTATAAATCGGCTAGTCAAAGTCGAAACACGCAAAAACGTCCTGTTATTTTGCCAAACTTTTCAAATCATTGTTCATAGTATAACCAGTAGATAACTGGAGATCGAGGCTATGAAAAGAATCTCAACTTTTGACTTGCTTCTAAAGCAGCATGGAAAAGTCCTTATCCCACTCTCAGAGCTTTGTGAAGAGTACCTAGGAGTCACCTATAGGGTTGCAAGGCGACATTACCTTTCGGGAAGCTTGCTCATTCCTGTTGTGGCTATGGGGGAAGGGCAAAAGGCAAGGCTGGTGGTTCATCTGGAAGATCTGGCTAAGTTCGTAGATTCAAAGCGCAGCTAGCTGCGCTGGCCCTAATTTCTTCACTAACCTGTTTCTTTCTCACTAAGTCAAGTTACTATTTTGTCAATGGAAGTAAGCCTACTTTTCGCTAAGATGGCTAATAATAAAACCTTCAAAAGGAAGGTCAAATTTAATGATCCACTACATAGTTAAAGAATAACCAAATTTTACTTATAAAGTATTGTTGTACGGCTTCTCAATTCATTGTGATCTATATGATTTTGGCGTAGAATTTTAGTGCTCTTTAGTGTTTTGACGGACTTCGTCTAGTCGGGTGTTTAGCCAGACTCTAACTTATTGAACGAGTTTACATGCGATGTGTACGCATCCAAAACTCGTTCCTCGTTTCGGATGCGTACACATCGCACCCTTTAGTAAAGAGCTAAAAAGCCCAAGGGGATACTCTCTTGGGCTTAATACTGTTAAAGGAGTGGAATGAAGATAATTTCAGTACTGGCAGGCGAACTAAATGTCAGTGAGCAAGAGATTCTTAGTATACTTCTTGGCGCATCCAAAAAGTACAAAGTCTACCCGATTCCTAAAAGAACACATGGTATTAGGCTCATTGCTCAGCCAACAAAGAAGGTTAAGGTACTTCAACGAGCATATGTCGATATGATGAACTTTCCTGTTCACTCTAATTCTGTAGCTTACAGAAAAGGCTACAGCATCAAAGATAATGCTCAATTCCATGCTTCAAACCCTTACTTATTGAAAATGGACTTGTCTAATTTCTTTAACTCAATAACACCTAAGATATTCTGGAGAATGTGGGAAAAACAATGGGACCTACCAGAACCGTTGGAAAAACATTTAATTGAGAATTTATTGTTTTGGAATGTAGATAAAGGATCTTCAATAAGTAGGTTAGTTTTGAGTGTTGGAGCTCCTAGTTCGCCAATTATATCCAATTTTTGCCTTTACGAATTTGATGAGTTAATAACAAAATACTGTATTAACAGAGATATTTATTATACTCGTTATGCTGATGATATGACTTTTTCCACTAAAAAAAGAAATATTTTATTCGACATTCCCAATTTTGTTAAAAGCCTTCTCTATGATGTTTTTGGTAGCTCTATTTCCGTTAACTATAATAAAACAGTTTTTTCATCTAAGGCTCATAATCGTCATGTAACAGGAATTACTTTGACTAATGATGGTAAAATCTCTTTGGGACGAGAACGAAAGCGTTACATCAAACACTTGATTAATGAGTATAGATATAAAAAATTGAGTCCAGAAGATTTTAATTACCTCAAAGGAATTCTATCTTTTTCTAAACATATCGAGCCAAAGTTCGTTCATTCTTTGATTAATAAGTACGGTGAAGATGTGATTACTTCCATTTTTTCTGGAGATTTAAATGAAACGTGATAGTAAAATTAGAGCACTTGAGCAAAGCTCAAGAAAGGGGAACGTATCTTCATCTTATGAACTGTTCAATATTTATGAGATTGGTGCAGGAACGGACATTGATTTAGAAAAATCGAAAAACTATTACTTAACTTGTGTTGATGCATTAGATTTTGATTCTTTTGTCGACGGAGAACGACCAAATAATCGGATTATATTGAATGATCTTAAGCTTATGAATTTTCGGAAATTTGAAAATTTAGATGTTGTTTTTGAAGATGATATTACTGTTATTATAGGAAATAATGGCTCGGGTAAGACAACTATTCTCGAGTCGATAGCTAAAACATTTTCATGGCTAAATGCCCGAATGGTTTTTAAAGGTAGGTCTGGTAAGTCACTTGAAGACTCTGATGTTACTATAGGCGTTTTAGATAACTCGGAAGTAATTACATCAATTAATTTTGGTAACTCAACTGTTTATTCTGGTTCGTTGGTAAGACCAGCGAAAGGTATTGAAAGTTCTAAGGTTAGTGAGCTTGATAGTTACAATAGACTGTCTAGTTTGTATAGGGTAATCAGTGATAGGGAAAGAAGAACCCACAATGATATAAATATTCCTTTGTTAGCTTACTACTCTGTAGATAGATCAAATATGAAAGGTAACCAGTCATTTGATTTAGAAAAGGTTACAGATACAGTAAATGAGTCAAAATTTGATGCTATTGATAAGTCTGTTTTAGATGGAACTGGTAATCTGACGGATTTTCTAGTCTGGTTTATTTATATCGATAATAAAACGGACTCAAGCTTACAAACTAAATATGATGCTTTAAGTGCTGAGATTGAAGCTTTAAATCAAGTTGTTGATGGTAAAGGAAACGTACTTTGGCCAATTTTAGAGGCAAAAAAAATAGAACTGGAGGTACTTTTCTCTAAAATTAAGGCCTCTAAGTCTATGCAGACATCAAATCTAAAGGAATATGTAAAAAAAGCGATAGTTGATGCAGTTCCTAGTGTTAGTGATATCTTTGTTGATCGTTCTTCAGGACGAGCTGAAGTTAAAATTGTCAACGATAATGTTCCTGTAAACATATACCAAGCATCCAAAGGCCAACAGGTTTATTTATCATTAGTCGCAGATATTGCTAGAAGACTTATCTTACTTAACCCTAAGTTAAAAAATCCTCTGCACGGTCAGGGGGTTGTATTGATTGATGAAATTGAACTGCACCTTCATCCCAAATGGCAGCAAGACATAGCATCTAATCTAATTTCTACGTTTCCAAATGTGCAGTTTATTATAACTACTCATAGCCCACAGGTCTTATCCCGATTATCAAGAACAAAAGTAAGGTCAATCGGAGAAAATTTGGATGGAGAAGAGGTCGCTGTTCCTCCCCTAGCTGAAAGCTATGCCCGCTCAGCATCTACGATTCTGAGTACAGTGATGCACTTTGATTCAAAACAAAAGTTACCTGAGTCAGCATTATTGAAAAAGTACGCGAACATAATCGAGCAAGGTGATTTTCGCTCTGATGAAGCTAAGAGTTTATACGCTCAATTGCGAGCATCTTTAGGTGAAGATCATGAAGAACTAGTTCGGTTATCTCTTGTTCTTAGGCGCAGAGAGAAACTCGAATGAGAACAATTAAAAAAATCTCACCGTGTCATGCCCTTGCTGAAAGAAATAAACGGCCTCCAACTAATCACATAAAAGCGACAAAAGCATGGACTCGTTTCAGGAGACATAAACCTTCGGTCACTAGGACATGCTACCAAGAGCAATTTGGGCTTTGTTGCTACAGTGAAATCAGTTTAGATAATGTTTTTTCGATTCGTGGGTTAGACAACGCTGAGCTTAGTCGAGCACTAGGAACTCACATTGAGCATATAGAGCCTAAATTTAGAAATCCTAGAAAAACATTCGAATATACTAATCTGATACTGTCAGCAATTGATGATCCTAGTAAACGCAACTTGCTTAAAGTAGATGTTTTTGGAGGGCATGCTAAGCAAAGGATGTATCATGCAACGTCTTTTATTTCGCCTTTGCTCAATAACTGTTCTCAATACTTTCATTACGAGATTTCGGGTAGAGTCGTGCCTAAGGCCTCTTTACCTACCCAAAGAGAGAAAGCGAAAGCTAGACTTACAATTTACATTTTAAACCTTAACTCTCCAATATTAGTTGAGTGGCGTAAAGTTTGGCTGACTGAGTTGAGTAAGATTATTGATGAGTCGTCTATTCAAGCTCTCGAACATATAGCAGAAGCAGAACTTGGACCTACCAACAATTTACTAAGGCCTTTTCATTCTGCGCAGAAGCAAATGTTTGGTTCAATAGGGACTAGAGTGTGCGCAAAGTATAATCTTTAAGGTATCTAAATATAGCTGGGAAGTGTAACTCTGCGTGAATGCATGACTTCGGAAACACCAATGCTTATCAGTGTTAGCTTAGGTAAGTACCTGTTGCATTACTTGTGCGTGAAATGTGGCGGAGCTGACTTCCTACCAAGTACTTGCTCCCAAATATAACAAATTGCGTAGTAATAGGCGGTTTTAGTTGAGGGAGCCAACTCGCTCTTGCTCCTCCAAAACTCAGCCACTTGCTTGCGTCCAATTTGGCCGATAGATTTGATGGCTGGGTTGTGCCTCTGAACATGGCGACAGAAGCTGCTCATTTTCTCTGCCTGATTCTTACGGTTCTTTTTGCCCCCTGTCCTTAAGTATAGATGTATAGCTCGATTTAACTCATATTCCATTCTAGTCATGATTTACCCCAGATATGCATTTGTTATGTCGGTTCGATGATGGCCAAGTTCTTCCGCGACGGACAGCCTAGCCGCACTGTCAAAAGCTTTAGCTTGCTCAACTGCGCATCCCACTTTATTGGCGATGTATTGGTGGTGTGAAGAACCATGCTTATAACCCGACTCCACAACTGATTTTATTCCTGCTACTGCGGTTTGTTGTTGCATGTGGTTGGTATAACTGTTTTGCGCATAGGCGTGTCGCTCACCATGTGATTTATAATCAAGTTTTCCAAACTCTCGATAGGATTGAGATTGGAACTGTATATAGCTTTGATCTGCAGGGATCATGGAGTGATGATGTCCCTGAATGACACTGGCATTCTGAAGTGCATCAAGTTGATTTTGGGATACGATTGGTACTGTCCGTGCTTGACCGCCTTTCGTTCCGTCTGTGACAGAAATGCTCTGCTTTATAACGGCTTCTTTTAGCATGGCTGCAGGGTTACCTTTACAAGCCTCTTCGAATCTCAAGCCTAATGACCTTTGTATTTCACTGATAGCAGAGAGCCTGTCAGAAAACTGTGATGTAATTTTGTTATGTTGTTCTTGGGAAATAGCTCGATTTTCCGTAGTTATGCCAGAACGATTTGGAAGGCCAGCTTCCGATGCTGTAACCCTAAGAGATGAATCCCCAATAGCCTGAATAAGAACGGAGTTAACGGCAGACAAGTATTCATGAGCTGTCTTGATACTGATTGAGCCGTTATCAATTTTCGAATCTAATTCTTGAGCGTATTGCGATACATGCTCTTTCGTTATCGCTCGCATATCCTTGACACCATGATGGTCTTTGATAAATGTCGAGAACTGTGTAAATCGAGTTGTTTGATCTGCTACGGTTTTGAACCCGATTTGGCCGGCATTAAATTTTTCATAAAGCGCATTCTTAGCCGCTTGATTTATATCTCGAGATCTTAGGCCACAGTTTCTGGCATTAGGGTTTTCTCTCTCCATCCTAGATGTGGGGAACCTACTCGGACTCATACTTTCCTCTCAGTTTTTCAGTTATGGGCTCTGCAAGCAGCGAATCGTGTTAAGTGTTTATGCGCGTTTAAAATGTCGCACGTCATTAGCAGAGGTTGGGAAGATAAGAAGCGATCCCGGCGCTTACGCTGTTGAAGCTGACTTGGCAAAGGTTAGTGCTCAAAGGCGTTTACATAGGTTGGACGAAGGCGGCACTGGCTAGTGGAAGAGAGCAATCTATGTTTTGCTTTGAGGTTGGACTTAGCAGTCAGCTAGAGGTTTTGTCCGTTGAATTCAGGCTGCTTGGTGGCTGCTGTCACGTACAAGTGAGTGGAATGATCACGAGTTCCGGCAGTAACTGATGGATTGGTTCGATGCATTTCATGCATTTTCATGTTTTCGAATACCTCTCAATAACTTTGTCAGGCTAGAGATACCAATGGATCTGTTATCGGATGCAGTCTCCGTCTATTTTTGTCTGCCGTCCAAAATAGACGGAGACTTTAGCGGTCCTTTTCGCAACGCAGATAATAAATCTTGAGTAATGGAGTAATACTCTCAGGGTTGAAAGTGTTCTTTCATTTGAGTGAGTGAGTAATACATACTCTATTGGGGCATCAAACTGATGAGAGCATTTCGTACATGCGCTCTAACATGTGGGAGGTAATCACAGCATTAAAAATGCTTTTCTTACCTCATGGTTTACAGACAAGATATCTGCTTCTTTATGGTCATTTCTCAAATAAGGAGTCCAATTTGGCTGTTTAGTACTTTCATTGAAATTTTTATAGTTAGAGTAGAAGAGGGTTGGATGTCAAAACGGGGGGAGCAGGCAGATCGCCATGCTATGGTTTAGATAAGTTGAAACCAAACCTTTGTGAAGAGGCTCTAATGAATATTTACCTCGCTTTGATATTTGGAATTCTAGGCGCTTTATTGTTGGGTGTTATTGGTTTTCTTATTGGCGGCTTCGCTGGATTTATTATCTCTGGGTGCATTCCATGTAACCGAGATGGTTTTTGGGAGAGCCTTGTACAGTCTGAACATATGCGTGACTGGATGTTAAATGAGGCCCCTAAATATGTGTCGAAGCCAGTTTCTGAAGCTACACCTGCTTTTAGGCCATTAGAGATACACCGTAGAACCCTCAATACGAAACAGGCCGCTCCTAAAATAAATACAGTAGAGGCGAATACTAAAGCGCCTGTTCTTTCTTTTAGTTCGAGACATATTGAGTTCCTTAGTTTGGATGTAGCAATCGCCGCTATAAATGGTGGAACCAATAGTGCCGTTGCTAGGTATGCGAGTAGTAATCGGAGAGAGTCACCTGTAAGGCGAAATTACCATGACCTCGGTTCATCTATTAGCGGTAGTCTCGATTGTGAGTTTAATAGCTTAGAAGATGATTCATTCAGTGTTCAGTATGATTCAGAGGATTCAATTGGCTCACCAGACCTTTGTTTACCGCACCTCTGTGGAAGAGGGAACGATCTAAGTGAAAGTTATTTTGGTGAATCTACTTCCCGATGTGGTGACTATACCGACTTGTTGGGTGAATTGAGTCGCCCTCAAGATAGTGATTCGTTGCAGTTAGCTTTTTCATCCGCAGAGTTTATGAGTACCAATAATGATGATTTCGCTGTCAATCCGGCTAATGGAAATTTAATGGTTGGTGGTGTTGATACGGAGGGAAACCTTTACGGTTCTGATTCTTTTTCAAATGATGATATTACGCTCTTAGAAACTGATTCGTTTACTGATGCTGGCGTTGTGCATGACTCGTTTGCAGATGACTCTTTTGATAACGATTCATTCGATAGTGGTGCATTTGATAATGATTTTACATCTGGTAGTTTTGATGATGATTGGTGAGTAATTAAAATTCTTTTAAATCAGTTGTATAGTTGGATTTCGAAAAGGTTTACTTAGTTAGTGCGTTTCTACATTTATCACTAGATGTGAAAATAAAGTTTCTTCTCACGGCTTTCCCCCCATTTTTTTAATAGTCATTTTTTATATTTATTTGATCATGGTGTATAAATTTAGAAGAAGCTAATTATTACTCATCTAGTTGCATTTTTGTTTAGGGGGGGATTATGAATCTAATCCAAGCAACATCAGTTGTTAGTGCCGCATTACTTTTGAATGCATGTGCTTCGAACAGTGCAAAATATGAAATACCGGAAAAAGGGACATCAAGTATCGCGCTGCAAGTTACCCGTTCAGCTGGAAGTGGAACGATCATCGAAGACCAAACCTTACCCAAAGGCGCTATTTCCGATGTGGGTATCGGTGGCTATGTTGGGTCTACAGCAATGGGGTTGGCGTTTGGATCTATGACGACCGGTTTTGGTTTGGCAATTTTAGCGAATCAAAAATACGGCTGGGATCGAAGAAACCTAGTTATGTATTTGGATGCTGATACTTATAGTGGCTTAGACGGATATGAAATGTGTAAGGTGGTTCTGTCTAAAATGAATGAAGTTATGATTCCGTCATTCGACACACTTCAATCCTTTACCAATAAGCCAATATCGCGAGATTCGAAGTTTTACGATGAAAGATACAATGGTGGGGAAAGCCTTTGTGTCGAAGGTTATCCACTAGACTCAAACGTGGACTCTCACGCAGCGATATATTTCAGAGGTGTGGACACTGCCTTCTTAGGGACGAGAGTTGGTGTGCGGTCTATTTCGGAACCTTTCAGTACAGACTTGTTCGATGCTGACCTGAAAAAGCAGATCCCTGATACGAATGTCATCGCGGTCCGATTTACTTATTACAGTAGCCTGATAGCACACATGCAATATAGCGACTTTGAAACAACTGGCTTGGTAAATGCCAATGGCTTATCCACCAGTCCTTACATCAAACTCCCTACCGCGACATTTATGAGTTTACCAATGAAAGAATATATTGCTGACTCAAAGTACATCCCTCTCACCAATGCGGTCCGAAATAATGACGAGGTGTATTTCTTTGTTAAACCAGAGCGCGGCGTGCAAGCCACAATGAGCTTAGAGGGCTACCATACCAAAGTGTCGGCGATTGTTGATAGAGAAAAAAATCAATCATAGTGCCAAACTCAAAAGGCCTTATCTGAATTCAAATCGATTCTTTCGCAATTAAGAAGCAAAAAAAGCCCCGCTAATTGAAAAAAACAGCTCAAAGATGATTGAAACTACGTTTGTCCCATCCCAACTAAAAGGAGTTTTACATGGACAAACAATTATTTGGCTTCGATGCCCTAGAGCAGAAGTTACGTATCATTGATACAAATCGCGAGAATTTAGTTCAGATAGTCACTGGTTTAGGTCAATTTATTCAGGAAGAGGTTGAACTCTGCTATACGATTCCTCAACAGGAAAAGAATCGCAAAACGATGGCTCACAATGAAGAGCTTGGCCGCTATAAGTACCTTAATAAAGGTGAGGTTCAGATGTCTTTTTCGACTGCGGTTAAGAGTCAGAGGGAGAAGACTTTTCATCGAGAATTTCGCTATAACTGGGTTATAAAAGATTACTGGCGTTGCTCTGACGGTTGTAAAAAGTACTATTGGGGGGTGTGGGGGAAAGAATTAGAGTTATACATAAAGGACTACTATAAATTTAGAGCGCCCGCGAATAGCCCTTTCGACTTGAAAAGAATGAAACGTTATATGCAGGAGTTTGAGTATGAGCTGTTTTGTTCATTCCTTCGCAAAAACTCATCCGCTGTTTACACATATTTCCACTTAAAAAATCAGTATTGTTATACATTTGAGTGTGAGAAAGATCTCTTGAAGCAGTATTGTTTATTTGAGGGTTTAGATATAGAAGCTAACAAAATGAATGTTTGGAGCTTGGAAACCTTGAAACAAAAGATTAGACGTTATCACCCCAGTTTAATTTAAAGTGTATCTCTGGATAGTAAATGCAAACCTGATTTCTAATTTATGTTGTCACATGATACTTGTCTGAAGTTCAATGGTTGGCGATCTTCATTAGAAACTCCTACTTCCTGCAAGTTTAAGCTCATAAAAAAGTAAAGCCGCCAATATAGGCGGCTTAAACTTTTGCTCGAGGTCCCCACCTCAAGCTTTGGAGGAATAAATTTAGTATTACACAAGGTGCATATTTGGCCAAGATATCTCCCCCCGTTTTCAAAATCAGATGACTGAGCGAACTTTCTTGCCATGAAGTCTGTTCGGGTAGAGCTCAGTGTAAACTTGCCATAATGTGTTGAGGGACCTGTGACCTGTGACCTGTGCGACCTCTTCTATCGAAAACCCGGCTTCGAAAAGACGACTAGCTCCTTCCCTGCGAAGATCATGGTAGCGTAAGTCTTTAATCCCTAAGCTATCTCGCACCCGCTGAAAACCTGCGGAAACCGAGCGAGAGTTATATGGAAAAATGCGCTCATTATTCTTTGGCTGTCTTTGAATGATTTCCCATGAATCGCCTAGTAGAGGTACCCATTGATGGTTACCTGCCTTTTTACGGGGATCTTTCCTATTTCTGACCATAACAGCTCGTTGGGTTTCATTGATGTCAGCCCATCGGATATCGCAAATCTCTCCAATGCGCATACATGTCAGTATTGATATAACAAAAATGTCGGTAAACGGAATGAAAGAGACAAATGATTGCTCCCTCTCTTTTAATCCAGCGACCAGCATTTCTATTTCTAATTGATTTGGCCGTCTACTTCGGCGAGCGCTTTTTCCGATGAGGCCCATAAATACTAAAGTGTGGTGAGCTGATTTGAATACTTCATCATTAATTGCTACTTGCCATAAAGGTTTAGCTTGCTTAAATATCGAACGTAGATTTGAAACCTCGACAGCGATAGTTTGTGGTAATACACCATCATGTTCTCTTCGGTATTGGCAATGCTTGATGAGGTCATGATCGTTAAAATCAGTAAGTGTGGTGCTGGCTATTGGGTAGCGAAGTAAAAGTCGGAGGTTGAAACTCATAGTTCGCTTATTCGCAAATTCGGGGGTTTGTAATGCTTTTTCAATCAAGAAACCTATGGTCTGTTTAGTTGGAATAATACCCCCATGCCGAACACTTTCAATCTTCTCAACTTCTTGATCTCCCCAAGCAGTAGCAGATGCTTTCTTTGTAAAAGTCTTAGTCTTATCAACCGTAGTTACACCAGATTGTCTTTCGCGAACCCGACACTTATATTTAGTTATGCCTGATTGTGTTTTGATTTTTTGAATATGATATGACGCCATCGTGCACCTCTATACTTGGGCGCAGATTGAACTTGATGTAGAATCTGCGCTCTTCAAATGAAACCACGATTCGAAAAGGGCTTTTGCAAATAAGCAGGTCTTTTTTGCTAGTTAATTTACAAGCTGTAGTTTTACCAATTTTTGGGACCAATACGTGCCCACAGTCGGTGAAAAATGGTCCAAAATGGGCACAAATAGGGTTAAATGATGCAAAATAGTGCTAGTCACAAATCAGATAAACTTAATGAAAAACAAGATATTGGCTTAGATTTCCCAAAATCTCGATTTTCAGTTGCTCCAATGCTCGATTGGACTGACCGCCACTGTCGTTACTTTCATCGTTTGCTATCTCAGCAGACTCTTCTGTACACGGAAATGGTAACAACAGGCGCGATCTTACACGGTAAGGGCGATTTCCTAGAATACAGTGAGCAAGAGCATCCACTGGCTCTTCAACTTGGTGGTTCAAACCCAGTTGATCTTGCGGCTTGTGCCAAGCTAGCAGCTGAGCGTGGTTATGATGAAGTAAACCTTAATGTAGGCTGCCCTTCAGACCGAGTTCAAAACGGTCGCTTTGGTGCGTGCTTAATGGCGGAACCAGAGCTAGTAGCAGATTGTGTATCAGCGATGAAAGAAGTCACTGATATTCCAATCACGGTGAAAACTCGCATTGGTATCGATGACCAAGACTCATATGAGTTTCTGACGAAGTTCATTTCAACGGTTTCTGAAAAGGGTGGTTGTGAGCAATTCACTATTCATGCTCGTAAAGCGTGGCTGAGTGGTCTTAGCCCGAAAGAGAACCGTGAGATTCCACCTCTGGATTATGATCGTGCTTACCAGATCAAGAAAGACTTCTCAGATCTAGTGATCGCAGTAAATGGTGGTATCACCACATTAGAACAAACAAAAGAACATCTTCAGCACCTTGATGGCGTGATGATCGGTCGTGAGGCTTACCATAGCCCATTTATTCTGGCGGAAGTGGACCAACAGATCTTCGGCTTAGATACGCCAATTAAGAAACGCTCACAAGTCGTGGAAGAGATGTACCCGTACATTGAACGTGAACTTTCAAACGGTGCAAGCTTAGGACACATTTCTCGTCATATGCTTGGCCTGTTCCAAAGTATGCCGGGTGCAAGACAATGGCGTCGCTACATCAGCGAAAATGCACATAAGAAAGGCGCGGGTATCGAAGTCATGCAGACGGCATTGGCTAAGATTCCTAAAGAGCTGAACGTATAGGTTAAATTCGCCATTAAAGGCTAAATTTACCAATTTGATGTATTTGAAAAGCCGCGCATGAGAATGTGCGGCTTTTTATTTGACTGATAAATAAGGATTTTGTTGGTTTTGGCGACTTGGTACAGATGCTGCAATGTTAGAAAGTAGGAAAGATAGGTCATTAACTCATTAGGGAGACCATTATGTTTGAATTAATCTTTGTTCTTATTTTCGTTGCTACGCTACTTGTGACAGGCATTACCTTTATGACGGTATTAGCGGCAACTGGAGTTGCATTAGCTGTAATGTTGCTGCTTGGTATGATGAGTGTGGTGTTTAAATTACTGCCCTGGTTGATTGTGATTGCAATCGGTGTGTGGTTTTTCAAAAACTTTGTATATAGCTCGAATCAGAGACGCTACTAAAGTCATGACACCGTCAAATATCGGCTTGCCGTCGGTTTATCGTTTTAGTCTTTAAGATGTGTGGTAGAATTTTCCCCAATAATCTATGAGTGTGCATACACTTAGCACAACGATATGGAATTGGAGCTATCTCAAATGAATAAAATGCCATTAATTGCTTTAGTGGGAATGCTATCTTTAAGTTCAGCGGTATCTGCTGAGGAAGAGTTTTCTTACACGGCTAAAGTCGGTGCCGATATGTGGTGGGGAAGTACCAAGCTAAATGAAGTGAGACAAGATGAAGACTCTAACTCTCCTTCTGTGTATTTCGCATTTGAGCATAATGCCCCAATGCTGCCAAATGCTAGCTTCCGTTATACGTCTATTGATACGGATGCATTGGCTTTTGATAAGTACGACTACACATTCTACTACACGTTGCTAGAGCACAAGTTGATGAACTTCGATGCGGGTCTGACGTTTACTCAGTACTCAAACTCGAATTACATTGAACCTCAAACAGGAACTCAATCAAGCTTCGATGAGTTTACTTGGAGCTTCTACGGTAACGCAGAGATCAACGTTCCTGACACCAACTTCGATATCATTGGTACCATGGAATTTGGTGATAGCAGTGGCATTAAGAGCACAGATTTGATGGCGGGTGTTCAGTATCGAATCCCAGTATCAGAGTCTGAAATTGCCTTGCGTGGTGGTTACCGTGTTATCGACTTAGATTCTGATGAGTTCTTCGACTCTGAGCTAGGTAAAAACTTTGTCATGGTAGATGGCTGGTTTGCTGGCGCAGAAGTGCGATTCTAAGTACACCCTAAAGAACATCTAAAACTAATTTTAAGAACGCCGCTTTATTAAGTGGCGTTTTTTATATCTGTTGATTATACCCAAGCATCTTGAGGTTACTTGGGTATATATCTTTCTGGAATTAGTTAGCACATTCATCACTTTCGACCATCCTTATACAGAGAGCTGATTAACGTCTATTCTTATAAGGTCTATGTTGTTGGGTCAGAACAAGGGATGGAATATGACACTCAATGAATTACGCAATTTATATCGAGAAAATTTGTTAGTTGAAGCCATCATAGAGCCCTCAATACAAGAAGGGTCTTGGGTTGTGGAGTTTCGCCATATGGGAGGCGGCTTTGTTCTGCTTACTGATGTCCATGGTGAGGAGTGCCATTACGCGGATTTAGACCTAGCATCTAAGTCGGCAATGGCGGTCGGTTTTCAACAAGTTCGTATTGAAAACCAGTAGCCCATTTACCCGTTCAATCGCTTTTTACTTCCAAAAAGTTATAAAACATACTTTTCTATTCTTTCTTGTTATTAAAAGGAGTGGTTAATCTATCGTCACGCAATGATTAGGGATGTCGTGACCATGTCTTTAAATAAGAAAGAGTCTTCACAAAATAATAATGCACAGTCTGGGGCGAACGAGCTACCTGGATTAGCTGCACCGCTTAATGACCAACAACTGGGTCATCTTCAACAAACTGTTTCCGAATTATCTTCTCAGCAACTGGCATGGGTCAGTGGTTACCTATGGGGTGTGAGCCAGGCTCAACCTGTGGGCGCAGCCGCACCGATTACTCAAGCAGCTGCGGCGGTTGCTGCAAAACCTGCTGGCAAGCTCAGCATTATCTTTGCTTCTCAAACCGGTAATGCCAAAGGTGTCGCTGAATCACTAGAGGCAGAAGCAAAAGCCCTAGGTATCGCCGTCGAGCTTTTCGATGCCAGTGATTACAAAGGCAAGAACCTAGCTAAAGAGACGCACGTCATTTTCGTGGCTTCAACTAATGGTGAGGGTGAAGCGCCAGATAACGCGATTGAGCTGCACGAATTCCTACAATCAAAGAAAGCGCCAAAGCTATCAAACTTACAATATGGTGTGATTGGTCTGGGTGACTCAAGCTACGAGTTTTTCTGCCAAACTGCGAAAGACTTCGATAACTTCCTAGCTAAGCTTGGTGCTAAATCATTTGTTGACCGTCTTGACTGTGACGTAGATTACGAAGCGGCAGCAACCGAGTGGCGTACTAAAGCTCTATCACAAGTACAAGAAACACTGTCGACGGGCGCTGAGGCCGAGGTCGTTCAATTGCCGGTCGGTCAAGCCGCTGCTGGTCATTCACAGTACACCAAACAAAACCCATACACCGCAACATTGCTAACAAGCCAAAAGATCACGGGTCGTGATTCGGGTAAAGATGTTCGTCATATCGAGATTGATCTGGATGAGTCCGGTATTACTTATCAACCGGGTGACGCATTGGGTGTGTGGTATGAAAACAGTTCAGAATTGGCGAATCAGATTCTAGCTAAGGTTGGGCTCTCTGGTATTGAGAGTGTCGATGTGGATGGTGAAAACCTTTCTATTCATACTGCTCTAGTGAGTAAGTTCGAGATTACGGCTTCAAACCCTCAACTTGTCACTAAGTTTGCTGAGCTATCTGGCAGTAAGAAACTGTTAAAGCTGGTGGAAGATAAAGACAAGCTTCGTGAATACGCGGGCAACACGCAAATTGTTGATGTATTAGCTGAGAAGAAAACCAAACTATCGGCTGATGAGCTTTTAGGTCTGTTGCGTAAGCTTACACCACGTCTTTACTCAATCGCATCTAGCCAAGCTGAAGTGGATGAAGAAGTTCACCTAACGGTTGGCTTGGTTGAATACCAAAAAGGTGAAGAGTCTCGTTTAGGTGGAGCATCAAGTTTCCTAGCTCAGCGTTTAGAGGAAGGTGGTGAAGTGAAGGTGTTCGTAGAGAACAACAATAACTTTAAGCTACCACAAGACGACAGTACTCCAATCATTATGGTCGGTCCGGGTACTGGCATCGCACCATTCCGCAGCTTTGTTCAAGAGCGCGAAAACACAGATGCTCAAGGTAAGAGCTGGCTGTTCTTTGGTGATCGTACCTTTACTCAAGACTTCCTATACCAAGTTGAATGGCAGAAGTACCTCAAATCTGGTGCGCTAACTAAGCTAGATGTTGCTTTTAGCCGAGATCAAAAAGAGAAAGTGTATGTGCAAGACCGCTTAATCGAGCAGGCAGAGCAAGTATGGCAATGGCTACAAGAAGGTGCGTACTTCTATGTGTGTGGCGACGCGACTCGAATGGCGAAAGACGTACATGAAGCGCTAGTGACGATTGCTGAAAAGCAGGGCAATCAAAGCCGCGAACAGGCTGAGCAATATATTAATGATTTACGTAAAGCGAAACGTTACCAAAGGGATGTGTACTAATGAGCAAGCAAGTAATAGAGCAAGAAGTGCTAGGCCAAGTACTTGGTCCATTGGCTGACAATGAACGTCTAAAGCGTGAGAGTAATAACCTGCGCGGTACGATAGAACAGGACTTACAAGATCGTATCACTGGCGGCTTTACAGCAGATAACTTTCAACTGATTCGTTTCCACGGCATGTACCAACAAGATGACCGTGATATTCGTAACGAACGTGCTAAGCAAAAGCTAGAGCCTCTGCATAACGTTATGCTTCGTGCGCGTATGCCCGGTGGTATCATTACTCCTAAGCAGTGGCTAGCAATAGATAAGTTTGCCGATGAAAGTACCTCTTATGGTTCTATCCGCCTAACCACACGTCAAACCTTTCAGTTTCACGGCGTGTTGAAGCCGAATATCAAATTGATGCACCAAACGCTAAACAGCATTGGAATTGATTCAATAGCGACAGCGGGTGACGTAAACCGAAATGTTTTGTGTACGACAAACCCGGTTGAGTCCGAGCTACATCAAGAAGCGTATGAGTGGGCGAAGAAGATCAGTGAACACCTACTGCCTAAAACTCGTGCTTATGCTGAGATCTGGCTTGATGGTGAGAAACTAGAAACAACCGATGATGAGCCTATCCTAGGTAATAATTATCTACCGCGTAAATTCAAAACAACAGTTGTGATCCCCCCACAAAATGATGTTGATGTTCACGCTAACGATCTTAACTTTGTCGCAATTGCTAAAGACGGAAAGCTGGTGGGCTTTAACGTGTTAGTTGGTGGCGGCTTAGCAATGACGCACGGCGATACCTCTACTTATGCTCGTAAAGCTGACGACTTTGGTTTCGTACCACTAGAAAATACGTTAGATGTTGCGGCAGCGGTTGTTACCACACAGCGTGATTGGGGTAACCGTTCAAACCGTAAGAATGCAAAAACTAAGTACACACTAGACCGTGTAGGTATTGATGTGTTCAAAGCGGAAGTTGAAAAGCGTGCGGGTGTTAAGTTCTCGGAAAGTCGCCCTTATGAATTCACGGAGCGTGGTGACCGTATCGGTTGGGTTGAAGGTATTGATGGTAAGCACCATTTGGCGCTGTTTATTGAAAATGGTCGCTTGCTTGATTTTCCGGGTAAAGCATTGAAAACCGGTGTTGCAGAAATTGCTAAGATCCACAAAGGCGATTTCCGTATGACTGCAAACCAAAACTTAATTGTTGCAGGTGTACCTAAGAGTCAAAAAGCAAAAATTGAGAAGCTTGCTCGTCAATATGGTCTGATGGATGACGCGGTAAGTGAACAACGCAAAAATTCGATGGCGTGTGTGGCATTCCCAACATGTCCTCTAGCAATGGCAGAAGCCGAACGCTTTCTTCCAGAGTTTGTTACCGATGTTGAAGGCATTCTCGAGAAACACGGTTTACCAGAAGACGATAACATTATCCTTCGTGTAACCGGTTGTCCAAATGGCTGTGGTCGTGCAATGTTGGCTGAGCTTGGTTTAGTAGGCAAAGCGCCAGGTCGTTACAATATGCACTTAGGTGGCAACAAAGCCGGTACTCGTATTCCTAAGATGTATAAAGAGAACATCACATCAGCTCAGATCTTAGAAGAGATTGACACGCTGGTGGGCCGTTGGGCTGCAGAGCGAGAAGAGAACGAAGGGTTCGGTGATTTCACAATCCGAGCTGGCATCATCCAAGAGGTGATCATTTCAAAGAGGGACCTGCATGCATAATTCTGTCGCTTCAAAATTGAAGTTAGCAGAACTACTCGCACTAACCAAGACGGAGCAGGTACTTCGTCTTGGACAGATTAACGCAGAGTTAGAACAGCTAACTGCTTTAGAAAGAGTGAAATGGGCACTAGAAAACTTAGAAGGGACACATGTGGTGTCCTCAAGTTTTGGAATCCAAGCAGCACTCATGCTGCACTTAGTCACTCAGGCAAAGCCGGATATTCCAGTTATCCTTACCGATACCGGGTATCTATTTCCAGAGACCTATCGCTTTATAGATGAGTTAAGCCAGAAGCTCACCTTAAACCTACAAGTATTTCGTGCTCAGCAAAGCCCTAATTGGCAAGAAGCACAATATGGGAAACTTTGGGAGCAAGGACTAGAAGGTATTGAGAAGTACAACAAGCTAAATAAAGTTGAACCAATGAGAAGGGCGTTAGATGAACTTGAGGCTGGTACTTGGTTCTCAGGGTTGAGAAGAGAGCAATCCCAATCTCGTGCAAACTTGGCAATCTTATCTATCCAAAATGGTGTGTTTAAGTTCTTACCTATAATAGATTGGACCAATAAAGATGTTCACTACTACCTAGAAGAGCACGGTCTGAGTTATCATCCGCTTCGAGAGCAGGGTTACCTTTCAGTTGGCGATACACACACAACTAAGAAGTGGGAGCCTGGTATGACAGAAGAAGAAACCCGCTTTAACGGGTTAAAACGAGAATGTGGGCTTCATGAGGACGATGGCGAACAATATGGCTCTGGTATTTAGGCTCATTGTTGATTAAAAAGCTGCTTTAGGGCAGCTTTTTTGCTTTTCTGGGGGCAAAACAACAACGCCTGTGGATAACTCTGTGATTATTTTGTAGGTACTTTGTAAGTAAACTTGCATAAATAAGCCCTTGGTGGTTTATCCATCATATAAGCCTCGTTTTTGCATTTTTCTTAAATAAACACTTGCCAATGTGAGCGACATCTCTATAATGCCGCCTCACTGACACGGCAGACGCCATAAGGCTTCAGCGAAGAATGTTAGTTAGGCAACTAGCTTCAAGCGATTATTCGCTTCTACTTTTAGAAAGTAGAAATTAATTTTCAAAAGTGTTTGACACTGAAAATTAAGTCGCTAGAATAGCCGCCTCTTCCGAAGTGATGTCAATCACAACGAAGAGAAGTTCTTTAACAATTTAAACCTATCAATCTGTGTGGGCACTCGTTGATGAATATCAAAAATTGATTCTTAGGAATCACATTGATTTCAATGAACTGAGTGACC
>NZ_VTYC01000045.1:0-38499 GCF_013114115.1 Vibrio sp. 070316B | reverse complement strand
ATTCAGGAGCATGTTTAATTCGTGTTTTCTTAGTTGTCATTGTTCACCTCGTTAGTGATTGTACTCACTTAACTCAGTGTCCAAAACTTCTGGTGCGGATCATACGAAAGTGTTTGGGTGACTCAGTTAAACGCTAGTAATGAGGTATTAAATGGTTTTAGGAAGTTGTCTCTGTAATGCTGTACAGTTTAAAGTCACTGGTGACTTTAAGCGTATCGTCAATTGTCACTGTAATTTATGTCGAAAAATGAATGGAGCTGCATTTTCAACTTACGTTGCAGTACTGCAGACAGACTTTGAGCTGGTTACTGGTGATTTATCGTTTTGTGATGTGACGGAGAATGCGCGAAAACACTTTTGCGGTGAATGTGGCACACCGATATTCAATTCAAATCCAAAATACGCAGGGTTAAATATTCTACATCTCGGCTGCCTAGACTTAGATTTGTTAGGTGAGCTAAAACCAGATGTAAATATCTACAATGAGTCGAAAGTCAGTTGGTTAGAAAACATTTAAGGTTTGCCCACTTTCGACAAGGCAATAGGTTGACGCTAAAGCCCGTTCATTAGCATAGTTGAACTTGTTTATTTCATAGGTAGGCCCTTCAATGGAAGTACAATTAATTGAGATTAAAGAACAAGAACGGAAAGTGCTTGAGAACTTGTTCTCTTATTACATATACGATATGACCGAGTATATGAAGTGGAGCCCTAACAATGAGGGCAAATTCAGCTACGACTCTTCCCAGTTTGACGTGTACTGGGAGCGAGAAGATCATATTCCCTATTTCATCTATGTGGATGCCGAGCTCGCAGGGTTTGTATTGGTTCGCCGTTATCCTAGTGATTTATCGAGCTATGATATTGAACAGTTTTTTGTACTCAGAAAATTTAAAGGGCAAGGTGTTGGCAAGGAAGCCTTAGCACAGGTCGTTTCTGTATTTACAGGCAAATGGCAAATTCGAGTGTTGTTAGAAAACTCTGCGGCTCTATATTTCTGGAAGTCTGCTGTTTCTCGCATTGTTGGGGACAAATTTAGAGTGACGAAAGCCAATGATGTCGACCTTTTGATGTTCTTCATACACTTTGAAAGCAACGGTTATTGATTAGCGAAAAGTAGTTTCCGAGCTTCGTTGACATGGCTTCAAGTGAGCTAAGAATTGATAAGACAGTAGTAGCAATTCTCACTCAGTCGCTTAGCATCGTATTACTGAGTAAGTTTGCTTGACCTCAAGTTAAGTTGAAGTAACAGAATGTTTTCGATTGTTATTCGTATCACTAACTAGAGGATTATTTAGCATGACTCAGATAGAGCATTTAAACATTACTGTTCCAGATATTGATGAAACCCTGATGTTTCTTAGTATTGTCGCCCCTGACTTTAAAATACGTAAAGATGTGGACCTCCCTGGCCGCCATCGTTGGGTTCATGTTGGAAATGAGCAAAGCTATTTCGCTCTTCAAGAGCCTCACTTAGACTCGCTCGCACCAAGAGCTATGCAAGAAACGTATAAGAACCATGGGGTCAACCATATTGGTTTAGTTGTACAAAATCTACAAACAATAGAAACTAAACTTGTCGAACAAGGCTATCGTCGAGGTATATATGCTCCAAGAGAAACGCATCGAAAGCGAGCATACTTTTACGATAAAGCGGGTTTTGAGTGGGAGCTCACAGAGTTTTTATCTGACATACATGATGAAATGTACTTATACGAGTGATCGTAGAAATATGTGTGACTAGCAATAAAAAGTTTACACTCGATGGCTATTACGCAATGGCTTTGTCATAAGTGGTTTTCTTGCCTATGTAGTACTCAAGGCTGCAACGGAGCCAAGGCCACAAGGAAATTAGCACCAAAGTTGCATTGATGTTTGCGCTCTGAAGAGTGGGCAAAAAATATAAGAGAAACGATGAAAATAACGACGTTAGTTGATAATAATCGCTTAGACAGTAGGCCTGATTTAGCTGTTGAACGCGGGTTGTCACTGCATATCAAAACTGAGTCGCTAAGCATGTTATTCGATATGGGAGGTGGCGGTACTTTTTGTCAAAATGCGCCTTTACTCGACGTAGAGATCAAAGACGTAGACCTAGCCGTTATATCACATAGACACCACGACCATTGTAATGGCGCCATCGATTTTGTTCGCCATAATTCTAATGCCAATGTGTTTTTGAAACACAGTGATGAGCGTAGCTACTACTTCCGTGCTTATGGTTTTAAAAATAATGTCGGTATTAATCCGGATTTACTGAAAAATAGTAGTGGTCGTTTGAAATTCGTGAATAAGACGACCGAGATTGCGCGTAACGTATTTATCATTACTGATATCAGCGATAAATACGAAAAGCCAAAAGGGAATCAGTACCTTTACACAAAATCTCAGGACAAATGGAAGCAGGACTCATTCGATCATGAGCTTTTGTTAGTAATCAAAGAGGAAGACGGCATCGTTATTTTTACTGGCTGTGCGCATAGTGGTGTCCTAAATATGGTCGATACCGCGGTTACTCATTTTCCAGAAGAACGAATTAAAGCCGTTGTCGGGGGCTTTCATTTAGTGGGGTTACCCTTATTTGATAGCATTGGTGGGACTACGAAAAACATCAAAGACCTTGGACTTGCGTTATCAGAGTATCCAATTGATAAGCTCTACACGGGGCATTGCACCGGAAAAAAAGCATATAAGTTGTTAAAAGAAGTATTGGGAGAACGCCTGGAGGCGATTCCAACAGGTAGCTGTATCATTGTGTAGTTACTCTCAAACTGGTTCCAATCAAATGTCATTTTGAAGGAGTGGGGATGGCAATTTTGTTATATAGCGCAAAGGGCTCGAATAGCTCTGAACGGGTAGAGTGGGCGCTCAATTTCAAGCGCATAGCTTACGATAGAATTGAAGTTAGCTCTAATGAACTAACGACAACATACCTCGATATAAATCCGTTTGGTTATGTTCCGGCACTTTCGGTTGATGGTTTAATTTACTCTGAATCGATGGCAATCATTGAGTACCTTGAAGAACGCTTTCCTAATCCGAGTTTGTTTGGAAAAAACCTAGATGAAAAAACTCACATTCGTCGAGTTTGTGAATACGTGAATAGCAGCATCCATTCTCCTCAAAATAGAACAGTATTACGATTTCTACGCCCGCAGTTATGTGAGCAGTCAAAGCGCGAACTGCGTGGAGACTGGATTATGCAATGTCTAGAAAAGTTAAGTACGTCGATTTGCCTTAAATCAGGGTTCGCTGTGGGGGTGGATTTTAGCGCAGCGGATATCTTTGTAGCTTCAATTTATAAAAAGGCGTTACAACACGGTTGTGAAAGAGATAATTTCTATGACGGGCATTTGAAGTACCTCCTTGAAAATGAGAGTGTTAAGCTTTCAGAGCCACAAGGCTGATAAGCCTTTAGCGAATGATTCAAAAGGTCCAACGCTTAGACGCATGTTGAGTTTCTTCAAGAGGAAAGAAATGGAGTTAAAGTGTCACTGCGGTAATGTTAGCTTGGTGTTGGACTCACTCCCTGAGGAGGTTGGTGAGTGCAATTGTTCGATTTGTCGTCGTTATGCCGCAGCTTGGGCGTACTTCTCTCCAGACCAAGTTCAAATCAGTATGAAGGAAGATACGGATTTTTACTGTTGGGGAGACAAAGAAGTAGAGTTTCACCGTTGTAACTCATGTGGGTGCCTGACGCACTATGTAACAACGGAGAAATGCTCCGAGGATATTTTGGCAGTAAATATGAGAATGGCCGATATTGAAATGCTTTCGAGTATTCCTGTTCGTAAGATTAATGGTGCGTCCTACTAATCATCCAACAACAAAAACTGACGAGAAATTATGGCTAAAATCTATTTCGTATGTGGTTTCATTGGTTCCGGTAAAACGACTTATTCCAAGCAGCTTGCAGACAAACATAGCGCTTTTTGTTTCTCGATTGATGAGTGGATGATTCCTCTATATGGCGAGCATATGGAGCGCGATGTCTTCGATAAACGGCTTGCTACTCTACAAGACTTATTTAAAGAATCTGCGCTTCAGCTATTTTCTCTTGATGTCCCTGTTATTTTCGATTTTGGCTTTTGGAAGAAAGCGCACCGCGATGCTTTTATAACATGGGCATCGACTGTCGGTGTTGAAAGTGAAGTTCATTATCTCGATGTATCGTTCGAGACATGTAAGCTGAGGGCATTGAAGCGCAACGCAGATCTGAACGGAAAGTCGTATGAAATGACTCCTGATATGCTAGCGTTGTTCTGGTCTTGGTTTGAAATACCAACCTCAAATGAAAATGTGGTTTGGGTAAAGCCCCCCTCCGAGTAGATATTCGATAGCCTTATTGTTTGTTCGGTACATAAAGAGTCTGGGGTATAAATTTACTATTCACTTCCGAAACTGGCGAGTTCTTTGTTATGCCTGTTGCTAGCCTATGTCTGAAACCAAAACACTTTAAGGAGTATCAGACATGTTTAAGACAATGCATACCGCATCAAAACCACTCGTTATTTGTAATGTTTGGGATGTAGCAAGCGCCTTAATTGCAGAGCAAACCGGCTTTTTAGCGATTGGGACATCGAGTGCAGCGATTGCACGCAGTCACGGGCTTGATGATGGTGAAAATATCGAATTTGAAGAGATACTATCGGCGGTAAAAGCTATTGCACAGGCAACAGATCTACCTCTGAGCGTGGATATTGAATCAGGTTACGGAGATACACCGCAGGCAATCTATGAAAATATTACTGAGTTGGTGAATGTTGGCGTGGTCGGAATCAATATAGAAGATAGCGTAGTCGTTAATCGTGAGAGGCGACTTTGTGATTGGATGATGTTCTCGCAAACGTTGAGAAAAGTTAAAAGTATGCTCAACAAAGCCAACCTAGAAGTGTTCATTAATGTCCGCATTGACACATTTTTAATGGATGTAAAAGAGCCTCTAGTGGAGAGCATCAAAAGAATCCAAGCCTATCAGCAAGCAGGTGCTGATGGAGTTTTTCTTCCATGTATCAAAGGAACCGATGATATTAAAGCCGTTGTAGATAGCACATTGCTGCCCATAAATGTCATGTGTGTTCCTGAATTACCAAATTTTAAAGAGTTAGAGGCTCTTGGCGTGAAGCGCATCAGTATGGGTAATTTCTTGTACGAAGCGATGCTTTCCTCATTGCAAAAGAACCTGATAACCATAAAACGTGAGCAATCATTTAGAACATTATTTTGATACCGCAACCCTAAATAGGGTGCAAGCGATCGGAACTTTAAGCTACAGCACTTGTTTTCAAACCAAGTGTGACCCCGTTCCCGTGCGCGGATAAGAGTTGGGACTTTAAAACTCCACAGTTGATTTGCTTGATTTCAAAGGTTATGGAATTCTTAATGCACGGGAGTCAATCAAACCAAAAAGGACAAATAAATGCAGTTTGCTAAAGCATTTGAATACAAAAAATGGGCAAATAGTCAGCTACTCGACTTTGGAGAGAGACAATTTTCAAAACTGCCGGAAAATGATGGCATATTTTTCTTAAGAATTCTGAATCATACGACTGTAGTGGATAGTCTTTTTACAAGTCGAATCCTAGGAGAACCGGAAAAATACACTGCTGATAATACGGTTGAAACGCCTTCCTTTTCAGAGCTACGTGAGCGAATGGCTCATAACGATACTCGGTTAGTGCAGTATGCAATGTCAGCCTCAAAAGATGAGTTAGAGAAAGTCATTCAGTTTAACTTCATAGATGGTGATATAGGGACAATGTCTGTTGAAGAAGTCCTTCTCCACTTGCTCACACACGGTAATAACCACAGAGGCATGGCTTCTAGAGTGTTAGCTGAAAACAATTTAGAACGCCCAAAGGACACATTTACCCGTTACCTTCATCTCGCGGAGCCGACACGCAGAGGTAGCGCGGTGTTGAAAGAAAAATAGCAGTAAGTGAATTTGGGAATTCAATATGATGACTTTAAGAACTGCAGACACGCATGAGTTAGATGATATTTATCTTATGGGCTTTGATGTATGGGGAGGTTCCGCATCTGTCGATGAGTATCTAGCTTGTTGTAATAAAAGTGATAAGTATCAGAAGGGAACTTGGTATGTGCTTATTGAACATCAAAAAATCTTATCTTCCTTGATTGTTTATCAGGGAATGTTTGGTCTTGAAGATGGTAGCTGCGGGCTTGGTTCCGTTGCTACACCTCCAGAGCTAAGAGGCAAAGGCTATGCTTCAAAGTTAATTAACATGATAAAGAATGAGTTACTCCAGAATCAAAATAATACGGTGTTGTTCTTACATAGTGATATCGACAAAACGTTTTATAGGCGGTTAGGGTTTACAGTGACTGAAGGTTCTGACTGCATGTACATTACGAGTGATGGTAGGGCATTTAAAGGGACCCTGCCTAGATACTTCTAATCGCAGATGTCATGTAAGCTTTTTCGTAAAATAAATTACCAGTGTTAGAAGCCTAAGGCTTGGCACTTAATTGAGGGAACGAATGAGAGTTTTGATATCAGGCACCAGTGGTTATATTGGTCGCCACGTTCATAAAGTGTTCGTAGAAAGTGGCTTGGAGGTCTTTCGGTACTGTAGGGACAATGGTGTTGTTCCTTGCTCGGTTCATTCTAAAAACGTATCGACAGGGTATGAAAATTACTTTGATGTGATTATCAACTGCGCGCGTCCTCATTGGGCAGAGTATTCAGCAAGTGAAATTGTCGATATTGAATCCAGGCTAATCAAGCTGCTTGATAATTTTGCAAGTGAAAATGCAATAAAGATTCACACCTCGGGAGTTTGGTTATTTGGCCGTGCATCTCACCAAGATCTTAAAGAGTTTAGACTTAACCCCCTCACAGCCGTTGAGTTAGACGTAAGAACAATCGAACATGCGATGAGTTCAAACTGGAATATTGTGTACTGCCCAAGCTTGGTGTATGGCGGTGACAATTGCCAATTAAAGCGAATTGTCGAGTCTCTTACTGAACAAACGGTTCAAGTTGCTGTTCCGTCGACAGGGAACAATCAATACGTGCACGTTTATGATGTCGCCAAATTTTATTTACTTTTGGTCTTAAAGCCAACTTCGGAAACGCAGCACTTTATTGCAGAAACTAAGGGGTATAGCCCAGAACAGTTTGCTCAACTCTTATTTGAATCAAACGTTATTGAAACAGTCGACAAATGTTCTTGGAGTGAATTTGCGAGACTGAAGGGCCGTGATGCAGCAGATATAGAACGATTAAATCTCACTCTTCCAGTTAGCCCTTTATTCGAATCGACAGAACTTATTAGCGACTACATAACAAGTTTGTGTACCAAAATTAATTGTAGAACGATCAGGTAGTTGCCGTGTTACAGTGTGAAGCATCAGTGACAAGTTAAGGTTAGCGAATCGCCTTAGCTATTGCTCAAGGAAGCGTTCTTTATTTCCATCATAATCCATTCAAGGAAGAAGCATTGTGAAACTCGCTCAATTAAATATAGCACTCGCGAAATACCCTTTAGACGCACCAGAGATTAAAGACTTCGTCGATAATTTGGAATTAGTAAATGGCATTGCCGAAAGTAGTGAAGGGTTTGTGTGGCGCCTTAAAGATGAATCTGGCGATGCTACCAACATAAAAGCGTTTGATGATCCGAACATGATCGTCAATATGTCTGTCTGGGAATCGGTCGACGCGTTAAAGAACTTCATGTTTCGTACTCATCACCGCGACTTTATGCGAAGAAAGGGCGAATGGTTTCATCGCTTAGCGGAGGACACGTATGTGCTTTGGTGGGTTAAGGATGATCACATCCCAACTCTTAATGAAGCGATTGAACGTTTGGAGCACCTTAGAGAAGTGGGAGACTCTCCTTACGCATTTACCTTCAAAACAAACTTCACTGAGGAAGAGGCTCCAAGATAATCTGCTGTCGGAGCTTGTTAGTCCTCGGCTTACCTCAATAACTGGCTTATAAAAACGTTTTATTAATAGTAGCTCTTTGTTAATAATGTGTATCACTACGCACTTCCGCATCTATCCGGATTGGTGGCATATTTGCTATGGTAGTCAGTACGTTACGGAAATATATTAGCCAGTTAGCGAAGGTGTGTAACTTCTTTAACCACCCAGTTTTGACCTCGTGCTGCTGTTATCTCCTTTCATAACATACTAATTATTAACAGGGCGCCTCCGATAAATAAGTACCACATCAATGTGTCAACTTGGCGGTAGTAGAATCCGTTTTGCCATAAATTTGGTTCAGGAGGAAATTCATGATCAGTGAAATGTCTAAATCTGACTTTGAGTCATTTTGGCCTACTTTCTTGGCTGTGATTCAAGCACAAGAAACCTACGCATTTGATCCGGAAATGACGATGGAACAAGCCTTTTCGGTTTGGTGTGAACAGCCATCAAAAACTTATGTCTATACCGAGAATGACGTTGTTTTAGGCTCGTACTACATAAAGCCTAATGCAATGGGTCCAAGCGGTCATATTTGCAACTGTGGTTACATGGTTTCCGAAGAGGCCAGGGGGCAGGGAATCGCGCGGTCTTTGTGCGAACACTCTCAACAAGTTGCGATTGAATTAGGCTTTGAGGCGATGCAATTCAACAGCGTCGTGTCGACGAACAAAACGGCAATCAAGCTTTGGGAAAGGCTTGGCTTTAGTATTATCGGATCGATTCCTAAGGCCTATAAGCATCCGCAATTAGGGGCCGTGAGCAGCTATATCATGTACAAATCACTTAAAAAGTAATATAGCTCGACTTCTGGTCCCTTAAGAAAGTTAACGTTAAAACTGAATTCATGAGGCTTAAAGTGACGATAGTCGAAAAAATTGTTAGTCGTGAAATAGAAGCCGTCATCGTTTATGAATCCGATGACGTGATTGCTTTTGCTGACCACAATCCTATTAATTTTGGGCATATTTTGATTTGTCCGACACATCCGTACGCCAACTATATCGATCTACCAGAAGGTGTTCTTACTGAAATTCATTCTGTCGCTAGGCAGGTGTATAGACGTATTGAAGAGGCGTTTAAACCTGATGGTATTTCATTCTTGCAAAATAACGGTGAGTTTAATGAGTTGTCTCATTACCACCTGCATATCTTTCCAAGATTTGAGGGCGATCAGTTCGGTTGGCAGAGTAGTGAACTCGGTATCCAAAGTATGGAGAAACTGCGCGAGTCATTAAAATACTTGTAATTTATAGTAAAAACTAGATGCACAAAAGTGCACGAAAAGGCTTAACAATGAGTGAAATAAAAACATTAGAACAATTAAATGAGCTTTATGCCGAGCCGAGTAAAAGGGCTAAAAATAAAGTACTTCCAGCACTGGATGCCCATGCGATTACTTTGATCAATCATTGCCATTTCGCGGTGTTGGGGACGACAGACTCGCACGGATTTGGCGATTTGTCTCCAAAAGGCGGCGAGCCCGGTTTTATTAAGGTTGTCGATGAGTCTACGGTCCTAATACCTGATAGTTCGGGAAACAATCGAATTGATGGTTTAAAAAACATCATCAACAACCCTGAAGTTGGATTACTGCTGATGGTTAATGGGATTGATGAAGTGGTACGTCTTAAAGGTAAAGCGAGCATCCATACCGATCCAAATTTGCTTGCCGCTTGTCCTGACGGGAAGAAAGCCCCAAAAGTCGTGATTAAAATCGCTGTAGAGTCTATGTACTTTCATTGTGCCAAGGCGGTCATGAGAGGCAAGCTTTGGTCTGATACGTTTAAAGTTGAGCGTTCCATTCTGCCTTCACTGGCACAGATCATGAAAGATCAACAGAGTTTAGAAGGCCCTGCGATCAATCAAGACGATATGGTCAAATATTACCAATCGACACTGTGATACTCATGAAGAATGTAGTTCAAATTATCTTTGTGTCGGGCTCTAAGTTTCTGCTCGGCTTTCGTCAAAACACAGATGCGTTCGACCAATACTGGGGATTTCCTTCCGGAAGAATAGAGCAAGGGGAGTTGCCTAGAACCGCAGCAGAGCGAGAAGCGCGAGAAGAGGTTGCGGTTGACGTTGGGAACTTAACATTGTTCGCGATTGTCTCTGACCCGGAGCTACCCATTTGTCACTATTTCTACCTATGCCATGAATGGGCTGGCGACATACAGAATGCTGAGCCCCATTTATGCCAAGAGTTACGCTGGTTTGACCGTGATGAGCTACCCGAAAATTGCACACCGATAACTTACTTAATCAATCAGCAATTGAACGACACCGCGCTTACAAAAAACATAAAGCCTGAGATTAACCACCCCAAGCTATGTGCGTAAGCCGTTTTGTGTCGAGTAACAGACTTTTCATTTAGGCTAGTGGCGTTGGGTATTAGTCAAACGTCACGTTGTGCCAACACTAAACACAATAACAGGGAAGATATGTTTACAGGTATTGTACAAACCGTTGCTAACATTGCTGAAGTCAGCGATAACAACGGAATAAGAACGTTTGTCATAGAGTTTCCAACAGGCTTTTGCGACGACTTGGAAATTGGTGCCAGTATCGCAATTGATGGCGTGTGTTTAACCGTCACTGAGTTGCTGTCAGATGTTCGGGTAAAGTTTGACGTCATGCTGCAAAGCCTATTAATTACGACGCTAAGCAATTATGAAGTTGGTCAATCAGTGAATGCTGAGAGGGCGGCCAGAGACGGTGCTGAAATTGGCGGTCACCCACTTTCTGGTCACGTTGATTTTAATGTCGCGATTATCCAAATATCCGAAATTGAAGATAACTACTGCGTGCGCTTAGCTCTTCCTGATGAGTGGAAAAGATATGTATTCCCAAAAGGTTATATTGCAATCAATGGGGCAAGCTTAACCGTTTCTGACGTTAATAAAGTCGAAGGGTGGTTTGAGGTTTGGTTGATCCCAGAAACCCGTCGAATGACCGTCTTTTCATCGAAATCAGTAGGTAATTTCGTCAATATCGAAATCGAGCGTGGTACTCAAGTTGTTGTCGACACGGTGCGTGATACTTTAAATGAAAATCTAGGTCCATTATTACCTTTATTTGAGAAGTTACTGTCAGAGCAAGGTATCGATTTAGATGCATTGGGTTATAAGCCTAATACATTGGGTTGCGAAAACGAACCAAAGTAATGCGGATTGGTACGCCAAAAAAGATGAGCACTTGAAATGTTAGAAACGACACGAACTCAGATTGAAGCAATGGGTAAGCAACACGCGGCATCGCTCTTACAATATCATCTAGAAAATCGCTGCCATTTAGCTCCTTGGTCTCCCATGCGCGACGAGCAATTCTATACCTTGGAGTATTGGGAAGACTTTTGTCATGCCAGTGAAGCGTTATTCGAGAGCGGGAAAGAAATTAAATTTGTCGCAATCGACAAAGAAACGAGAAAAGTTGTCGGTGTTTGCAGTTACACCGCCATTGCTCGAGGGGTTTTTCAAGCATGCTTTTTGGGCTATCACATGGCACAAAAATATGAAGGTAAAGGTTTTATGACTGAAATTCTTGAGGTCACACTTCGATACATGTTTGACGTTGTCGGTCTCAATAGAGTTATGGCGACCTATATGCCACGTAATAAAGCGAGTGAAAAGGTTTTGTTTAAGCTTGGTTTTGAAAAAGAAGGCTACGCGAGGAAATACCTGAAAATCGCAGGGAAATGGGAAGATCATATTCTTACCTCGAGGATTAGCGACAACTAGAAAGTACAATGATGAGCAAATGACACAAGGAGAGTAAATTGAAAATGTATGAAGTGTACCTATTTGATATGGACGGTACATTGGTTAATTCAGAACCTCTAAAAGGCAAAGCTCTAGCATTAGCATGTCAAGATTATGGTGCAGCGGTAGACCACAATATTTACAAAGAGGTGATGGGAGAAAGTTGGCAGGTGGTGACAAACCACTTTTTCAAGCATGCTGATATCGCTCCAAGTTTGGCAGAGTTTAATCTAGCTTTTCGTTCACACTATGAGCAAATGCTAAGTGAGCAACTTGAATTGAATGATGGTGCTAAGGCTTATCTCAACAGCTTGAAACTTGCTGGCAAAAAATGCGGTGTGGTGAGCTCTGCGGCAACTTGGATGGTTGAAAATATCTTAACCTCGTTAAAGCTTGAAGATACCTTTGACCTAGTTATCACACAGGAAGATGTGACTAAGCATAAGCCAGATCCCGAAGCATACAATCTTGCTTTATCTGGGCTTAACGCTTCACCAGAACAGACTATCGTGTTTGAAGATTCAGCTGCAGGTATTCAAGCAGGTAAAGCAAGTGGTTGTGATGTTGTTGCAATCCAGCATGAGTTTAATGGAAAGAATGACTTAAGTGACACCATAAAAGTCATCAATACATATGAAGAAATCTCTCTTTAAGCATCTAGCGACCATATGGACTGTAACCCTAACCTGTGCCATCACCTTTTTATCGTCAGGTACCCATCCCCCAAAATACGCAATAGATCGCCAAAAAAATTTGAAGACTGGCTTGTTGGCCCGGCAGAAGTTTCAATAATGAACGAGTTATTTTATATAACTCGACAGACTAGGAGTACTTAGCAAATGGAATACACATTAGATACCGACCCATCAGATAGTGACATAAACGAAGTTCGCACTGGTCTAATCAAACACAATACGCCATTTCTTGAAGGCATACCTAAATCTCAAGTGGGTTATTACGCCATGGAAGAGGGTGTTAAGGTTGGTGGTGTTATTGCGGATCTTTGGGGAAACTGGCTATTGATCAAGTTTCTTTGGGTCGATGACTCAATGAGAGGCAAGCAGGTCGGCAGCCAGTTACTGCAACACCTAGAAGAGTACGCACAGTCTCAAGGCTGTACTTCATCACTGGTCGACACGTTAAGTTTTCAGGCCAAACCTTTTTATGAGAAGCATGGCTACCAATGCCAAATGGTGCTTGAGAATTATCCTCTAGACTCATCATTAGCGTTTCTCACCAAGTCGCTAACAGAGTAATCATATAGGGCAAGGATGAACACAAACAGACACAAGGAAAGTGAAGTGATTAATATTCGAGAGATGTGCATCGCCGATTATGATTCTGTGATTAACTTATGGTGCGAAACCGAAGGTATGAGCATTCGCGATGCAGATTCAAAACAGAGCATTGCAACTTATCTCGAGCGTAACCCCGGCTTGAGCTTCGTTGCAGAGTCTAAACAAGGCGTGGTTGGTGCGGTGTTAGTAGGGACGGATGGCCGTCGTGGATATTTGCAGCACCTAGCGGTCAGTACTGAATTTAGAGGACAAAATCTAGGTTGCCAACTAGTAACTGAAGCGGTTAACGCATTGGCTGGGGTAGGTGTCCCCAAGACACATTTATTCGTGTATAACGATAATATTAACGCTCAAAAATTCTATGAAAAGTTAGGCTGGTTTCCACGTGATGAAGTGCGGATGTACTCGTTTAATAGCTCGGGTAACAGTAACGCCTAACGGTTCTATTTTGTCAGTAAAAGCAGCACATAACTAAAACTAGGTTAACCTAAGGAGCAAGATTTGCCTCATTGTATTATCGAGCACTCGTCGACAATTAATGCCGAGCAACTGAACAGTAAAGTGTTTTTAGGAGCACTGAACTCAGAGTTATTCGAAGCAGACGGGCGAGATATCAAAGTTCGAAGTATCGCTTATGAGAACTACCAAACGGGTACAGAAAGAGAAGATTTTATCCATGTGACTGTGCGTATATTGTCTGGCCGAAGTGACACCGACAAAGTAATGCTATCTGAAACAGTGATGACGCAATTGCTGTCTTTGTCCCTCAGCAGAGCATCGATCACCGTTGAGGTGGTTGATATGGACAGAAATAGTTACGGAAAGGTCGTTGTCTAACAGGCTGGAAGTCGCATTTTATACGCTGATCTTTGTTCTTTCACTCCAACTCGCTACAGGAATATTGGGAAATGTTGTTTATCCATAAATCTCAACCTTTGGTTCATGGCTCAGCTCTATGCTCTGAGCTGGCCGATTTTTTAGCTGACAATAAGAGTAAAATTGAGGACAAACTGGTTCCAGACCTGTCGTACATCGATGATATGGCACATGTGGTCAACGGAATCAAAATCAAAAGTGTGCAACATGTGAATCATAACCAGTATCGTCTTGAATATGCGTTCGACTGGGAACTATTCCTTGGGTGTTCAGATAGAAATGAAACGGGCGTTGAGAATGGGCGTGTTCTGTTTATCTTGGAAGACGATAATAATCTTAATTTCGATTTTCCAGATATGAGCTCTCGGGATACCAGAGACGAGTTTTAACTCATACGTGAGGTATCGTTTTTATTAATGTTGATTCTTTAGTTTTGGCATTAACGAAATTCAATGAGTAAGGCGATAAAACATTTCAGCCATTTTGAGGCGAAGTTGGAATAGGAGTAATAATGAAAATAGTAGAAGCAAAACACTCTGACTTAGAAAGTTTGTTCGTGTATCTGGATACACAGTTGTCAGAAATCGCATTAGAAGAAACACCGCTATTCCAGCCAGTCTCAAAGTCAGATTGTAAAATGTCGGAAGCACATAAGGCTCGCTTTTCTGATGGGTTTAAATTTGAGTTTGGTGCGAACGGCTGGCGAAAAATTTGGTTAGCTAAAGATTCGAATGGTGCTATTTGTGGCCATATCGACTTGCGCCATCATAATGGCAATTACTGCTCTCACCGTGTGTTACTTGGTATGGGTGTCGACAGCAGCGTGAGAAAGCAAGGCTTAGGCTCGAAACTAATGAATGTAGCGATTCAATATTGCCGAGAGAGCGAAGCGATTGATTGGCTGGACCTTAATGTACTGTCAAACAACCTTCCTGCTAAAAATCTTTATTTGAGAACGGGGTTTACGGTTGTCGGCGAAATGGAAGACTACTATCGAATTGATGGTCAGTCGGTGTCTGAGCTAACAATGACGCTGCAGACTCAAGGGTGATAGACCCAAATCAATCAGGAGGCAAACTTGACCAGACCACTAGCAATTCTCATTCATGTTCCAAACATCGAGCAGGGACTCAGCTGGTATCAAGCCGCCTTTCCTGAGTCTGTCGCCACCTATCATCCGTCTTCTGACTTTACGACTCTAGATATCAATGGTTTTTCTATTGAGATTGTACAAGCGGATGAGAAAGTTGGCTCTGGCAAAAAGGGAACAGTGCTTTATTGGTCTACAGAGGATTTTGATAAGTCACTTTTGCATTTTCAGTTAACTGGGGCTCAGTTATACAGAGGTCCAATGGAAATTGAGGGCGGACTAACGATGTGCCAAGTCGAGGACCCTTTTGGAAATCTGATTGGTTTACGCCGCATTCGTAAAAATATCGCTTGTAATGAGACACGACTAGATAGCGAATAAAGGAATAACAATGATCACTATCGAAAGACTTAATGATGCTGATATTGAGCAAGTTAACGAAATTCAGCTCGCAGATGAGCAGGTTAAATTCGCAGGAACAGCAACGGACTTTTTGTCAGACGGCAGCGAGACCACGCATCTACACATTATCAAAGATGGCAGTGAGGTGGTGGGCTTCTTTAAGCTTGATGTTGCTTACCCCGCTGGCTACAAATTTTGTCCTGAAGGTAGTATTGGCTTAAGGGCGTTTGCTCTTGATAAAAACCAACAAGGAAAGTGGCTAGGTACTGGCGCGGTGAAAGCGCTATTTCCTTATCTAGCAGCCAACTACGAAGGATATGACTGGATTTACTTAACGGTTAATTGTAAAAATCCCGCAGCTTATAACTGCTATGTTAAAGGTGGCTTTGAAGATACTAATGAACAGTACCTAGGCGGCGCTGCCGGTCCACAGTTCATTATGCGTGGAGCCATCAGCGCTTAACTTAAATCTGTTTATCAAAAGGCAAGGCCATGAAAGTTCAATATCTTGAAATTGTTACCCCTGAAGTAGATTCGGTTTGTGCAACTTACGCGCAGATCTACGATGTGAAGTTCAGTGATGCCGATGTGAACTTAGGTGGCGCTCGTACCGCTAAGCTCTCAAATGGTGGAGTGATTGGTGTGAGGGGACCACTCCGTGAAACTGAGGAGCCAGTCGTTCGCCATTACACGCTGGTAAAAGACATTGAAGCCGCAGTAAACGCGGCTGAAAAGTTGGGTGCTGAAGTTGCCGTTCCACCAATGGAGTTACCACGTCACGGAATGTGTGCCATTGTTATTCAAAGTGATGTTGAACTCGGTTTTTGGCAGCTGTAGCTGGTCGTTTGACCAAAGGTATAGAATATAAAATGGCATTTGTTCTAAGGAGGGAACATGTCAATTACATCCGACATCCTTAACAAGGTATCGGGCGGCTTTTTGGCGACATGTGGGGTGTTACTCGCAACAAGGTCATGAGGTTATGTTCTAGAGTAGTGCGGTCTTAACTGCGGGAAAAGAAAGGAGCTCAACCAATATGAAGACTCGTTTTAAAACGGCAACTTTCTTGTTGGCTTCACTCGCTCTATTTGCTTGTAAAGACAAAGCCGATATCTACGCTAATCCACCAGCTAACCTTGTTAAGCAGATCGACGCGTATTATCCGCTTTCGATAAAGTATGTGAAAAAGCATGAGCAAATCGCTTTGTCTCAAGGTGTCCCTTTACGCCCCCAACAGCTAAAAATTGCTCGCGACATCGGTATCCAACATCCAGAAAAAATACGCGTTCTTTATGTCGATCAAATGCCATTACCTGAAAATGAGTCGCTACGTTTTCAGATGCAAAGGTTGGGTTTAGATTCTCCTTATTTTACGGGAACGGCTTTCGGATATGGTATTTGGATTGCGAATAGGGCCAAAGGAGATAAGTTGTTGTTTGCTCATGAGTTGATCCATGTAAAACAGGCGGAAGATCTTGGGATAGAGGCGTTTACTAAGGAGTATTTATTGCAGTTAGCGGTGTTTGGTTACGGTGAGGCTCCAATCGAGTTAGAAGCTTATAACAAGGCGCCCAATTACTTGTAATTCAGAACAATATGGTTTGTTTTAAGCTGCGCACCAGGAAGCTTTTTCTCTATTTTAAGGAATCTATTCTAGAGTATGAACTAAAGGCATGGCATGATTTTGGTCTTGCTTAACCCATAACAAGGTACGTTATGAAACAAAATATTGTCCATATTGCACTTGTCGTAAAAGACTACGATGAAGCCCTAGACTTCTACGTGAACAAACTCAAGTTTGAGCTTATCGAAGATACCTACTTACCAGAAGAAGATAAGCGTTGGGTTGTTGTTGCTCCACCTAATTCACACGGTGTGAGCTTATTATTAGCGAGAGCCTCCAAGCCCGAGCAATTGGATTTTATCGGCAACCAAGCTGGTGGCCGTGTGTTCCTCTTCTTAAATACCGATGATTTTTGGCGTGACTATGAACGCATGATGTCTCTGGGAATCAAATTCGTTCGAGAGCCGAAAGAGCAAGCCTACGGAACAGTGGCGGTATTCGAAGACCTTTATGGAAACCTATGGGATCTTCTGCAATTAAACCCAGACCACCCAATGGCAAATCGATAAACCTGAATCTTACAAGCCAACACCAAATAGCACCGGAGCAACATGGACATAACCAAAATTTCAGCGGATAACGTGCTCCCCATTCGTCACCAAGTACTCTGGCCAAACAAACCAATGTCGTTTTGTGCGGTAGAAGGCGATGAGCATGCCTCGCATTATGGTGCTTATATTGATAACCAATTAGTTTGTGTTGCGTCTGTTTACGTTCAAGGGAAGCAAGCCAGGCTACGTAAGTTCGCTACATTGCCAGAATACCAAGGGCAGGGTGTTGGCTCTAAGGTGATCGCGCACATCATCAAAGATCTACAAGCGGATAAAGTGAGTTATTTTTGGTGTGATGCTCGCACAACCGCTTTGGGTTTCTATCAAAGGTTTGAGATGCAGGTTGAAGGCGTTGAATTCCAAAAATCGGGAGTCTCTTTCTACAAGATGTCAGTTCAGTGGGGGTAAAGACTTTCACCGTAACCCTGTGCATCACTTAAAACATCAATTCAAGTTAAGGAAGCGTATCGTGGAAGAAATCAAAGGCATTTTGCAATTCATGGCTGAAGTGGAAAAGTTGAAGGATGTTCATAGACAAACGAAGCCAGTTGGTCTGGATCGCTATGAAAACTCCGCTGAGCATAGCTGGCATGTCTGTTTGAGTGCTCTGATGTTGAAAGACTACGCGAATGAAGAGATCGATATAACCCGAGTGATGAAGATGCTGCTGATACACGATCTCGGTGAAATCGATGCGGGTGACACGATCATCTACGCCAGTGAAACGGAAGAAAACAAACTTAAAGAGAGAAACTGTGTCGAGCGTTTGCTTGAGTCATTGCCGAGCCATCTAAGATCCGAATATTTGGAGTTATGGCTAGAGTTTGAAGCGGGTGAGTCACCGGAAGCGCGATTCGGTAAAGCGATTGATAGAGTGCCACCTTTACTTCATAACATCCATGGCGGCGGCCATAGCTGGAAGAAGCACAATATATCTAAAGATAAGGTACTGACATTTAACGGTGAACGCATTTCTAAAGGCAGCAAGGCACTGTGGAGTGAACTAGAAGTTCAACTTGAAGCGGCCGCCGATCAAGGGTTATTGAAGTAAATTTACATCCAGCTTGCCAAGGGTGATGGAAAAGGGATGACATCATCCCCACCTTTTAGGCGCTGATATGCCCTTTAGATTGTGACATTCTCATCAAAATATCGAGGTACTGTTTATTTATACAGTTGCCGTGTGTATTCTCACAGCTCATTAAAAGGAGTAGTAAGAATGGCGTTCAATTACGAAGAAAAAGTCCCAAATCCAGCCGAGTTTTGTGAGATGCGAGTGAAAGCAAAATTATCACCGAAGTCACTGAAGGCAGCCACAATCGCTTTACCAAATAGTTTATACGGCATTTCTATTCGAGATGGTGACCAACTCATTGCGATGGGGCGTGTTGTTGGCGATGGCGCGTGTAATTTTGAAGTGGTTGATGTCGCAGTCGATCCAACCTATCAAGGGCAGGGTTTAGGTAGAAAAGTGATGGAATACATCGACAATTACCTATCGTCTGTGGCATTGGAAGGATCGTATGTTTCCATGATTGCTGATGAACCGGTGTTTTATGAGAAACTCGGTTATAAGCTTGTATCTCCTGCTAGCCAAGGCATGACAAAGAAGTTTCCACCCAAGCGTATGTAATAAAAACTTGTGGCTCTACCATGACGTTATGCAAAGAGCCTCAAGTTTAAAAGGAACACATAAATTAATGAAAAATAGAATCTTGGCGTTATCGCTGCTTGGTCTATCAAGCAGTGTATTCGCTGACAGTGAATTACCAAGCAGTAGTTATGAAATGACCGTTGCAGTGGAAGAGCAATCCCTAAAGCACGACTTTCCATCTGTTAAGTTTGATTACCTTGGCCAGACGCTTACCACGAGCGTTGATGAGTGTTCGTATACTGGAACGCTCTCTGAAGATGACGACAACACGATTCTTCTATCGGCGACGATGTCATGCACTTATGAAAGTGGATCAAGCTACAGTGAGATGCCAGACTTCGTGCTCAAGCATGAGGGTGGTGAAGCGAGTATGAGCTTTGGTGATGGCGATACTGATATGTGGACATACTCCGTCACAGTTAAGAAGCTCGATTTATAATTAATCTTCATTAGCAAGTTGACACGTTAGCCATGGCACTCTCGTCGCCTCTTGCTGCGTAACTACATGCCATGAGACGTCGATCAATATAATAAGTTAGATAATTCAACGTTAGATTGTTACTATGCAATCAACTTTATAAATGTGTATTGGCTTATATAAATGATTGATAGTAAGTACATTAAACACCCATACTACTGTGAAAACTGTAACTCAATGACTCCACACCTTGCTATGAGCAGCTCTGTTGAGGAGCAAAAGGAGCAAGCGGAATCAGAAGCAAGGCAGTGGAAAATAGGGATGTTGGTGGAGTATATCGTAAACCTGCTCTTTAAAGACGACAAAGACACGCCTGGCTTTTTCATAGACCAAGAATATCAATATCAGTGTGAGAAGTGCGGCACCAAGTCATGGCATTGATATTATTGGATTTGGTTTCATTCGATACCTAATTTTTAGCCTCTAAAACTTCAGCTAAAAAGGCTCATTCTGCAGTTTCCTTTTTGTTATGGAGGACAAAGGAAGTGATTTACCCAAAGGCTTTAAACATCGGTGACAAAATTGGTTTTTTCTCACCGTCTTCCCCTGCGACAGTGTTCGCTCCCAATCGGTTTGCTCGCGCTAAAAACTACTTGGAATCAAAAGGTTTCATCTTGGTTGAAGGCTCATTGACGGGGAAGTCTGATGGCTACCGTTCTGGCTCTATTCAAGCAAGAGCCGAAGAGCTAAACCAACTCATTCGAGATCCTGAAGTGCGCTGCATTATGTCTACAATCGGTGGCAATAATAGCAACTCGTTATTACCGTATATTGACTATGAGGCACTCAAAAACGATCCAAAGATCATCATAGGTTACTCCGACGTAACCGCATTGCTATTGGCGATTCATGCTCAAACTGGCTTAGTCACATTTTATGGCCCGGCACTTGTTGCCTCATTTGGTGAGTTTCCGCCGCTGGTTGATCAAACGTTCCAATCATTCAGTGAGTTGTTGTGCGAGAGTACAAGTCAACATCAATACACCATTCCCCAGGTATGGACGGATATTAAACACGACTGGGAAACTCAGAACTCCGCGAAGCCAGTCTACAACAATGAATGGAAGTTTATCGGCAAAGGAAAAGTCAGTGGCCGAGTGATTGGTGGTAACTTGAGTACGATGGCTGGGATTTGGGGTAGCCAATATATGCCCGAAATTCTCGATGACGATATTCTCCTTATCGAGGACTCGTTGAAGGGTATTGAGACCGTAGAGCGCTCTTTTGCGCACCTGTTGGCTTGCGGGGTGTTTGATAAGGTGGGCGCTATCATCTTAGGTAAGCATGAGTTATTCGACAATAAAGGGACCGGACGAACACCACTCGATGTGCTTCTTGAAGTGTTAAACGGTAAAAACGTGCCGATATTGTATGGATTTGATAGCTGCCACACTCATCCAATGTTAGTCACGCCACTTGGCGTTCAAGGGAGTATCGACTTTGATAATCAGACCTTTGAGCTGCAGGGACCTTGGGTTACTAACTTCTAGTCTCATAGTGTTTCGAGAATCCATTTGGAGCAAGGAAGTGCATGGAAGTCATATCTGAAATTGAAGTAAGTAAAGAGCAGCATCAAGCGATTACGACACTCAGGAATAGTGCATTCCCAGAGCATCAGGTTCAACGCTCATACTACAAACAACTCCCTCATATGCGCGCTCTGCAACACCATGAAGGACAGTTGGTTGGTTATCTTGGCCTTGATTATCGAATGATCAACGTTGGCGGTCATGCTTTTAAAGTTCTAGGTGTTATTGATTTTTGTATCGCCGAGGACGTTCGAGGTAAAGGTCTTGGTTCAACAATGCTTTCTGAACTTGATGCTTATGCAAAGGAGAGGGATGTTGATTTCATTATCTTAATCTCCGAGTTACACAGTTTTTATTCATCGCACGGTTACAACCGAGTCGTTGCCGACCATTCTTGGCTAAGGCTCAATGAGCATCTAAGTTATGGCATCGCTGTCGAGGAAGTTGACGAGCTGTATGTCAAATCGATCAGCGGTGTCAGTTGGCCATCAGGGAAAGTCGATTGGTTAGGGTACATGTATTAACACTGATAATAGGATGCATTGGAAAGGTGATCCTCTCGGCAAACTGAGTTTATAAACCTGTCTATACTGAGTTAGGTTACGCCACGACGTTAGATGGCGCTATGAATGTAAGTTTGATTAGGTTAAATCTCAGAGGTGACGATGAAAAAATTACTACCACTATGCGCCATTCTACTTTCTGCATCCTTTTCAGTTGCCGCTTCCGACGGTTTGATAAAGTACCAAAGTAATTACTCAGTGAAAGAGACGGCAGACCGTTTTGAAGAAATAGCCAAAAGCAAAGGTTTAACCTTGTTTGCGAGAATCGACCATCAGAAAAACGCGAGTACGGTCGATCTTGAATTGAGACCAACTGAAGTCATCATCTTTGGTAACCCGAAAGTAGGGACATCGTTAATGCAATGCGCTCAAGAAGTCGCGATAGATTTACCGCAGAAGGTGTTAGTCACGGAGGATTCTAATAAGAAAGTATGGTTGTCTTACAACGATCCTAATTACTTGGTAGAGCGTCACGCGATAAATGGCTGTGACGAGGTGATTAAGAAGATTTCAGGTGTGCTTAGTAAGTTATCTGAGGCGACGGTTGCTAAAACGAAATCTTGATTAGGTCGCGCTTAGAGCTACGTGCGAAAGAGCAAAAGGTTCACCTCATCAGAAATGTGATCGAGTTAAACAGCTTTGTGCGTAAACAAGTAACTGGCTGAGCGATTTTTCATGGTCGCCATATTTGTTATATGCATCTTTGATTCTATAAAATATCTTGAGATTAACTGAAGCTATGTCATATTCGTATCTCTTAAGTCTCTGTTATCAATAGGATTGTAGATACGATGTATGGAAGTGAACAAACGCGAGCATTTTGTTGTAATTGCAAAGCGCTAACATTGCACAAATACACCTTGTTCAGTAGCCAAGCGCAAAAAGCGCCACAAGATGAGAAGAAACCAGGCTTGCTGATGCAAATCTTGTCCGGGTTTATTTCCAATGGTGCAACGGGAGACTACAAATGTACTCGATGCGGTACCTACCTAGAGACGCCGGACCATCTAGATTGATGAAGGGTTTGGGTAAATAAAAACGGGAAGATCTCAGCGATCTTCCCGTTGTATTTCGTTTTGCTATTGGTAATTCAATTCAGAAGTATTAAGCGCAGCACTTCTTATATTTCTTACCGCTACCACAAGAACATGGATCGTTACGGTTAGGCGTTTTTTCGAACGTCATTGTTTTTGGCTTGTTTAGTACAGTATCAAGCTCAATCGTGTTCTCTTCTTTCTCTGCGTCTACTGTTACGTTAACGAAGATAGCGTGCTCAGCAGCCAGTGCTTCAACTTCTGCTTTACGAGCTTCAGTTTGAACCATTGCAGAGATTGGAGATTCTTCAGTACCCGCTTTTACATCGCGGTTTACGTTATAGCCTGCAAGAACGTGGTTTTGTCTTGTTTCGATACGGCCTTTGAAAAATAGTTTCGACATGGGGTACTCATTCAGAAATAGTGTAATTGCGCTCATATTCATGTTGATGGCGCATGGAGCGGGGGATTATACGCATATATTCCAATTGATAAAGCAATGATCTAATCAAAGGCTTATAGGCTTGTCCTTACACAGAAATACCTAATGTGATCCGTTAAATTTTTGCTTTTGTGTGGATTAGGTTTGAAGTTAGAGATATTTATATTTCACTCTGCAGCCATAGGAGTGGTAAATTCAAATATCTAATCTAAACAAAGAGATAAACAATGAAGCTAGATGCTATCTTGTGGGACTATGATGGAACCTTAGTCAATTCGGTGCCAAAGAATATCGCCATAACGAAGGACATTATCTCTGTGGTTGCACCGCACCTCTCTGGAGAAAACTTGCCAAAGTACTTAACGAGCGAGGTGCTTTATCACGAAGCAAATCACGGCGCTAAAAACTGGCAAGCTTTATATGTCGACTACTACGGAATGTCTCATGATGAAATGTTGGTTGCTGGTGGGATGTGGGCAGAACATCAAGAGAAGAACCAAACGCCAGTCGAGTTGTTTGAGGGTATGGAAGCGGTGATAAACCGGTTTGCAAATCTTCCTCATGGCATCTGTTCTCAAAATTCTCAATTGAATATTCGCGGTGTACTCGATAGCTATGGTATTGGTGAGTTGTTTAAAGCGGTTGTTGGTTATGATGACGTATCAAATGGCAACCAAAAGCCACATCCATTTGGTGGTATTAAGTGCGTTGAAAATATTTTTGGTGAAGGTCAAAGCGACGAGCTTTGTTTAATGTATATCGGTGACCATGAAGCGGATACTCATTTTGCACGCAATATCGAGGCTGCACTTGGTGGGAGAGCTAAGGTGGTTGCTGTTGCCGCGGGTTACAGCCGTTCTGAACCAGAAAAGTGGCAGACTAAACCCGATTACATCGCTAGTAATGTTGATGATCTTTTGGCGATCATTGGCAAATATGCGTAATCAACAAGTACCAAGTAATTCGATAAATTTAAGGAAGAACAATGACACCGAAAGAAGTGGTATTAGGTTTTTGGGAAGCCATGCGTACTAACGATTTTGCAAAAGCGAGCGAATGGTTGGCGGAGGATTTCCAAGGTTATTGGCCTCAGTCGTCTGAATTGACGGTAGGGCGTGATAACTTCACAGCAATCAACTCTGAATATCCAGCAAATGGACTTTGGAAGTTCACACTTAACTCGATTGTGTGTGAGGGCGATACAGTCGTTACTGATGTGTCGGTGACTGACAGTGTTCTTAATGACCGTGTGATTACCTTCCATACCGTGGTTGATGGCTTGATCAAAAAGCAAACTGAGTTTTGGCCGGATGGCTTTGCCCCACAAGAGTGGCGTTCGCAATGGGTTCAGTTAGTCAGCCCTGAATCACTCAATCAATAACCTCAAATGCCACAACACGAGCGCACAGTAGCGTACGTGAATAAAAACAATCAGATAAATTGAAAGTCAGCAAGTTAGGAGAGTTCATGAACAAGGTCGTAATCGTTACTGGAGGAAGCCGAGGTATAGGTGCTGCAACGTCTAAGTTATTAGCAAAACAAGGCTATGCGGTTTGTGTCAATTTCATCCAAAATGAATCAAGAGCTGAAGCGCTAGTTAACGAAATTAGAGAACAAGGCGGCACTGCTATCAGTGTGCGTGCTGATGTATCGGTTGAATCAGACGTTAAATCCTTGTTTGAAATTGCACGCAATAAACTCGGGCCTGTGACTCACTTGGTGAACAATGCGGGCATCTTATTCACTCAATCTGCATTAGAAGATATTGAGCTTGATCGCTTTGAAAAGGTAATGAAGTCAAATGTGTCGAGCTGTTTCCTCTGCAGTAAAGCCTTTATCAAGCAAGCGGATGGTGCTGGCTCGATTGTGAATGTATCCTCTGCGGCTTCACGTACCGGAGCGCCATTCGAATACGTAGATTATGCAGCTTCGAAAGGTGCAATGGACTCCCTTACTAAAGGTTTGTCCCTTGAACTGGCGTCAAGAAACATCCGTGTCAATGGCGTAAGGCCGGGTTGTATCTATACTGAAATGCACGCCGATGGTGGTGAGCCAGGAAGAGTGGATAGGTTGGCTTCACAACTTCCGTTGCAAAGAGGTGGCACGCCAGAAGAGGTCGCGAACTCTATCGCTTGGTTATTGTCAGATGAAGCTTCTTATGTGACAGGGTCATTTATTGATATTGCCGGTGGGCGTTAGGAAAAGTAAGGCTTTTACGCAAAAATAGAAATTAGTTAGAATCATAGCGCAATAAAGAGTACCCAACTAAAAGAACGAAACTAAGAGTACAAATATGAATAACTATTTTGAAAGCCCATTCGTGGGTAAATCACTTAAAGAACAAGTAACCAACCCAAATATCATCGTGGGCGAGCACAGTTACTATTCCGGCTACTATCACAACCATAGTTTTGATGATTGTGCGCGCTACCTGCTCCCTGACAGAAACGATATCGACAAGTTGATCATCGGTAGCTACTGCTCGATTGGTTCTGGTGCCGTGTTTATGATGGCAGGCAATCAAGGTCACCAAAACCAGTGGGTGAGTACATTCCCATTTTTCTACCAAGAAGATGAAAAATTTGAAGGGGCAATCGACGGCTTTGAACGCTCAGGCGACACTGTGATTGGCAATGATGTCTGGATAGGCACAGAGGCGATGATCATGAGTGGCGTAAAGGTTGGCGATGGGGCCATTATCGCTAGCCGCGCAGTTGTAACCAAAGATGTTGAGCCGTACTCAATTGTTGGTTCTAACCCAGCTCGTCATATCCGCTATCGTTTTAGTGAAACTGAAATTGCGCAGTTGCTAGAAATGAAGTGGTGGGAATGGAATGAAGAGCAGATCAAAGGTGCGATGTCCTTGATGTGCTCTTCTGATATCGATGGCTTGTACCAGTATTGGAAGACCTTCGCCTAGTATCTTCTGCTTGGTACATCGAATCGTTATTTAGCTAGATACCGGCTCCGACTTGAAAGTAGAGTGCGGTATCTTCTTCGCTGAACGCAATATCAATCCCTGAAATCAGGCCATAACGCCTTGCGATAAGATAACGAAATCCAACGCCATACGCTGACTGTGAGCTTTGGTCGAACATATCGCTGTCACTGTCGCCAGCATAACCAATCCCAGTAAACACACCGGTAGACCAACGTGGCGTCCATTGTTTGCTTACTTGCACCTCTGCCGCAAAGGTATGCTCTCCTTGATAACGGTTTCTTGCAATACCCCTCAACTGAATGTCTGGATAGTATTGAGGCGATAGAAAGCGTTCATCAGTCGACAAGGATTTGTATTGTCCGCGCAAAGCGAGATTCCATTCTTTGTTGAGTTCCCAATAATTCAGTCCCTCTAGATTGAACGTTTGGTAGTTGTAATCACTGCCAAGTCCATCACCAAACCATAGATACTCAGCGACATAGTTATAGCCTTGAGTAGGATTTAGAAAGCTATTTTTACTGTCATACTCAGCGATTAAGCCCAAACCTGATGAAGTTGGTGAGGTATTACCAATATTGTTTAGGATCTCTTGTGCTTTGGGGTGGTTATTGAGTGACAATTTAGGTGCAAAAAACTGTTGAGATAGGCCAACTAACCATGGTGAGTCTTGGATTCTAAATTGAAGCTTTTGTATCCCTCCCATGCCTTTTAAGCCAAGCTCGATACCTTCATTTGGAGCGAGTGGTGAAAGGGCATTGGGAGAACTTTGTCGGTAGAAAGTCATGTTGATATCGCCATAACCCAAACCACCAAGGTAGCGTATCGAATCCTCTTTCCAGCTTCGCTTGTGACCAATAAATGCCATCCAAGTGCCGTTTTCTGTCGCAAAGCCACCGACTGCGGTGATTGCTGGTGTTAAGAGTTGTGCGCCTCCATCAATCGATTTTTCTGCTAGCTCTTTACGTGTGTTTTTCTGTTCTTCTGATTCATGAAGGAAGATACCGGTGAAACCACCACCGTAGCCAACCGCTGGCTCTGTGATCAAAATCGGGACGGGTAAAAAGCCATAGGCATTTTCAGCTAGGTATTCACCCATGTCCAAGTGACCATCGATTTGGTCGATAAAACTCACCGCACCTGCTGTTGTAGATACGAGCACGAGAGCACTTGTGGCTAGGGGTGTTAAGTTCATAACGTTCCGTATTATTCACTGTCCAATAACTTCAGTGTAATCAAACGAATAGATAGCGCAATAAAACGAACGTTATTAAGTAAGTTCAGCGTTTAAAAGTTGAATCGATTAGCAATTATCGTTGGATCATTTCGACATAATCAAGAATATCAATGGCATCTTGTCTTGTAATCACTCCTTGCCACGATGGCATTCCCTCTTCAATGTCACCTTCTAAAATGTCATCAACCAAGGAGTTCTTTGTCGTAAAGAATTCGCCAAGCTTATTGGGAATATTGGCGGGTTTGCTTGGCAGAGATGCGGCTGTTGGTCCATCACCGAAACCTTTGTCACCATGACACGCTTGGCAAAGCTGTCGATATTTGGTCTTGCCGTTGGCGAAGTGGCTCGCATCATTCGCTGTCGCGGCACTCGCGGTGAATGACATGATTGACGCCATTAAACAAAAAATGAAAAGGGCTATGTGTTTGGTGGTTTTCATTGTCTTGTTCTCATGGTTATTTAACAACGTAAGAATAAGTGGGTGTGGGTAGAAGAAACGTGAATAACCAAAGTGGGACTATGATTAAACCCATGAGCATCTTGTGTATATGCTGTTTCAATGTGACGTGAGTAAATGATTGATTATAAACAGTTTGCATAGAATGGCATGTCGCATTAGCGTGATGGATGAATGGGAGGCATTATGATTAGTTGCAGTGATTACGATTATATTGAAATTGTGTGTATGCACAGATACCCAATTAAGCTCACTTTACGTTCTGGCGAACAGGTCGAGGGTGTTGCATTAGATACCCAGCGTAACCAAGACAAAGAAGAATGCATTAAGCTAAGTGTCTCTGGTCAAGAACAACTTGTTGTATTGACGGGAATTACTGAATTAGAAGTGTGTGTCGACAACCCTCATTTTAAGCAAAAATCTTTCAAAACGTCATAGGGTGACATATGAGTAATTCAATAGAGCAAAGCTACTGCACATCTTGTCGTGATCGTACGCAACACGTTGTTGTTTTGGTTAGAAAGGAGAGTGCATTTGCAGGCAAGCCAAACCAAAAGCGGCATGAATTTATCGCAGGCGTAATTAAAGGATGGCTTCTTGGGCCTTTTATCGCCTCTATGGATGAGTTTTCTCGCCATGTTGTTTGTCAAAAGTGCGGACACAAAGAAATCCAAGACTAGAATCGAGTTGGCTTAACAGTTGACGCAATAAAATGGCTTAGGAAATAGAAGAGTGAAAGAACAAATATTAGGAGCGGTAAAGGCATATGGTTTTTCGGTAAGAACCAACAATACCGATGAAGTTGACCCAGCTAAGGCAAAAATAGGGCAATTATGGCAAGGCTTTTTCGAACAAGCTTTTCCAAAGTTGACTCCGGACTCCAAGGTTTACGGCGTATACACCAACTACGAGTCAGATTTTACGGGTGACTTTGATGTGATTGCTTGTACCAATGCGCTTACTGATAACGCTATGGATGATCTAGTTGAAACCAATATCGAGGCGGGTAAGTACCTAACGTTCTCTGCACAAGGCGAGTTGCCACAAGCGGTGATCGATCTGTGGGGAGAAGTATGGGCGTATTTTAACGCCACAGATTGTCCACATACTCGAGCGTACACAACCGACTTTGAGCTGTACAAAGGCGAAACTGAAGTCGAGATTTCAATTGCGATTCAATAATCTTTGAGTGCAGACGCATCGTGTAAAAGTTTATGAAGTAAAAGAGCCGCTCGTTATGAGCGGTTTTTTTGTTATCCAAAAAGACAATCTTGCTTGGTGTCATTCCATAATGGGTACTGTTTCATTACTTGGGTATAGAGTTTACTTTCAAGGTGCGACCGTAACCAACGCCCAACGTTCTGGTATTCAGACTGCACAAACCATTTCTTTTCTACTCTTACAAACTGACTGACGAATGGCATCACAGCAAAGTCGGCTAGGCTAGGGGAATCTCCAAACAAATAGTCATGGTTGGCGAGCTTAGCCTCAAGCTCGCTAATAAAGGTTTCACATAAGTTTCTACGCTGCTCGATGTCGTCATTGCGATAGCGAACAGAAGCGCGATATTTCTCTAAGTGACCAATAAACTCATTGTCGTTTTGTTGAATGAGTTGGTGGATTTGTTCACTGAGTGAAGGGTTACTCGAACGCAGAAGATCTTGAGGATCGTTCTGCTGAAGCGCCCACATCATCACATCTAAGCTCTGCTCAATAACTTTGCCATCGGATAACACTAATACTGGAACCGTACCTTTTGGCGAACTGGCCAGTAGTTCACTAGGCTTGTCTTTGGTGACGATTTCTCTCAGTAGTACTTGTTGTTTGGATAAAGCGATGCCCATTCTCCCGCGCATGGCGTAAGGACAGCGGCGGAGAGAGTACAGGACAGGTAAAGCTGAAGGATTAGGCATTGTTGAGGTCATTGAGTTTGAAAAGTGTTGTACAGTGGTAAACAGATCGTGATGTGGGTAGAATACGCGGCTTAAAAATTATAAGTAAGTGAGCGACTTCAAAAATGAGCAGAAAAATTGAGTTATTAGCCCCTGGTGGCGATGTAGAAGCGATTAAAGCAGCCATCGTAGCCGGAGCAAATGCAGTTTATTGCGGTTTAGATACCTTCAACGCTCGTAACAGAGCTTCTAACCTGTCGTTAGATGAGTTGAACGGGGTAATCCGCCTTGCTCATGAATACGGTTGTGAGATCTTTCTAACGCTTAATGTAGTGTTGCTGGAGCACGAAACGAAGAGCATTACTAAGCTATTAAACCAGCTGGTGAACACCAAGGTAGACGGCATCATTGTCCAAGACTTGGGCTTGTTTAACCTAGTGAAGAAGCACTTCCCATCATTAGATGTTCACGCTTCAACTCAGCTAACCACACACAACGAAGGTCAGATTAAGTTCCTGTCTAAGGTTGGTGCATCGCGCGTTAACTTATCTCGTGAGTTGAACCTACCTGAAATTAAAATGCTGACTGAAGTCGCACACGACCATGATGTACTAACAGAAGTGTTCGTACATGGCGCACTGTGTATCGCGTTTTCGGGTCAATGTTACTCAAGCTCAGTAAGTGTGGGGAACTCAGGTAACCGCGGTCGTTGTAGCCAAGCATGTCGTGATGAATATGAAATCACCAATGCGGGTAACCGCTTTCCACTGAACCTAAAAGACAACTCTGCCTATTACGATTTGCCAGAACTGGTAGACGCAAAGGTAGACTCGCTTAAAGTCGAAGGTCGTATTAAAGGCGCACACTACGTTTACACCGTGGTAGATACGTGGCGTAAGCAGATCGATAGCTTTGTACAAGAGGGTTTGTTGCTTGAAGACGATGCTAACCTACACAAAGTATTCAACCGTGAATTCACGAACTCTTTCCTTAAGGGCAACTTAACGAAAGACATGTTCATCGATAACCCTCGTGATAACAGCATTAACTATGCGGTTGAGCAGGCGAAAGAGAAGAACAACGAAATCTCAGTGGTTCAGATTCAAGAAGCGACAGTACAGCTGCATGAAGCGAAAGATGTACTTGGTGACGAAATGCGTGACAAGATTAAGTTCCTTGATATCCGTAAAACGCCGGTTGCTATGTCTTTCAGCGCAAAAGCAGGTCAGCCATTTACGGTGACAGTGAAGACAGAAAAAGAGAACTTCACCCTGCAATCTAAATCGCTGCTTACAGCAACAGAAGAGAAAGCGATCACTCAGGAGCTACTTGAGAAGCGATTCAAAAACGTGAAGAGTGCGGTTCACACACTAGAAAGCCAAGATTTCAGCGAAGTGGACTCTGGGCTAGTGATTCCGTTGAAAGAAGTGTCTGACCTTAAAGACGAGATCGACTTCATTCTAAATGGCTCTGTTGAAGTGATTAAGCACGTTGAAGTGCCAGCACTGCCACAGCATCCTAAAGTGAACGAAAAGCCGACTATGTCAATGCTTATCGCTGATGTTGCAGACCTGCACCTATGTGATGTGACGGATGCGGACGTTTACTTCAAGCTACCAGAAAGTTTTAAAAAGCGTTGTAACAAGTACATCGATATCTTAGCGGCAAACCCACGTTTGATTCCTTGGTTCCCTGCAGTATTGATCGGTAAGGACTACGACGAAGCCGTTCGTATCCTGGAAGTCGTTAAGCCTGCTCGCATCGTGACTAATAACACGGGTATCGCATACAAGGCTTACGAAATGGGTATCGAGTGGGTTGCAGGTCCATTCATGAACACGACAAACTCTCACGCACTAGTGACGCTTAAAGAAGAGCTAAACTGTGCGGGCGCGTTCATTTCGAACGAGATCAACAAAGGTCAGATTCGTCATATTCGCCGCCCAGAGAACTTCAAACTGTTCTACAGCATTTACCACCCAATCTTGATGATGACTAGCCGCCAATGTTTCTTCCAAAGAACAGTAGGCTGTAACAAACCAAGCATCGAAGCGGGTTGTATGTTGAAGTGTGAGAAAGCTACCACGATTACTAACGTGAAAGGTATCTCGTTCGCTGTTGATAAGCAGAAGGGTGGCTACCCAAGCATTTACAACCACGAGCAGTTCCTAAACCATGACGCTGTAACGGATTTCTCTGGCCTGTTTGACGAATTCTTCATTGACCTAACCAACATCGGCGCGGGTTCAAAAGAAGTTCAAGACAAGGTAGAGCTGATTAAGCACTTCGAAGGTTTAATCAACGGCGTTGAAGGCTCACAGCAACACCTAGAGCAACTTGTCGAGATTCGTACTAACGCTCAGTACGTTCAAGGTTTATAAGGCTTAACTGCTTATCAGCACAGTGAACCAAGAAACAAAAAGCCACTCAAACGAGTGGCTTTTTTTATATCTGAGGTTTCTAATTCGGTCTGAATTAACGAATCGTTTATTCCGTTACTGCTTCTTGTTTGAAGCATGGGCTTTTAAGCGTGTTCATGCGTTCAATTTCACTGGTTAGGCGCAGTGACAGCAGCGCTTTTTGGTTCGATGCAAAGTCGAACATCACGATAGTCGCTGTACCAACAGTAGTCAGCTTTTGTTGCGCTTTACTGACGATCGCGTATTCCATGGTAAACCGATCGTCTTGAATATCGGTGACTCGTGAACCCACCATCAAAGTATCAGGGTAGGTGACAGGTCGGAAATATTTACAATAAGTGTCGCCAAGAACAGGGCCAACTTTGGTAATTGCCATCTCTTCCATTAGCTCTACGTGCTTAAAGAAATCTAAGCGAGCGGTTTCAAAGTAGCGAAAATACACAGCGTTGTTGACGTGATTGAGTGCGTCCATTTCTCCCCAAGCGACTGGGATTTCTGTTACTACCGGGTAGTCAGATAATAATGCTTCCATGCGAACTCTCTTATTGTTATTTATCCTTCATTGGAATAAAAACCCTACCGCTAATTTAACAAAACTGCAACACGTGTGATTTAAGTTTTTGAAGCTAGAAATCACACGTTGTCAGAGACTTGGCTGTTAGTTATTAGCAGGTTCGTCACTCAGGTGTTTGAATTGGAGTTCAACCAGGCGTTGGTAAAGTTCACAGCTGTTGATGAGCGACTGGTGGTTGCCGATGTCTACAAGCTGTCCTTGATCGAGTACTGCAATTTGGTTTGCGTGTTTGATTGTCGATAAACGGTGGGCGATGATGATCGTTGTTCTGCCGCGCATTAATTCTTCCAATGCTTGCTGAACATGATGCTCACTTTCACTGTCTAGAGCACTTGTCGCTTCATCTAACAACAGAATATTAGGATCTTTCAAGATGGCACGTGCAATCGCAATGCGCTGACGTTGACCACCGGAAAGCCTTACACCGCGCTCACCGAGGAAGCTATGATACCCATCGGGTAGGTTCTGAATAAACTCATGTGCGTGTGCTTTTTTCGCGGCTTCAATCACTTGTTCATCGGTCGCTTCTGGGTTGCCGTAGCGAATGTTATGGAACACATCGTTACTGAATAGAGCAGGCTGTTGAGGAACAAGCGCCATCTGTTTTCTTAGTTCATTCGGGTCAAACTGATTCAGTTCCACACCACCAAGCGTCACTTTACCCATTTGAGGGTCGTAGAAACGTTGCAGTAATTCAAATAGGGTGGTTTTACCTGCACCAGATGGGCCAACTAACGCCAATACTTTACCTTCGTGCGCGGTTAACGACAGGTTGCTTGTTGCTGGTTGATCAGGTCTAGACGGGTAACAGAAGGTCACATTATCAAAAGCGACTTCTGGCGTTAAGTTATCGAGCGATGTTGGATTCTCGACTGGGGCAACGATGTGGCTTTCCACTTGCAGAATCTCAATTAAACGCTCAGTAGCACCTGCTGCGCGTTGCAATTCGCCCATCACTTCAGAAATTGTCCCTAGGGATGAAGCGACCATAATCGCGTAAAAGACAAATGCAGCCAGATCGCCGGCGGACATTGTGCCGTTGATAACATCAGTACCACCCACCCAAAGCATGCCTGCAATCGCACTGAACACGATAACAATCACGCCAGAGATAAGAATCGCGCGCTGTTTTACGCGTTGACGACCAATTTCATAAGCCTTTTCTACTTCAAGCGCGAATGATGCTTTCTCTTGAGCTTCTCGGCTGTAGCTCTGCACGGTTTTGATGTGCTCAATCGCTTCGCCCGCATAAGAGCCGACGTCTGACATCGAATCTTGGCTTTTACGTGATAGCGCTCTTACACGACGCCCGTAAACCAAAATTGGAATCAAGATAAACGGCACCGATGCCAGCACGATAAGCGTGAGTTTAATGTTGGTGGCAAACAACATGATGATTGCACCAAGGCACATTAGCGCGCTGCGCATCGCCATCGAGAACGAAGAGCCGATGATACTCTGAAGCAGGGTGGTGTCTGTTGTAATGCGCGACATGATGTCGCCACTGCCATTGGTTTCAAAGTAGCTCGGATGGAGTGTTACCACGTGATTGAAGACGGATAGGCGGATATCTGCACTCACGCGTTCGCCTACAGAAGACACCAAATAGAAGCGGAAGAAGGTACCAATAGAGATCAATACCACCACAACCATGATGAATTGGATTGCGCTACCTAAGTCTGATAACGATTGTTGGCTAAAACCTTGGTCAATAAGAAGGCGAATACCGTGTCCCACTGAAAGGGTTAAGCTCGCTGTGAAGATCAAAGCGATCAGAGCTGCAATCACGCGGCCTTTGTAAGGTTGAATAAATTTAATCAGCTCAAGCAAAATGCTGAGGCTTTTCTTCTCTGGTTTTGATTCTGGATTCTGTTGAGTCTGTCGCTGAGTAGCCTCAAGCGTAGAAGAGACATCGTTTTGCATATGATTGCCTTAGTGTTTGTCGCTTTAAGAATAGATGACTGGTTACTTGTAATACGTCTTGTTCGCTGGCAAGTGCTAGTTATTGAGAATAGATGCCATTAAAGCATTTATTGGAGCGTCACGCTTCCTAGGAAACTCAATTTTCAATAACTCGTGTGCATTCGATGCGTACGTGGAAAGCTAAACAAAAGAAAAATTAAGCACACTTATTCGCTCCTGTCAGAGTAATAATAGGGTGGTTACCCCTGATTTTTATTCAGGTTTATAGGTTCAATTAAGAGTCTACTACCTTCGCTGATTAAGTGGGTTTGGATTTATATAAACGTTTGCTTTTTGGTGTCATATCCGAGTTTTCAATAGCTTGGATGAAAAAGAGGTAGGAGCAGTTAATGAGGCTGTTTTTTGTGCAATATTTGTTACAAAAATTCAACAAATTAATTTTTTATACATTTTTCTTGCATAAAAGTTCAGTTTAAATAGAATAACCAACAAATGACAATTAATGCAGTATTTTGGCATGAGTATTCAAGTAAAGAGCATCAATAAATCATACGGCGATATCCAAGTTCTTCACGACATCAGTTTTAACTGTGAGAGTGGTGAAACCTTGGTCCTGCTTGGCCCAAGCGGCGCCGGTAAGAGTTCACTACTGCGTGTTTTGAACCTGCTAGAAATTGCGGATAACGGTGAGCTAGACATTGCGAATGAGCAATTCGATTTTTCTAGCCAGATCCAAGAGAAGCAGGGGCTGAAACTTCGTCGTAAAGTCGGCATGGTTTTCCAACAATACAACTTGTGGCCACACATGACGGTAATGGAAAACTTGATTGAAGCACCAACTAAGGTTGCAGGCCTAGATAAGCAAGAAGCGATCAAACAAGCGCAAACGGTTTTGAAAACGTTACAGCTTGCAGACAAAGCAGACGCTTGGCCGTTACAACTATCAGGTGGCCAGCAACAACGTGTCGCCATTGCTCGTGCTCTTATGATGAAGCCAGATGTATTGCTATTTGACGAACCAACAGCGGCTCTTGACCCAGAGATCACCAACCAAGTTGTTAGCATCATCAAAGAGCTAAGCGGCACCGGGATTACTCAGGTGGTAGTGACTCACGAAGTTGACTTCGCCAAGAAGATTGCGAGCCACGTTCTTTACCTTGAGAAGGGTTACATCGTGGAACACGGCACTAGCGACGCATTTATTAATCCGCAGACTCCAGAGTTTGCTGAGTATTTGACTCACTAAGTCACTGACTAGATTTACCTAAACACAACATCGATTAAAACAATCAAATTATAAGAATGGCCACAGGCCACTATCACAATGTATTCGGAGTAACAAAATGAAAAAGATTCTACTAGCTTCACTTATCGGTCTTGCTTCTTTCAATGCAGCAGCTCAAGAAGAAATCAAATTCGCAATGGAAGCGACTTATGCACCATTCGAATACATGGATGAGAACAACCAAATCCAAGGCTTCGACGTTGATCTAGCAAACGCACTTTGTGAAGAGATGAAAGCAACGTGTACTTTCCACAACCAAGCATTCGATAGCCTGATCCCAGCTCTTAAATTCAAACGTTACGATGCGGCTATCTCTGCAATGGACATCACTGAAGCACGTCTTCAACAGGTAAACTTCTCTGACGCTTACTACGACAACTCTGCAGCATTCATCTCTATTGAAGGCAAAGTAGCAGACCAAGCAGCATTAGAAGGCAAGCGTATCGGTGTTCAAAACGGTTCTACTCACCAAAGTTACCTTCTGGAGCAACTGCCAGGTGTGACAGCTGTTCCTTACTCAAGCTACCAAGATGCATTCATCGACATGAAAAACGGTCGTATCGATTCTGTATTCGGTGACACAGCGGTAGTAGCTGAATGGTTTAAGAAAGAAGACAACCTAACGTACGTTGGCGACCAAGTAACAAACCAAGAGTACTTTGGTAATGGTTTTGGTATCGCAGTAAACAAGAGCAACCCAGAGCTAGTTGCACAACTGAACACAGCACTTGCAGCAGTTAAAGCAAACGGCGAGTACGACAAGATCTTCAACAAGTACTTCGGTAAGTAATTTATGGAATTAACGGGTTACTCTTTAGGGCTCGTCGAGGCAAGCTGGATGACTATTCAGCTTGCATTCGTAAGCCTATTGGTTGGATTAGTTTTAGCGGTAATGTTTGCTGGCGGTGAAATGTCTCGTCGCATTGCAATCAAATGGCCGACAACCGCGTTCGTGACAATCGTACGTGGTCTACCAGAAATCTTGGTAGTTTTGTTTATCTACTTTGGTTCAACGCAAGTGCTCTTCATGATCACTGGTGATTTTATTGAAGTAAGCCCGTTCTTATCTGGTGTTGTTGCGTTGTCACTTATCTTCGCTTCTTACGCTTCACAAACCATTCGTGGTGCTTTGAAAGCGGTAAGTAAAGGGCAGAGAGAAGCGGCGAGTGCATTGGGTATTCCACAATCGCACGCATTCTTCAGAATTGTTTTGCCACAAGCAGTAAGACACGCATTACCAGGCTTAACGAACCAGTGGTTGGTTCTATTGAAAGATACCGCATTGGTTTCTCTGATTGGCGTAACCGATCTTCTGAAGCAAGCGCAACTAACATCAGCAGCAACGCACGAAGCATTTACTTGGTACGCAACGGCGGCAGCTATCTACCTAATCATCACATTGATCACGCAAAGAGCAGTAAAAGTGATTGATGGTAAGTTCTCTATTCAAGGTTTGGGTAACAAAGGGGCAATGGCATGAATCAACAATACCTCTCTCAAATGCTTGAAGGTTTAGCGACCAGTCTTCAACTCACAGGCGCGTCACTGCTTGTTGGTTGTATCTTGTCGCTGCTGATGACGGTAACACTGATCCTAAGATTACCTGCGATTCACTGGGTAACACGCGGCATCATCACCTTGTTCACCGGTACACCATTACTGGTTCAGATCTTCTTGGTGTATTACGGCCCTGGTCAGTTCGATTGGATTCGTGAAAGCTTCATGTGGATATGGCTTAGCCAACCTTGGTTCTGTGCAATGTTAGCATTGGCTTTGAACACTGCGGCATACAGCACGCTACTGTTCAGAGGTGCATTCAACGCGATTCCTGCAGGGCAGTGGGAAGCATGTCGTGCACTAGGTATGGACAAAATTGCGACGCTTAAAGTGCTATTGCCATACGCACTACGCCGCGCCGTTCCTGCTTATTCAAACGAAGTGATTCTAGTCTTCAAAGGCACATCACTAGCAAGCACCATCACCATTATGGATTTGATGGGCTACGCTCAGCGTATTAACGGTCAAACCTACGACACACTGACTGTATTCGGTATTGCTGGTGCATTCTACCTAGCAGTAAACGGCATATTAACGCTGATTTTCCGCCAAGTAGAAAAGAAAGCTTTAGCATTCGAAGCGGCGTAAGCTAACCACTCAAAAGCTTAATTAACGTATAAAGCCTGCCATTTATGTTCGCATAGATAGCAGGCTTTTTTGTGCTTTCAATATGGCGAGAAGAGCTGTGAGTACATACAGTACGAGAGGTTTTTTGCTAGGTTCATACTATATGGAAATATTCTGTATTTTGTCATTCGATGTATTTATCTATGTTTTAAGTCACTGAAATAATGAAATTAATTGTGCTAGAGTGCAACGCATATGAAACTAGACAGAATAATTCTGTATTTAAATGCAGAATTTTTCTGTCTAATAGCTGTTGAACTAAGCCGCTTCGCGGAGGGCTTTCCTCTCACTTACCCGATAGACCAAACTTATGATGTATCCATAGATTAAGGA